>CACYHL010000122.1 GCA_902774205.1 uncultured Bacteroidota bacterium | reverse complement strand
CGTATTCATCGTCGCTTATTACCACAATTACGGATATGACGCAAGCAAGCGGGCTGCAGGCATCAAGCGCCTCGGACTGCTTCACATCAAGCAGATTGACTGGGCCGTTTACAATACCAGCGCTCCTAACTATGGCAGTTCAGTCGTCACCTTCGACTGCTACTGGCAGAAATACGATTATGATTACAATAAGCTATAGGATATGAAACGCTTTCCATTTCTTACAGCACTCGTGCTGCTTTCGCTGACGCTTTCTTGCAAGAGAGAGCAGCCCGCCCCGGTCAACACACCGGCCATAGACATTACCAACAACAAGCTTTCTCCTGACCCCAATGAAAGCGGAACCGTACGGGCATACGTCGGAACGGAAGTGACCGCCGTCGGTTTCAATCTGGACAAGGTCGGAGAAGTCCGTTTCGATGAGACGGTGGCCGAGATTGTTTCCAAGGAGATCAAGAAGCTTGTCTTCAAGGTTCCGGCCCTCCCTCTCGCACAGAAAGATGAGCCGCAGAAGACTCTGCTTCAGGTATTTGACGAAGGGCAGCTGACAGATGGGATAGGTCGTAAGGTCGATTTCAAAAACACCATTTTGATTATGACTTCCAATATTGGCTCGCGCGAGTTGAAGGATTTCGGAACCGGCATGGGCTTCAGCACAAGTGCCACAGAGGCAAACAAGGGCAAGCTTGTAAACAGCGTTTTGGAGAATGCCTTGAAAAAGACTTTCGCACCGGAATTTCTCAACCGCATTGACGACATTGTATATTTCAACAACATCGAAAAACCTGATGTCATCAGAATCATTGACATAGAGTTGGCGAAACTGATCAGTAGGGTAGAGCTGATGGGATTGAAAGTCACCGTCACCGACAAGGCCAAAGAGTTCCTTGCTGAAACTGGCTGGGACGCCAATTTCGGAGCCCGACCGCTGAAACGGGCTATCCAGAAGAATGTCGAGGATTTGCTCGCTGAAGAGATTCTCAAGCAGACCTTCGCCGAAAACGCCAGTGTAACAGTCGATTACGACGATGTGCGCGAGGAGATGGTGGTGAGATAGTTATTAAATTATTGTGATGAAAAAATTGTGCTTGTTATTTTTTTGAGTGTAATGACTATGGCTGCCATAGCGCAAAACACACCAAAATTTTCTTATCATAGTGTCTTATTCAATTAGGTGTACTTGCCGAAAATGAAACGGTGTGGCTGAGACAGAAGCAAATTGGGATTTTGTTCGGAGTACAAAAAGCTGCTATATCAAAAGCATCTAAAAAATATATTTGCAACAGGGAAACTATCTCCAGAAGCAGTTGTTTCCAAAATGGAAACAACTGCCATTGATGGGAAACACTATACTACAAAATTTTATAATTTGGATGCAATTCTTTCAATAGGTTATTGTGTTAATTCGAAGCAGGCAACAGATTTCCGAATTTGGGCGACAAAGGTGCTGAAGGAGTATCTCTATCGGGGCTTTGCGATAAATCAAAGAAATCCTGCCCCGTCAGATTTCTTCTGTGCTTGTCATGGATTTAGCCAAACACAACCAGCAATATCCACCCATCGTCATTGAAGAATCGCCCCGTTACCACGACAGATTCCTGATCCTTGACGATGCGGTTTACCACATTGGCGCTTCTCTGAAAGACCTTGGAAAGAAACTATTCGCATTCTCCAAATTGGAAATTTCTGCGGAATGGGTGGTGGGATAATTTTTTAGTCCGCAAGTCTTTAGCCAGCGGGGCTCGGTATGGAGGTGTTTTTTCTCCAGCCGTTTGTCGCGCATACATGAATCGTGCGGGCTGGATTTGGAAAATAATCATTTTATAATCTATTATTTGCTTGCATTAACCTATAGTTTTGGGCAAAATAATAAAAGTAGGTTATTGGACATTTTTTCATCTGTTGAACTTTGAAAATATAAAAAATTAATGTATCTTTGCAGTTAAATTTCATAAAGATGAGAAAATTATCACTGCTTATACTCATGCTGCTGACTGTTTTGGCAGCGTTCTCGCAGAAAAACAAAAATTTGGAGAAGCCGGCGCTTCCTATTGATGAGGCTACACAAACCGTCACATACAAGGAAGTTGTGAAGCAGGAAGGCACTCCGCAGGAGCTTTTCGACCGCGCTATGGAGTGGGTGAAAGCCGAGTATAAAAACACAAGTGAGGTTATTAAGTCGCAAGACAGGGAGACGGGCGTTATTGAACTTCGCTCTTCTGTCAGAATTTACGGCACGCAGAAGGACGGCACAAAGCACATGCGTAATATCGTTTACTATAAATGCAAAATCGAGTGCCGTGACCAGCGCTACAGATATGTCATTAATGAGTTTACGGAAAAAGCGACTGCATTTTCTCCCATCGAAGTTTGGTTTAATACCGAAAGTCCGAAGTGGGAACCAGCTCATTTTGAATATCTTAAACAGATTGATGAGCAGATTAAGGCTGTGATAGAATCCATGAAGAAAGGTATGCAGCCGAAAGTCCAGCAAGATGATGAATGGTAAAATACTGATAAACAGCTAAATAAAATGACAGAAGAGAGACCGTTGATACTTATAACAAACGATGATGGCTATCAGGCCAAGGGAATCCGCGAACTTGCAGATGTGGCACGCGGTTTCGGCGAAGTCGTTGTCGTGGCTCCGGAGCAGCACTATTCCGGTGCAAGCCATTCTGTTACTATGGGCGCACCGCTCTGCGTGAAATATCATGGCAAAATAAACGGCGTTGACTATTATACTGTGAACGGCACTCCTGTGGATTGCGTGAAGATGGCGAAGTTTGTGGTCTGCCACGGGCGGAAGATTGACATGGTGCTTTCGGGCATAAACCACGGCGCGAACGCTGCCATCAGTGTTATCTATTCCGGTACGGTTGCCGCAGCTATCGAGGGAAGCCTCGACAAATGCAAATCAATAGGCATTTCGTATTGCGACTTGGCTGATGACGCTGATTTTACCGCATCTAAATATTTTGTGGGGAAACTGATAAAGAAGGTGCTTGACGATGACAACTACCCGAGCAATATCACTCTTAATGTGAATATCCCGAAACTTCCGCTTGATGAGATTAAGGGCTTTAAGGTTGTTTCGCAGGCAAGAGGTTTTTGGAGCGCGGAGTTTGAGGAGAATGTTGACCCGACAGGGCAGAAGTTCTATTGGCTTTCAGGAAAGATGGAAGACCATGAGAAGAAGCCTGGCAGCTGCCTCTTCGAACTTGCAAATGGCTACGTCACAATACAGCCTGTCCATTGCGACATGACCGCATACGAATATATTGGCAAATTAAAAAAACTCGAACTGTAAATGGAAAAACTGCGTAGGGATTCGGTATGGCTTGGCGTTATAATGGGGCTGCTTGTCCCTGTAGTGCTCTTCGTGCTTCTATGGGGAATACTCGCGCTCATATTCCATTTTATGGGCAGACCTGTTTCCAATGTCTTTGAAGTCGTTGAACCACAGAAACTTATATTGCTGAGCGTGATTCCTAATCTTTTTCTTCTCCGTTATTATCTTCTGAAACTGAAATACGACCTTACAGGCAGGGGCATTTTGGCGGTGACCTTTGTCATCGGTCTTGTGTTCGCTATTCTTGAATTTTTGTAATAAAAACAAATTTTAATGTACATTAAATAAATTAATATGGCAGAAATTAAACCATCAGAAGTAACAGCGATTTTACGTCAGCAGTTACAGAATTTCGACTCGAAGTCGAGCTTGGATGAAACCGGCACGGTTCTGGTTGTGGGTGACGGTATTGCCCGTGTTTATGGGCTTTACAACGCACAGTCAGGTGAGCTTGTCGTTTTCGAGGGCCAGGGCGAGAATGTCATGGGCATCGTGCTGAACCTTGAGGAGGACAATGTCGGTGTCGTGTTGCTCGGCGATTCCAAAACATTGAACGAAGGCGATATATGCAAGCGTACTGGCAGAATCGCGTCTATCCCCGTTGGCGAAGGCCTTCTCGGACGTGTCATCAATACGTTGGGTGAACCAATTGACGGCAAGGGCCCCATCACTGGCGACCTTTACGAAATGCCTATCGAGCGTAAGGCCCCGGGCGTCATCTACCGCCAGCCGGTCAAGGAACCGCTCCAGACAGGTCTCAAGGCCGTTGACGCTATGATTCCTATCGGACGTGGACAGCGCGAGCTTATTATCGGCGACCGTCAGACCGGTAAAACCGCTATCGCTATCGACACAATCATCAATCAGAAAGAATTTTATGAAAAGGGCGAGCCTGTCTATTGTATTTATGTTGCAGTAGGACAGAAAGGTTCAACCGTTGCAAATATCGTCAAAACACTGACAGAGCGCGGTGCAATGGCTTACACTACGATCGTTGCGGCGACAGCTTCTGACGCGGCGGCAATGCAGTTCTACGCTCCGTTTGCGGGCGCAGCTATTGGTGAGTATTTCCGCGATACGGGACGTCCTGCCCTCATCGTTTATGATGACCTTTCAAAACAGGCTGTGGCTTACCGCGAAGTCTCTCTGTTGCTCCGTCGTCCGCCTGGACGTGAGGCATATCCTGGCGATGTCTTCTATCTCCACTCAAGACTTCTTGAGAGAGCCGCTAAGATTATCGAGTCTGATGAGATCGCAGCCACAATGAATGACCTTCCTGAGACTCTGAAACCTATCGTCAAGGGCGGCGGTTCGCTTACGGCTCTGCCGATTATCGAGACACAGGCCGGTGACGTTTCAGCTTATATTCCGACCAATGTAATTTCAATTACTGACGGTCAGATATTCCTTGAGACTTCACTTTTCAACTCAGGTATCCGTCCGGCTATCAACGTCGGTATCTCGGTTTCTCGTGTCGGTGGTAACGCACAGATCAAGTCGATGAAGAAAATCGCTGGTACACTGAAACTTGACCAAGCGCAGTATCGTGAGCTTGAGTCATTCTCAAAGTTCGGCTCTGATGTTGATGCCACAACAAAGGCGGTTCTTGACAAAGGTGCACGCAACGTTGAAATCCTTAAGCAGCCACAGTATTCACCTCTGAAGGTTGAAGAGCAGATCGCTATCATCTTCTGTGGCGTGAAGGCATTGCTGCAAAAGGTCCCAGTGAACAGAATCAGAGATTTTGAGGTTGATTATCTTAACGTTTTGCACGAAACACATCAAGATGTCCTTGATATTTTGAAATCAGGAAAAATTGACGATAACGTCATGGAAACTCTCAAGAACGTTTGTGTTGAGGTCGCCAAAAAGTTTGAAAAATAATTATTATGGGAAGTTTAAAAGAAATCAGAATCAGGATAGCTTCTGTCGAGTCAACGCAAAAGATAACCGGTGCCATGAAAATGGTTTCGGCGGCTAAATTGCGCAGGGCACAGACGGCTATTATAAATCTGAAGCCATACTCAAACAAGCTGAACGAAATCCTTAAGGATTTGTCGGAGGCGGCGGAGAACATTGACGAGATGCCGCTTTTTGAGGACCGCAAGCCGGAGAAGGTCGTGCTGGTGGTTATCACGTCCAACCGCGGCCTGTGCGGCAGCTTCAACACGAATGTCGTGAAGGAGGTG
>CACYHL010000121.1 GCA_902774205.1 uncultured Bacteroidota bacterium | reverse complement strand
AAGGTAGTGAAACATTAAAATTATAATACTTGCAAAAATGAAAAGAGACCATCTCAGGTGGTCTCTTTTTTTGAATAGAAGATGAAAATTGCTGTTTATATAAGGAATTATTCGGAAGAGGCGGCGCCGTTCATAGGGAGCGTTTTCGAGTTTTTGAAAAATAACGATTGTGAACTTATTCTTTATGAGCCGTTTTATGAGGAATGGAAACAAAGTTGGGATTCTTGTTCTTATAAAACATTTGCCAATACAGATGAGCTGATGGAAAATTTCCCCATAGACTATCTTTTTTCGATAGGAGGGGACGGCACTTTTCTTGACGCGGCAAATATTGTCGGAAACTCTGAAGTGCCTGTGGTCGGAATAAATACCGGCAGAATCGGTTTTTTGGCGTCAATAAACAGGACGAATTTCAAGGAGTGCTTGGAGTTTTTGCTTCGCGGCGAGTTTGAAATCGAGAAACGGGCCTTGTTGCATGTGAATTGCGACTCCTCAGAGCCGCTTCCGAGCCATTTCGCCCTTAACGATGTCACAATTCACCCTTCCGTTGATGGTTCTATAAATTCCATTACCGTTTGGATGGACGACAAGAAAATCAACACTTATTGGGCTGACGGACTTATTGTTGCGACCCCAACTGGCTCCACGGCGTATTCGTTGAGCTGCGGCGGGCCCATTTTGCCGCCTTCCGCCGATGTGGTGGTCATAACCCCGATCGCTTCACATTCTCTATCGGTACGCCCAATTGTGCTGCCAGCTTCGGCAACTATCAGGATTTTAGTTGAAAGCCGCACAAAACAGTTCTCTTTATCAGTCGATTCGCATAAAACAATACTTCCTCATCGTTCAAATATCA
Organism: uncultured Bacteroidota bacterium; assembly: GCA_902774205.1. GTDB lineage: Bacteria > Bacteroidota > Bacteroidia > Bacteroidales > WCHB1-69 > RUG11942. The sequence continues at coordinate 4,772 of CACYHL010000121.1, read as the reverse complement.
TTATCACAAAAGAAAAATTCTACATAAATTCAGTACGCTTTTTGTCCGCGGATTTCTTCTCGGTTATAAGAGAAAAACTTTTATGGGGTATTGACAAGAGAAATTTATCGTTTACAGATTAGTTATGGAGGATAGCAAAAACAATCAGATTATATATGGGATTCGTGCCGTTCTGGAAGCGATCAATGGTGGTAAGACTATTGATAAAGTGTTTATACAGAAAGGTTTAAGTGGTGACTTGTTTAAAAACTTTTTTATTCAGGTAAGGCAGAATAAGATTCCGTTCCAATATGTTCCTGTTGAAAGACTGAACAGGTTCACTCGCGGGAATCATCAGGGTGTGGTGGCGTTTGTGTCGTCAATTGAGTATCAGGACATTTATTCTATTGTCCCGACTTTGTACGAGCAGGGGCGGGTTCCGTTTCTGTTGCTGCTTGACAAAATCACAGATGTTCGTAATTTGGGAGCCATAGCCCGTTCCGCGGAGTGCGCCGGCGTTGATGCCATTATTCTTCCGCTGAAGGGTGGGGCGCAAATCAACGAGGACGCCGTGAAAACCTCCGCCGGCGCACTCCATAAAATTCCGGTGTGCCGTCATTCAAACCTTGTTGAAGTTATTAATTTCCTGAAAGATTCTGGTATTGAGGTTGTTGCGGTTACTGAAAAGAGCGGAAAATTCCATTTTGAGAAGGATTACACGAAGCCGGTATGCCTTGTGATGGGCAACGAGTACGAGGGAATTGCATGGGATTATCTTCGAATTTGCGATGACTCTGTCAGAATTCCTATGACAGGAACGATTGAGTCCCTTAACGTCTCCGTAGCGACAGGAATTGCGCTTTTTGAGGTTGTGAAACAGAGATTGTAGGCTTATGAGGAACATTAAAATCCCGCATACTTTCACTATAGTATTTATTATCATTCTGTTATGTGCTGTCGCAACGTGGTTTGTCCCAGGCGGCGAGTATGCGCGTGAGAGCGTTACCGTTGACGGCACCGTACGGAATGTTGTCGTCGCCGATTCGTTCCATGAGGTTGACAATGTGCCGCAGACATGGCAGATTTTCGCGGCTTTCTTCCGCGGTTTTGAACGTACCGCGCCCATTATCGTCTTTATCCTTATGATAGGCGGCGCGTTCTGGATTCTTAACGCTACAAAGTCTGTTGATGTCGGCATTGTCTCTTTTCTCAACCGGTTGAAAAAATTACAGCATTATAAGTTTTTCAAGATTGTCGGAGCTAATAATCTGATAATCATTTTGGTAATGATAATGTTCAGCCTTTTCGGCGCGATTTTCGGAATGAGTGAGGAGACAATCGCTTTTGTCGCAATATTCATACCTCTTGCAATATCAATGGGTTACGACTCTGTTGTCGGCGTGTTGATGTGCTATTTGGCGGCGCATGTCGGTTTTGCAGGTGCGATGTTCAACCCGTTCACTTTGGGAATTGCGCAGGGCCTTTCGGGGCTGCCGCCGTTTTCAGGGCTTGAATACCGCTTTGTCTGCTGGCTTGCGCTCACCGTTCTTGCCATTGCGTTCACACTTTGGTATGCGGCGCGAGTGAAGAAAGTTCCTGAGAGCTCTTTTATGTTCGAGGCTGATGGGCAGTGGCGCAGTCGTGTGCAGAATGAGACGGAAACCGATGTCGTAAAGTCCTCTGTTGCGACGTGGATAGTCTATGCCGCTGTCTCGGCTGTATTATGCTATCTTGCTGTCAATTACACGTTTACGGATGTTACTGTTGGCGGCGTGACGAAAAAGCTTGCCCTCTTCCCTGTCTATGCGGTTGGATTTCTGTTGTTGGGGGGTTATTCGGCGCGTAAGTCTGTACATTCGTTTATTCTGTCGCTGTTGCTGCTGACGGTTTTGCTGCTCATAACGGGAGTTTTGGGTTATCAGTGGTATGTGATGGAGATAGCGGCTCTTTTCCTTGCGATGGGTGTGTGCGCGGGCATTTCCTTCGGGTTCGGTTTTGATAAGACGGTGCGGCTCTTTTTGGCTGGTTGCGGCGACATTCTCACGGCCGCTCTCGTGGTCGGACTTGCGGGTGGAATCATTATTATTTTGGAAGACGGAAAAATTATTGACACGATGCTTTACGGCGTTTCGCAGGCGATGAACGGTTCGGGACAGGTTGGTAGTGTGGGTGTTATGTATCTGATACAGAATTTGTTGAATATCATTATCCCTTCAGGTTCGGCGAAGGCGGCGCTCACAATCCCAATGATGGCTGAATTTTCTGACATAATTGGGCTTTCGCGACAGGTTACAGTCTTGGCGTTCCAGTTCGGTGATGGCTTCACCAATGTCATCACCCCGACTTCAGGAGTGCTTATCGGTGTTTTGGGCGTGGCGCGCATACCGTATGCGAAATGGTTCAAATTCATCATTCCTTTTGTGCTCTTTTTGATAATAATCGGATTTTTACTTCTTCTTCCTCCAATTTTTATGAATATTAACGGTTTTTAACGTTAAAATATCTTTTTTTGTAAAAGAAATTCTGTTTTAGCATGAGAATCTCAAAAGAATATTTTTTGAATGACGATGTGCTTTTCATAGCCGAAGACCTTATCGGGAAATACTTTTTCACGATGATTGGTGGGCAGCTTGCGGGGGGGATAATTACGGAAACCGAGGCATACAAAGGCATTAATGACAAGGCATCGCATGCCTACGGTGGGCGGGTTACGAAGCGGAACGCGACAATGTATGCCGAAGGCGGGATTCTTTACGTCTATCTCTGCTACGGAATGCACCATCTCACAAATATTGTAACCAATGTTGCAGGAACGCCCGATGCGGTGTTGCTTCGCGGGCTGCTGCCAACGCACGGCGAGGAGCTGATGCTGAAAAGAAGCGGCAGACAGCGTATAACCCCTGAAATTGGTGACGGGCCCGGTCGTTTCTCGAAATTGCTCGGACTTACAACCGAAAATGACACATTGTCAGTGACTTCCGATATGGTATGGTTGGAAGACCGTGGTATTATTGTGCCGGAAACCGCCATTGCCAAACTGCCTCGTGTCGGCGTTGATTATGCCGGCGAGGACGCAAAACTGCCCTACCGTTTCAGATTAAGGAATATTACGGGAATTTTGTAGAGACGTTCCATGGAACGTCTCTACAAAACAATGGAATTCATTGTCAAATGCCGTTACGAATACAACGATACGTTCCATGGAACGTCTCTACGGTGTCGTTTGTATGGTGTTGATGAGATTTTGTCTATCCGAGACAAAAAGCCCTAATGAGATGAATTTCCCATTTTGTCTTGGCAAATTCAGCAATGTTATTACAAAAATATTAATTTTGTAAAATATTTCTGCTTTATATTTTTGAGAAATGAGTGAAAAAAGAAAAACCACAGCAAGTTCGTCAAAATGGTTAGTTATTGTTACAGTTATCGCGGCAATTTGCGCGGCCGCGGGGATTTTCTACTATTATAATTTTTTCCGGCAGGATAACGCCCGACTTATTGAATCTGTGCCCGATGACGCTGTTTTTATCTTTGAAGTCAATGATGTTGAACCTTTTGCGAAAAATATTACAAAATTGTCACCATATATGGACGAAATGTTTTTCATGGGTTCTTTTACCGGATTTAACTCGTTTTTGGACAAACTTCCTGCGAAAAATGGAAAAAACAACGGTGAAATCATCATTTCAGGACATGAAATCGGTGAAAAAGTTGTATTGCTGCATTCTGCGCAAATGATTTCGCGGGATTTTGACAAGTTGTTGAAAATATTGCAGATCGACAGTAGAAATTGCACGGAATTTGAGAATACCAGGATTTACAATTATGGCACGCATTACCGTAAATTCTATTTCGCATGGCATCATAATGTCTTTTCGGCTTCCGAGAATATTGATTTGCTGAAAATGGCGTTAAAACAGCATAAACAGGTTAAAAATCTCACTTTTAATGAGAATTTCAAGAAAATTTTCGCCATTGTTGAGAAAAACAGCAAACAAAACTGGCTTTTGCTGGATTATGCGCGTTATTCTGATTATCTGAACAAAAATATAAATGAACCATACGTTTTTGTAAATGAAAATGATGGGAGTCGTTTGTGGGCAGCATACCAGATACGTCTTACTGAAAATGAGATAAAGTTGGCTGGATATATTCAATTGAAAACTCAAATATTTGAAAATGAGCAATTTAATGGCGCTATACCATATAATGTAATGCCGCAAAATACAGATTATTGTTCGTTTTGCGGCGTCGTCCCTCATGTTTGCAGATTCGTTGCCTCGCACGATACGGTGGTTTATAACTATGCGGCGGTTCCGCTCGACACCACCGACTACAAATTTGAGGTTTTCATTCCCGAAAATGCCACGCCCGACTCGTGTGTGAAGTTCAAAGGTAGAAGCATTTTCCGCGCCGCTGAAAGCACCGCGAATTTCTCTGGATCCCGCTTGAAAACGAATTTTACAAATGTTCTTGAACAGGAGGGGTTCGCTCTTTTGGGCGACACAGTCTCGGCTCTGAAATATTATGTCAGCATTATGGGCAAGATGACGACTATAGAGGATAATCCTTTATATCGCGCTGTCAATCAGAATCTTCCGTCAGATTTTGTCTATAAGGAGATGCACATTTTCAACAGTGATTATGTCCGCCAGAGATTCTTCACCGATAAAACCTCTTTGTCGCAGACCTCGCAGAAAATATCCGTTTTTGGAATCTCTTTCTCAGCGTTTAAAGACGGTGTAGCCCCGACAAATATCTATTTGAGGTTCTGAGGGTTATACTATTTAGCG
>CACYHL010000120.1 GCA_902774205.1 uncultured Bacteroidota bacterium | reverse complement strand
GAACCGGTTGTCGGGACTGATACCGACAGGTCCGAAGGTTACGCTGAAAAGCGCATTCCATGATGTTCCGGAGTTGCAGAACGAGTTGGATCATGGGTCTCCGCAAGTGCAGAAGACATTGCAGCTCGCTATCAAATTGGAGGGGACTATCCGTAACCGCGGAGTGCATGCTTGCGGTGTCATTATCGGGCGCGACAACCTCTTTGATGCGGTGCCGCTCTGCACAGCCGACGGAAAACTTGTCACGGAGTACGAGGGCAGCATCGTTGAGTCGGCTGGTCTTCTTAAAATGGACTTCCTCGGACTTAAAACCCTGAATATCATAGAAAGCGCACTCTATAATATAAAAAAACGTTTCGACAAGGATATTGACATTGATGCGATTCCGTTGGATGATGCTAAGACTTTCGAGCTTTTCTCTTCAGGTGATACGACAGCCGTCTTTCAGTTTGAAAGTAACGGAATGAGAAAATATTTGCAAGAACTTCAGCCTCAGCGTTTTGAGGATATCATCGCAATGGTTTCCCTCTATCGTCCCGGCCCGATGGACAATATCCCCTCTTTCATTAACAGAAAACAGGGGAAAGAAAAGATTTCGTATAGAATCCCGGAAATGGGTAAATATCTTGACATAACCTACGGAATCACAGTCTATCAGGAGCAGGTCATGCTTTTGTCGCAGCTGCTTGCGGGTTTCACTCCCGGACAGGCGGATACGTTGCGTAAGGCAATGGGTAAAAAGAAGATAAGCCTGATGAACGAGTTGAAAGGAAAGTTCATACAGGGAGGGATGCAGAACGACCATCAGAAGAAGGACTTGGAGGAGATTTGGGCGGAGTGGGAGAAATTTGCCTCTTACGCCTTCAATAAGTCGCACGCCACTTGCTACGCCTTTGTGTCGTACCAAACTGCTTGGCTTAAAGCACATTACCGTGCTGAGTTTATGGCGGCGAACTTGACGAACAACTTGGACAACATCACGGAAATAACCAAGCTGACTGAGGATGCGCGTCGTGCGGGAATCAACGTGCTCGGCCCTGATATTAACGAGTCTGATTTGATGTTTACCGTCAATAAGGAGGGAAGTATCCGTTTTGGGTTGGCGGCGTTGAAAGGCATGGGCGCCGGTGCTGCCGAGGCAGTGATAAGGGAGCGTGAGGAGAACGGCAATTTTACCAATATCTTCGACTTTATGAAACGTATCAACTTGAAAGACTGTAACAAACGTTGTATAGAGGCGATGGCTCGCGCGGGGGCGTTCGATGGATTCAGCGACATTCACCGCGCACAGTTTTTCGTTGAGGATAAGGACGGACGTAATTTTCTTGACAAATTGGTGACATATGGGACCCAATCACAGTCGAATGCGGCTCAAAACCAAATCTCGATGTTTGATGATGTCCCTGAAATGGCTGCGATGGCTTACCCGACAATTCCGCAGTGTGAACCGTGGTCTCTCATCGAATGTGCAAGAAATGAGAAAGATGTCGCTGGTTTTTATATTTCCGGTCATCCTCTTGATACATATAAGACTATTATAGAGCATTATACAAACGTGAATCTTGCTCAGCTTAACGCCGGACTTACGCCTTTCGTGAACAAGAATCTTGCGTTTGTCGGCACGGTGACAAGTGTGAGGAAGGGTGTTTCGCAAAAGACAAACAAGGATTACGCCTTTATGACTTTGGAGGATTATAACACATCTTTCGACATCGGATTTTTCGGTGAGCAGGTCGGTAAGTTTGCGGCATTTTTGAATCAAAGCGGGGCAATGCTTTTCATCAAGGCGCGTGTCAAGGAACGCCGTTACGCTGATAAGGACGGCAACCGTAGTTTTGAATTGGAAATTGTGGATATTTTCAATCTTTATGATGCTTTTTCAAAGTTGTGTAAATCAGTAACTCTCTGTTTTGGAATACATTCCATATCAGTTCAGCTGGCTGTCGATTTGCAGAAGATCATTTCAGAGTCGTCAAAAATGTCGAAAAATGAGCAGGAGAATTCTTCCACTCAACCTGTGCCGCTTGTGATTCGTCTGCTCGGTGCGGGCGACAAGTTCCATTCGGATTTCAATAATTACCAGCTTTCGGTTTATCCTGAGAAGTTTGTGAAAAATCTGAAATTGAATATTCCATATACACTCGAATTGAATTAATAATCAAATATTTATGAAAAAGCACCTGATTTTTTTAGTATTGTTGCCGATTATGTTTACAGAATGTAAGAATAATGTCACAGAGGAAATTGAACCTTTTGATTTGATAACGAAAGAAAACCGACAGGAACCTGATTTTTCGAAGGGGATTCTGACCGAGGAGATTCTTTGGTACATGGGGCGTGTCACTGCTCCGGCGGTTTCGCCCGATGGCTCAACCCTTCTTTATGGTGTGAAATATTACGATTACACTAAGAATAAGGGGAATATGGAGTTATATACGTTGCCGGTTTCGGGCGGTACTCCTGTCAAGGTAACGACAACAGGAGATGATGAGTTGCAGGCAATGTGGACCCCTGACGGCAAAAGTATAGCGTTCATTTATCCTGATGACAGAGGGCTGATGCAGATTTTCACTTGCGCGCCCGATGGCTCAGACCGCAAGCAGCTTACACGCGCTGAGGAGGGCATTAACGGCTTTACTCTTTCGCCCGATGGAAGTCATATTCTTTATACAAAGAATGTTCGTTTGGAGCCTATGATTGTTGATAGGTATCCAGACTTGCCAGATGCCAATGCCATGATTTATGATGATTTGATGTACAGACATTGGGACGCTTGGGCAGATGGCACGTACGCTCATCTTTTTGTCGCGCCGCTTAGTGACCCCGATAATGCGGTGGATTTGCTTGAAGGCGAAAAGTTCCACGCGCCGGTGCCGAGCGGCGGCGGAATGGAGGAGACGGCGTGGAGCCCTGACGGAAAGAAAATCGCTTATTGCTGCAAACGCGCCAAAGGTATCGATTTCGCTGTCAGCACCAATACTGACATTTTCATTTACGATTTGGAAACCGGAAAAACAGAAAATATTACAGAAAAGAATTTGGGTTATGACATGGACCCCGTATTCTCGCCTGATGGCTCGAAAATCGTTTGGTGGAGCATGGAAACGCCCGGTTTTGAATCGGATAAGAAACGGCTGATGGTTCATGATTTCACTACGGGTGAGACAAAGGACTATAGCACAAAGTTCGATAATAGTTGCGAGAGCTTTGTCTGGAGTGGGGCAGGAGAGAAGATTTACTTTTTGAGTTGTGTGGAAGCCACATACCAAATTTTCGCGCTTGACATTGCGACTGAAACCATTTCGCAGCTTACAACTGGCGACCACGATTTCAACTCGCTCGCACTTGCAGGTGACAAACTCATCGCGACCAAAACTACACATTCTCTGCCGTCTGAAATTTTTTCTATTGATTTGAATAATAATGAGATATCACAACTCACTTTCACTAATAAAGAGATTTTGGATAAAATAAACATGGGCGAAACCGTGAAACGTTGGGTGAAAACCACAGACGGAAAGGATATGCTTGTCTGGGTTATCCTTCCACCTGATTTCGACTCAACAAAAAAATATCCGACTCTGCTTTATTGTCAAGGAGGACCACAACAAGCTGTGAGTCAGTTTTTTTCTTTCAGATGGTGTTTCAAGATGATGTCGGCGCACGGCTATATTGTTGTCGCTCCTAACAGGCGCGGTTTGCCGGGCTTCGGCTCCGAATGGAACGACCAGATAAGCGGTGACTATGGCGGGCAGAATATGAAGGACTATCTCGCTGCCATTGATGATATCGCGAAAGAACCATACGTTGACGCTGACCGTCTCGGTGCGGTGGGGGCAAGTTACGGCGGCTTCTCCATTTACTGGCTCGCGGGCAACCATCAGAAACGCTTCAAGGCATTCATCGCCCATTGTGGAATGTTTAATTTTGAGAGCTGGTACGCCACAACCGAGGAGCTCTTTTTCGCAAACCATGATATTGAAGGGCCTTATTGGGAGAACACCCCGAAGAGTTACAGCTTTTCACCACATAAGTTCGTAAAGAACTGGGATACACCGCTTTTGGTTATTCACGGCGGTAACGATTTCCGCATCCCATACACCGAAGGAATGCAGGCATTTGATGTAGCGCAGATGAAAGGAATCCCAAGCCGCTTCCTCTTCTTCCCCGATGAGACACACTTCGTAAGCAAACCGCAGAATGCCATCTTATGGCAACGCGAATTCTTCAGATTTTTAGATGAATATTTGAAAAAATAATTGAAAAAGCAAAAATCGAAAAGTTTTAGTGATGTGGCTTATAGCGATGTGATTTGATAGCGTGGGATAATTTAACGCGAGTTCGACGTAAGATAATTCATAAAAATCAGCCCGCAGGCCAAAGGCCTGCGAATATCTTCCAATTTATCACGTGCTACCAAGCCATGCAGTCCTTTGGACTGCAAATGTGCTCCAATAGGCAAACGTATGGAAAAGACATTGCAAATTTCTGTAAATGCTCACAGGCCGTTAGGTCTGCGGGGCTTGGTAGGAGGTTTAGGACACATAGGTTGTTGCGCACGCTGGAAGCGTGCGGGCTGAATTGACAAATATAATTAATTGATAATCTGCCATTTGTTTATATCGAACTCACGTTAACTAATGTCGTGAGGCCGCCGGAAGGTGACCTTCAGCTGGTGATTGCGGTAGTGATGGAATTTAAATTCAGTAAATTTTATTTGCTCTTCCTTGATTTAACAATTGCAACTATTGAAAATGCAAGTGAGTACAAACTAACTAAAATTTGGATAGGAGTCGCTTCGTAAATATATGTATTTGTCAAGAACGCATATGTACCTCCTGTTAAAAACCATAGACTTGCCAAAAGTCCAATAATAGATAGTGTCAACAATCCATCATCCTTGTATTTCGAATTTTTTTGGTAAATAATGGGCGGAGGGGTAGAGACTGATAACTTTTTTTTTAATTCATCTATATTTGACGCAGGTTCCCAATTTGACATTCCTTCCCTCCATACAAGAGTGTTCAAATTGATTTTTTTACATAAATCATTAATTGAAAAAGGACCATATTTATTTTGTCCATCAGAATAGTAATAATCCATGATAACGTTTATTTGTTGCAATGACTACAAAATTCATTATTTTGTTCTATTGGAACATATTATCAGACCATACAAAGTCCGATGAATATGAACAGAAAATTTAACGATGTAAAAATACACTTTTTACTCACGCAAACAGTATCTTTGACAAAAAATTTCGATTTTAATTTGTTTTTTTGCTGCGATTTTTCAAAAATAGTGGTTTTATGCTGTTAAAAATCGAATTAGAGAACTTCTTCTCCAGCAAAGGAAATTTCTATTTCCTTTTCCCTCACATCTCCAAATACCTCTGATAAAGCACCTGAAGATACGCCGATACAGCGGTCTTTGCAGTGTTGAGCGCAGTTGAATCTTCGTACCCGTTTATGGTCGGGAATGTCTTCCACTGCCCGTCATATCTGATGTACCCTTCGGAACTTATCCATCCCAAACCGTTAGGAATTTCCACGGGAGTCGCACTTTTGGCGTAGGGATTCATAATATCCTGACTCCAAATGTATTGCGATGTTGTGAAGCCAAGTTGTTTCAAAATTGTTTTTGAGATGTCTATGTGCGAACAATATTTGTCAATTGTTGCGCCGCGGTATTCGTTTTTTAGAGCCCCACC
>CACYHL010000119.1:9259-9674 GCA_902774205.1 uncultured Bacteroidota bacterium | reverse complement strand
CCACGTTTTCTCATTCCTCATTCCTTATCAGAATTACCCCGTATTTATCTGCTTTTGATGAATTTTGTGGTTTTTATCACTTTTCCGTTATTGCTGAAATTGATAAAGTAAGTACCTGAAGGATAGTTGGTTAAAGGGATTCTTGTAGTCTTGCTGGTTAATTTTTGTGACAGCTTTTTCTGCCCGAAAGAATTGTATAATTGTATCTCAATATCAGAATGAGTGTTGTTTGTGATGTCAATGTAATCATTTGATGGGTTGGGGGTAATTAGAAATTCTGCGGTACGGGCCTCCTTATCGTCTATGCCTGAAGGGCCGTAAATTGTGAGGGCGAGAATTATTGAACTGTCGCAGCCTTCTTGCGATACCAAAGTGTGGGTGTAGATCCCTGATGTCGTGTATGTCTCACCGTTGG
>CACYHL010000119.1:5744-9249 GCA_902774205.1 uncultured Bacteroidota bacterium | reverse complement strand
GTAACGTCAGGTTTAATGGTTATATTCAAAATGACTGTGCTGTCGGTGTTCCCATAGCTGAAATGGTTTGTGTATGTGTGCACCCCGCTTGACAGGTCGTTCCCGTTCACAGTGAATCCGTATTTGTTATACACTCCGTTTTTGCACACGAAATCGGTGATTGTTGTTGTGACGTAGATGTGGGATATAGATGAGTCGATATGATCCACGGCTTTGAAATTGTAAGTGATTTTTGCGAAACCATCGCCGCTATGCCCCGTTTCGTTGCCGCCACCTGGTGCGGGCATGGTTGTATTTCCTGCAATTGAATTTGCGGAAGTCATGTAATAATCTGAAGTTGGAGTGTAACCAGCTGGTTTATAAGATGATGAGGTTAGCACGTAACCGGAACCGCCGCCAGCATTCTTACAACTATTTGCACTACCGGATTTTCCACCGGCTCCACCATACCAACCTCCACCGCCACCACCTCCGGAAGCACTTGTGCCGCTTGTGCCGCCATTTCCCCCATATCCAAAAGCTCCAGTATTGCCATCTGCACCACCATAAGAACCTGAACAAGTGCCACCACTACTTTGTGTGCCTCCAGTCGCTGAAGAAGAGGAAGAGGAACTTGCAGTTCCCGTTATTCCAGTTGTCCCGCCACCATGTCCAGGTGTATTATTGTCGCCTGGATAACCAGTGCCACCGCCGCCGCCAGCAACAATAATTCTGGATAATAAGCCGGCAGAATTATTCCATGTGCCAGAGACTATTCGAACATCTGTTCCGCCACCCCCAGAGGCACCTCCTGAGCCCGAATGTCCTGTATAAGGGGCATTGCCACCGCCATTAAATCCTCCTGAAACTAAAGAGCCTGATCCAGAGCCACTTGTTCCCTGTCCACCGACATAAATGTATAAAGTCGCATTATGTGTAAGTGTAAGAACACCAACAGAATAACCACCTTTTGCAGCTGGATATGTTGATTCAGTACCAGCATTAGAACTGTTATCCAATCCTCTTCCTCCCTGTGCCCCCCAAACTTCTAACGTGTAAGTTCCAGGGGTAGCTGTGAAAGTCTGTGCGGAGCCTGTGTATGAGAAATTTTTATAACCATTTTGCATGGTATAAGCTGTATCGTATTTCCATGTAAAAGAATAACTATTTGTAATTGTCTGTGAATCAGCAGCTAATAATATAAAGGAACAAATAAAAGAAAGGGAAAAAATTCTGTAAAAATGTCCCATGGTGTGCATATTAAAATTTATATTCGTTGCGCAAAATGTGTAATTATCAAATAATTGGTACACAGTCTTTTAAAAATAATGATAAAAAAAAGAAAATTCTGTTGAGGAAGATTTTATTATTATGAATTATGAACAAAGTGCATTTGTGTTAAAGATATTTGATTTATGTAAGGATTAGTCGCTATTATATTTTGGTTTATCAACAGATGATCTGAAGTTATTAACAGTGATTTATTTGCTTATTATCTATTTCCATTAAAAAAAAATGAAACTTTTTCACTCCCAAATTCGCAAAATAACTTCAAAAATAGGGGAGAAAATAGAGTGCTTACAGGTATTTGTTTATTGTATGGATTTTTATGCTGTTTTTACACATTTTTTTGTTGAAAAAAGAATATTCTATCTTTTGAAAATGAAGAAATTATTCGGTATTTTTGCTATTTTCTGTAAAAAAGCAAAATAAGCAGTTTTATGCGTACAACATACCACAATATACCGAAAGGCAATAAAAACCGCCGGAAAAGCAGCGTGCCCGTCATAAAAAACGCAAGGGTCGTGAAGCATCACAAAGGGGGAAAATCGAAACAAAAATCCAACTCCAAGCAGAATGGCGGAAAATCATTCATGGCATTTATGGGCAGCGATGGAATGATAAAAGTTTACGGACTTCTTTTAGTCGCGTTTGCGCTGCTGCTGTTGGTCTCTGTCGGGTCGTACATTTTCACACATGAGTATGACATAGCACACGTCACAGACCAAGACCTGCCCCCGCACAACCTCGCCCGCTCGCCCGGCGCACACATTGCACATCTCTTCACCGATTACACTTTCGGATTCGCCTCTCTCGGCTTTGTTTTGCTGTTTTTCCTTTACGGTCTGCAACTTATCGGCATAACCCTGAAACGCCACGAAACGCCAATCTCAATCTTCAAAATATCAATAACCACTCTTCTGACGATGGCATGGCTCTCTTTCGCTACAGGGCTTTTTGTATTCAACACGCCATACGAGTACCTTTCAGGCTCTTTCGGACTATTCACTTCACAAGCCCTGTTGCAAGCTACCGGCAAATTGGTCACTGCGCTTATAGCCGTTGTCACCGCATTGATACTGCTTATTCTCTGTTATCAGATGTCTATAAAGACACTGTTTATAGCCATTGGAGGGGGGCTGGCTGCTATATGGACAGCCATTGTTTCTGCCATAAAAAACAGTAAGGATGTCAAAGATGAAAAATCGGGCTCATACAACAAAAAGAGAGCAGGTGAGGATAAAGAAAGCGGTGACAGCAAATCAGACAATGACAAGAATGACCCTTATATTGCTGACTTAAATAGCTTAAAATCAGGTATTAACGGAGATAATACCATTCATTTTACAAATGACGATGAAAATAAAGATGATAATAAAAAAGATGAGCCTGCGCCGTGGGATTCCCAACAAGATGGGAATTCAGATGATGATACCTCAAGTGTGGATTTTGAGATAATCACCAATCCTACGAATGACAATAATGAAACTGAAAATGAGGAGGAGAAATCAGATGATGAACAAGAAAATACCGAGCCTCATGAACTTACAGCTGAAGATGTGCGCAATCTTGAACCATACGACCCGCGGAAAGACCTTTCAACATATCAGTTCCCGCCAATAGACTGCCTCGACCCGCACACAAGCGCGACCATCTCGCCGGAGGCGCAACGCAAAGAACTGACAGAGACCAAAATCCGCATTGAAAACACTCTGAAAAGCTTCAAAATCGGCATTACAAAAATCTCAGCCATAATCGGGCCGACAGTAACTCTGTATGAAATTGTTCCGGAAGAAGGTGTGAGAATCAGCAGGATAAAGAGTCTTGAGGACGACATCGCGCTCAGCCTCTCGGCTTTGGGAATCCGTATCATCGCCCCGATACCGGGCAAGGGCACTATCGGGATCGAGGTGCCGAACAAGGTCCCGACAATCGTCTCCATGCGTGAAATCATCGCCTCTGACAAATTCCAGAACAACAAATACGACCTTCCCATCGGGCTTGGCAAGACCATCAGCAATGAGCCGTTTGTATGCGACCTTGCGAAAATGCCGCACCTGCTCATGGCGGGGGCGACAGGACAGGGCAAATCTGTCGGTCTGAACGCAGTTATAACATCATTGCTTTATTCGAAACACCCGTCAGAACTTAAATTCGTGCTTGTTGACCCTAAAAAATTGGAGTTCAATCTTTATGCTATAATAGAGAAACATTTTCTTGCGAAACTTCCAGATGAGGAGGATGC
>CACYHL010000119.1:0-5736 GCA_902774205.1 uncultured Bacteroidota bacterium | reverse complement strand
GCATAGAGATGGACACACGCTATGACCTGCTTAAGACCGCAAAAGTGCGCAACATAAAAGAGTACAATGCGAAATTCTGCCGCAGGGAGTTGTCGCCGGCAAACGGACACCGCTATCTTCCTTATATAGTGTTGATTATTGATGAGTTTGGAGATTTGATAATGACCGCAGGACGAGAGGTCGAACACCCGATAGCGCGTCTTGCGCAGTTGGCGCGTGCCTGCGGAATCCACCTGATAATCGCGACACAGCGCCCCACTGTCAAGATTATCAGCGGTAATATCAAAGGTAATTTCCCTGCAAGAATCGCCTTCCGCGTGGTCGCGCGTATCGACTCGCAGACCATTTTGGATGCTACTGGCGCCGACCAGCTTGTGGGCAAAGGCGACATGCTCCTCTCAACCGGCAGCGACCTGCTCCGCCTGCAATGCGCTTTTGTTGACACGCCTGAGGTTGAGGCTATCACATCTTTCATCGCCGACCAGCAGTCATACGAAACAGCGTTCATGCTGCCAGAATATGCTGACGACTCAGAAGACTCAGCCAACGAAGAGTTCGCCGACAATGGGAAAATAGACTCTTGTTTTATGGACGCCGCTACGTTAATCGTGCAATCGCAGCAAGGTTCCACATCGCTGATACAGCGCAAGATGAACCTTGGCTACAACCGCGCCGGCCGCATAATGGACCAGATGGAGAAATTCGGCATTGTCGGTCCGTCAAACGGCAGCAAGGCCCGCGAGGTGAAAGTCCAGACAATGGAAGAACTGAGAGTCATCTTCAGCAAAATGGGGTTGATTTAATCAGTTTGTTTACTCGTACGGAATGTGCGTATGCCGTCAAATTACAAAAAAACGTGGACGTTTGAACAATCCACGTTTATAAAGTAGTTAAAAAACGTATTAATTCAGAACACTTCTTGAATTTCTGCTTTGAGGGCTGCCATAGCTTGGGCGGTTGGGACAGATTCAGCAACGCGCATGAGAATCAGCTTGGCGAGCTCAAGTGACGGCGCATCCGCGGAGAGTTGCGCCGCGCTTTGGTTAACGATGTTGATGGTCGTCTCCTCAGCGGTTTTTATCAGATTCCACAAGTCTGTTGAGAAGTAAATCTGCTGCGATAGGTTGTGCTCAAACTCGCTCCGTATGGAAGAGGTGAGCAGTATCTGGAATTGCATGGCGTTTAACTCAGGGTTGTTCATCTTGATTACAAGCCGGTTAAGGTCGATGCGCTCGAGCAGCAGAGCCATTCTCTCGTAAGCCTGAAGCCGCAGCGGCGCTATCACAGAGCGTGAATTGTGTTTGAGCTCTAAAAGCTGTTTTTTCTGTTCGTTTTTGATGAAGAACCTTATGGAGAAGAACGATGTGAGAAACACCGCCAAGCTTGGAATCAGGACGAGAAGTATGTTCTGTAATATATTCATTTTCAAAATATTATATTATCCGCAGTGGAAGAAGGTGTTTACAATCTCCAACATTTTGTCAGGATTCTTTTCTATCTCTTTACGGATGTTTTTGTCGTTGAAAGATTTAAGTCCTTTGATGATGTCGTCAATCATTTCGGGGCTGAAAACACCATATTTCTCGAATATCGCTCTGTGGGCTGCGAGAGCCTCCGCTGATTCCCAGCACGATGCCGGAAGCTGTTCGAGGCTCTTCAGCTTGCCCTTGTTCTCTTCCTGATGGATGTTCACGTCAACGTAGGTCTTTTCGGCGAGTTTCAGCGCGCCTTCCATTTCGAAGCCGTGGCGGGCGGCGACCACGAGGCCTGCGAGCAGCAGGTAGAGGTCTGCGGAGCCGTCAGGACAACGGAACTCAACGGTCTGTTTCACGGAGTGATCCTTGTTTAGTGGACGTTCGAGCGGGTTGACTGCTGCAACCATGTCGTTTTTTGTAGTCCAGCCGAGCGGCACGCGCACGAGGACGGAGCGGTTTCTATCGCCCCAGCACACTGTGGTCGGTGCCTCTTGATGCGGGACGAGGCGGAAATAAGATGTCGGGTTGGTGTTGCCGAATGCCGTGAGAGACGAAGCACAGGTCATGTAACCGGCAATCGCGCTTTTTGCGATAGAGTTGAGCTTGCCTTTGTCAACCATCTTGTTCACACCGTGTTTGTCAACAATGCGGGTGTGTATGTGGAGGCCGCTACCAGCTTTGCCTGCTGTGATTTTCGGCGCGAACGTCACATCAAGACCATACTCGTAAGCAAGACTTCTGATAATCCATTTCGCTATAACAAGCTGGTCTGCCGCATCTTCCACGTCGGTGACAAGAAATTCAATCTCGTTCTGCTCATAAATTTTGTCTCCCAATGTGAAGTTGCCGACTTCTGAGTGACCATATTTGATAAGTCCGCCGGTTTGTGCGATATAGTACATGCACTCTGTGCGGAACTGCTCGAATTTTGCGAACGGCGATGCTTCGTGGTAGCCGCGCTGGTCTGGTGTCGGGAAAAGATCTTCGCGGTCACCGATGACATAATATTCGAGTTCGCCCATGGCTTGGAACTTCATGTTTGTTACGCGGGTGAAAGACTCGTGAGCCTGTCTTAAAACGTACTCAGGTGATGTCTCAAGAGGTTTTCCGTCCTTGTCGAAATATGAGCAGAGGAACGACACTGTCGGGCGTTCGCAGAACGGGTCTATAAAAGCCGTGCTGAAACGCGGAATCACGTAAAGGTCGCTTGAGCCTGCATGGATTGTTGCTGGAAAGATGTTGGAACCGTCAACGCGTTCGCCGCATGAGAGAATCTGTTCGAGATAGTCGCGGCTGTTGACAACAAAGTTCAGGGATTTCAGCTTTCCGTCACCGGCGACATAGCGGAAATTCACCATACTCACCTCATTATCCTCCATATATCTGATAATGTCAGCTTTGGTAAACTCTTTTTGGGGTTTCTTCAAAAACTTGACCAACGGGTTCAAACTCATTGAAATATCGTCTTTCATGGCAATTTGTTTTTTATGTTTTTAATTGATTTCAGATTGGGGTGCAAAGGTAGTGAAAAAAAACAACCTATCAAGATTATTTTTCATCTTTTTATTTGATGTTGAAAAAATATAGAGTGTGTTAGTTCGCCATTGCCTTAAACGGCTCAAATGTCATAAAGTCGGCGTGGTGGACAATATAAGCCTCGGTGGTCCTTTTCACGAGGTTGCCTTCGCCGGCGTGGGTGGCTATTATGTGGCACACCTCCGCGGGTACGCCGCACTGCTCGGCGAGCGAGACCCCTGAGAACGGGTGCCGCAGGTATTTTCCGTAAGTGCCCTGAACAGCTTTGCCGTCTTTAAGCTCGTACTCCAACAGCTTCCCCACATCGCACAAAATCGCGCCCGATATGAGCACGTCCATGTTGACAGGCAGCTCGCCGTGGTACATCGCGTTAATCTTTTCGCCCGCATCTTTGGCAATGTGCACCACTGAACGCTTGTGATCCATGAAAGTTACTTTCAGGTTCGGGCCGCAGAGTAGTGTGAACGGAATCCGCTTCAGGTCATCAATGGTGAGAACGCTTTTTTGCAGCGCGAGTTCCCACACTTTCGCAGTCTTTTCGCGGAGCTGCGCGTCTTCTATCCATTCCAATTCAGGCCATAATTCATACACTTCTTTAGACATAATTATTCTGTTTTTAAAAGTGTTAACAAATTGACTATAAGTATTTTGCGATGTATTCGTATTCTGGTGTCAGCTTGCCTTTGTGGAGAATCATAGCTCGTTTGATAGGTTTCGGCAGCGCGAGTTCTTCGAATGGCATGTCGTAATTGCAAGTGACTATCTCGTTGATGTATGGTTCGAGCGCGTCAGCAAATGCGCACGATGATTCGCGTGGCAGCTCGCTCGGCAAGATGTCAACAGACATTGTGAGAATGCCGTCACCCTTGAATCCATACGTGGGTTCTTGAGTATCAGGATTATAAACGAAGACAGGGTTCTCAATCGGGGTGCCTTCGTGTGTTGATTCGATAGAGCCGTTGGGGTCGCAGGTGATGTCGCCGATGACGGAGAGGTGGAAGTCAGCGCGGTTCCAGTTCTCTTTGAGATATTTTTTAGTGAGAAGCCGCTCTGATTGAGGATTCCAGTAGATGCAGTTCACCAAAACGTCCAAGTGAGGAACATACTGCTCAAATTGTGCGGCGTAAAGGGTGGGATTGTTGTAGAAATGCTGGAGCTCGAAAGCTGAACCGTCTTTTGTCTTGTAAAGGTCTTCCTCTTTGAACACAACCTTGTAGATGGTTTTGTTGTCGGTGGCTCCGTATCGAAGGGTTAGCAGCTCTTTCGGCGAAATCTCCTTAACAGGCAGCAGGTCAGATATTTCCCACGCGCCTTTGGCAACGTTGCCGTAGCCGTTGAAGCCGATTACGAGCGGCGAAATCTCTTTCGGCAGACCGTTTTTGCGTATCTCTTCGCCCACCTCTTTGATGACAGCCTCAGCCTCTTCAAGAGAGTTGTACTCGCAGGCGTGTTTGATTTTTGTGAACGGGGTCTCAATGCCTTTTTCACGAAGTCTCATGCCCAAAGACCACAGTGAGTTGATCATTCCCGCAAGCCCTGCAAAACGTCCGAAGAAGATGAGACGGCGGTTGTTGTCATCGACAACTCTTTCATAGTCAATGAGATTGCAGCCCATATCCATCATTTTGCGTAGCATTCCCATATTGTATGGCTGGCCTTTTATAGTATGCGAAAAGAAAATGTATGTTTTTCCTTTTTCAAAGAAAGATGACGGAATCTCCTTCACGCCGAAAATGACATTAGGTTCAGAAAGGTTATCAACCTGCTTGCAGCCTACCGCTATATACTCCTCATTTTTGAAAACCCGCTTGTTGCATGGCATGAATTGTATTTCAATATTGTGCTTGTCGATCAGCCGTTTTGCGTGTGCCGGTGTGATTGCTGTGCGGCGTTCTGCCTCGTATTTGTCTTCAATTCTGATTCCTAATTTTGTCATATTCTTTGGTTTTTCGGTTATTTTTTCGTGGCAAAAATTAAAGGGCAAAAATAATCAAATAATGAATACGTTTGCTTATTTTGTCTCCAATAAATTGAGCAGTCCCGCGCAGCCTTGTTCGACATCGTTCCATGTGGAGTCGAAATCGCCTGTGTACCAAGGGTCGGCGACATCGTGCGGGGTGCCGGTGTAGTCCATCAGCAGAGAGATTTTGCCTTCGCTGTCGCTCCCGATGATTCTGTTTATGTCGCGCACGTTGCGTTTTTCCATAGCAATGATGTAATCGTAATATTCATAGTCGCGGCGTGTCATCTGGCGGGCGGTCTTGCCAGCGCAGCTTATACCATGCTCCTGGAGTTTGCGGCGCGCGGGTGGATATACGGGATTGCCTGCCTCCTCAGTGCTGGTCGCTGCTGATGCGATTTCGTAATTGTCAGCGACGCCCGCTTCCTCGACCATTTTCTTCATCACAAACTCAGCCATCGGGCTTCGGCAGATGTTTCCAAGACAGATAAAAAGAATTTTTTTCTTCATTATAAATTAATGTAAAGCCAGATTAGTATCCTAATATTTTCAACATCGATTTGTAACTCTGCTCTTTAGCGAAAAGTTTCGTGCAAATCTCGCCATCCTCGTCAAGATAGATGATGATGTGTTTCGGCGCGGGTGTGAGGCAGTGCTGTATGCCGCCGTAGCCGCCCACCGACTCCTGATACGCACCAGTGTTGAACAGCCCGATGTATTGTGGCACGCTCTCCTCATCGCTTTCAACCTCATTATCAACTGGTT
>CACYHL010000118.1 GCA_902774205.1 uncultured Bacteroidota bacterium | reverse complement strand
GAGGAACGTCCGATGAATATAACGCAGTTGGACGTCTTCTCACGTTTGATGAAAGACAGAATCATATTCCTTGGAGTTCCCATTTACGATGATGTTGCGAACATCATACAGGCTCAGCTGCTCTTTCTCGAATCGCAAGATACGGAGCGAGACATACAAATATATATGAACACCCCCGGCGGAAGCGTATATGCCGGACTTGGCATCTATGACACGATGCAATATATAAAGCCAGAAATATCAACCATTTGCACAGGCATGGCAGCTTCTATGGGCGCTGTTTTGCTATGCGCCGGCGCCAAAGGCAAGCGCTTCGCACTGCCGCACGCCCGTGTCATGATTCATCAGCCGATGGGCGGCACACAGGGTCAAGCCTCCGACATTGAAATCGAAGCGAGAGAGATTCAGAAACTCAAAAAAGAACTCTACGAAATCATCGCAAAACACTCAGGCAAAGACTATGAACAAGTGTGGAAAGACAGCGACCGCGACTACTGGATGATAGCATCTGAAGCAAAAGAATACGGAATGATTGACGAAGTACTGATAGCTGACAAACATTAAAAATGGCAAAATTCAACCCTAACGACAACCAATGCAGTTTCTGCGGACAGAACATAGGACGTGACAAAATTTTACTGAAAGGACTGCAAGGCGCGAGCATTTGCGAAGACTGTCTCAAAAACGGCAACCTCATATTACAAGATTTTTTGAATGAAGAGGAAAAGAAAGAACAAAAATCTTTCACTGAAAACTTCAAACTCATCAAGCCACACGAAATCAAGGAAAAACTTGACGAGTATGTGATTGGGCAGGATGAGGCGAAAAAAGTCATTGCTGTAGCGGTTTACAATCACTACAAAAGGATCAAATCCGCCACTAAAGTCGCTGATGACTCCGTTGAGATCGAAAAATCCAACATTATAATGATTGGCGACACCGGCACAGGCAAAACCCTGTTAGCCAAGACTATAGCCAAGATGTTAGATGTGCCGTTCTGCATTGCAGATGCTACTGTCTTCACACAAGCTGGCTATGTGGGCGAAGATGTTGAGAGCATTCTAACACGGCTTCTTCAGGCGGCTGACTATAATGTGAAAAAAGCCGAACGCGGTATTGTATTCATTGACGAAATCGACAAGGTCGCCCGCAAAGGGGCTGAGAATCCGTCAATTACGCGAGATGTTGCCGGCGAAGGCGTACAGCAGTCTCTGCTGAAACTGCTTGAAGGCTCATTGGTGAACGTTCCGCCGCAAGGTGGCAGAAAGCACCCCGAACAGAAATTCATCGAAGTCAACACACAGAACATACTTTTCATCGGCAGCGGCGCATTCAACAGCATGGACAAGATCATCGCTGAGCGAATGAACACGCACGTCATTGGCTACAAAGCCGACAACAAGGTTTTCGACAAGAACAATGTTATGAAATATGTGTCGGCGCAAGATTTGAAGACCTTCGGGCTCATTCCGGAGCTGTGCGGACGTTTCCCTGTTGTGACGCACTTGGACGCGCTTGACAAGACAGCACTGAAACGAATTCTCACTGAACCGAAAAACGCCCTCATCAAGCAGTATATCAAGTTGTTACAATTAGACGGAATCACTCTGAAATTTGACGAGTCCGCCATTGACTACATCGTTGACAAAGCTGTAGAGCTGAAACTCGGAGCCCGCGGACTGCGTTCAATAGTCGAACAGATTATGACAAACCTGATGTACGATGCACCATCAAGCAAGAAGAAAAACATCAGTATCACAATAGATTACGCAAAAGAGCAATTTGACAAGTCAATCTATTCTGATATGGAATAAGAAGTGACACGTGCGAAAGGCAGATTTAGTGCAAAATTGAGTATCTTTGCAGCAAAATTCGGAATAAACCAAGATTCTCATGGCTGCAAAAAAAGGCAATAACACAAAAGCAAAGAAATCCGGCAAAGGTGGCAGGAGATTTTTAACCATACTTCTGAAAATAATTCTGGCGGTGGTTCTCATCAGCGTTCTGTTGCCGCTACTCTACCGTTGGGTGAATCCGCCTGTAACACCGCTGATGCTCATAAGAAAAGTCAAGAACGATGCCCCAATTGAAAAACAGTGGGTTGACATGGAGAACATTTCACCCAATTTGGTCGTGTGCGCCATTGCAGCTGAGGACAATAACTTCCTCGGACACAACGGGTTTGACTATGGGGCGATTGAGCGAGCGATGAAAGAGAATGAAAAGGGAAAGCGCAAACTCGGCGCGAGCACAATATCGCAGCAGACAGCAAAGAACGTCTTTCTGTGGCCGAGCCGCTCATGGGTGCGTAAGGGCTGCGAGGTATATTTCACCTTTCTGATAGAACATTTCTGGAGCAAAGAGAGAATAATGGAGGTTTACCTGAACGTCATAGAAATGGGAGACGGCATTTACGGATGCGAGGCGGCATCGCAACACTATTTTCACAAAAGCGCGAAATCGCTAACACGCCGTGAGGCAGCACTGATAACCGCCTGCTACCCCGCCCCACTAAAACGCAACCCAGCAAAACCGACCGCTTACCTCAACCGCCGCGCCACACAAATCAGCGCATTGTCACTAAAATTCGGAAAGATAAAATTCGACGAGGAGAGTCTGAGAAAAGCCGAGGAGCGCTACCAGAAACGCGAAGAGAAAAGGAAGGCGAAAAGCGACAAGATTCTGCCATTCTAAAATATGTAACTTATTATAGAACAACTAATTATACAAGATATATGAAAGATTTAAAGAAAATTTTCGTTCCATACGAATCAATTGACAGCAAATTTCTGCCACAAACCACAAAATTCACATCCAAATATCTGATTAACGGCAAATTGGGCGAATGGCACGGCGACTTGCACCAAGTCATCTCACCAATATTCACCGCTGAAGACGACGAACACGGGCATATAGTCGGCACTTACCCGAAAATGGGGACAAAAGAAGCGATGGCGGCACTTGACGCGGCGGTGCAGGCGTACAACCACGGCTACGGCGAATGGCCGGCGATGAGCGTGGCTGAACGCATCAACTGCATGAGGAAATTCGTCCTGATGATGAAAGAGCAGCGTGATGAAATCGCCCGCCTTCTGATGTGGGAAATCGGCAAGTCGCTGCAAGACTCATACAAGGAATTTGACAGAACAGTCGGCTACATCAACGACACAATAGAGGCGATGAAAGACCTCGACCGCAGCAGCTCGCGCTTCACAATCTCCGAAGGCATTCTCGCGCAAATCAGGCGCGCGCCGTTAGGGGTTGTACTGTGCATGGGACCTTTCAACTACCCGCTCAACGAAACATTCACAACGCTGATACCGGCTCTCATCATGGGCAACACCATCGTATTCAAACCGCCGAAGCTTGGCGTGCTGCTGCTCACCCCGCTCCTCAACGCCTTCCGCGAAGCGTTCCCCGCAGGTGTTGTCAACACCATTTACGGGCGCGGAAAAGAGGTCATCACCCCAATCATGGAGTCGGGCAAAGTTGACGTGCTGGCTTTCATTGGCTCAAGCAAGGTCGCTGATGTGTTGAAGAAAGAGCATCCGCACCCGCACCGTCTGAAATGCGTTTTGGGCTTGGATGCCAAGAACCCCGCAATAATCCTCAAAGATGCAGATCTCGACACCGCCGTCAAGGAGACTTTGTTGGGCTCGCTCTCATTCAACGGACAACGCTGCACCGCGCTGAAAATCATATTCGTACATGAAGACATTGCCGAGTCATACCTGCAAAAGCTCTCTGAAGCGGTTGAAAATCTCACAATTGGTCTGCCTTGGGAAGATGGTGTAAGCATAACACCATTGGCTGAAGCCGGCAAACCCGACTACCTCACCGAAATGATTGCTGACGCCGTGTCAAAAGGCGCAACGGTTGTAAACCCCAATGGCGGGAAACGCTACAAATCGCTGTTTTTCCCTGCAATTCTTAAAAACGTAAACGAGACGATGGCGGTTTTCCGCGAAGAGCAGTTCGGGCCAATCATCCCTGTCGTGACATTCAAAGATGTGGACGAGCCTCTGAATTATGTCATCGGGTCGAACTATGGGCAGCAGGCGTCCATTTTCGGGAAAGACAGCCAGCAGATAGCCCATCTTATTGACATTTTAGTGAATCAGGTTTGCCGTGTCAACGTCAATGCGCAGTGCCAGCGCGGACCAGACATTTTCCCGTTCACAGGCAGAAAAGACTCCGCCGAGGGCACTCTTTCCGTCTCTGACGCGCTCAGAGTGTTCTCTATCAGGACTTTAGTCGCGACAAAAGGCACAGACCTCAATAAAGAAATCTTCACAGAAATCGTAAAAGACAACAAGTCAAAATTTTTAAACACGGACTTTATATTCTGAAAAAGTCGCTTTGTTATGTTTTGGTCATTTTGGCCGCCTTCCCGTCGAAAAAGGGTATAGGGTTGCCACAACCTCACAATTTGATTGATTTTTTCAATAAGGATACTATGCAATAAACTTATAATAAAGTCGTTACAAAACATAAGTAATGATAAATCAAGAAAATGGAGGTAGTAAAACAGAAGCGGTACAATTTGATTTGGGGATTATATTTATTTGTAAATTATTATGGGAAACACGATCCGAAATAAAAATACTATAATAACATTATTATTATTTATTGTAGTATTTTTTTCCCTTGTTTTTTTTGAAATAATTCACACACATCACTACAGAGATAAATATAGAAGTCAAACTATTAATACATTTAAAGATCTTAAATTTAAAGGGAAAATAATATCAATAAAGCAATATGATTGTGGAGGAAGAATTTATGGTATTATGTGCGCTAAATTAAATTATTGTAATGTTGATAGCTTCTATGTCTTCAATGACATGGTTTGCTTGAAAATATCTGATGGAATTGCTACTTTCCCGACCAATTGCATTCATCCAAATGACACTTTTGACAAGAGATCCATAGCCATACTAAATGCTGTTGATGTAATGGTAAATATGAATAATGATTGTCGAATAACATATACTGACATATCCGGCAATCAATTTTCAGAAGATTTGGATTTTCCAAGTAGGACATTTGATGAGGAGATGTTTAATAGGGTTTATTATGACTGCTTAAAAAAACAAAAGTAGTTTAAGTAATGATGAATCAAGAAAATGGAGGTAGTAAAACAAACTATTCAAGTTTTAGTAAAACCAGTTAAGGTGAATTTAAAGAAAATAATGGATGGTGTAGAGCAGCGTTCTAAACATGCTGCTCTTGGTAGATTGAGAAGTCTAGGTTTTTCTCAAGATGAGTCTGAGGCATTCATTTTAGATCTCTACGAGAAGGTTCCAAATCTCAAGGGAGCTCTTAGAAAGTACGTTGAAGGTATAGTTCGTTGGTTTACCCAGGGTGACTTAAATCCAGAGTTAGACAAGGATTATTCTAAGGTTAATTTGTTGTTGAGAGTTCTTCAAAACTCTCCAGCAATTGATGCTCTTGACAAAAACTTCGTTAGTTTTTTGACTGGTGATGAGTGTTCTTACCAAGAAGTTCTCGACATGGTTGGAATGACGGAAGGTTTTGCAGAAGGGGAGGTATTGAATGCAGATCATTTGTATGATATCGTGGAGATAGAGTCTCATGAAGACCTCGAGCCTTATAACAAGTACATTGCGAAGTGGTGCGTGACCTCGTCAGAGGATGTGTTTGACCATTATACTCAGAATGGCTTATATCATTTTTACATTTGTTTGAGAGATGATTACAAGACTGTTCCAGCAGTCCCTCAGGAAAACTTTCCTAAGGATGCTTATGGCTTACCACTTCTAGGTGGAACTCAACTTCAGAGGCAGATAATTTTCTCACCGACGATGAGTTGGTAGGTTTAGGTATAGCGAACTAAAAATTAAGGTAGTATGAATTTAAAGAAATTAATAGCAGATTCTGTGATGATGAATCAAGAAAATGGAGGTAGTAAAACAAAATGGGGACATCTATTTATTCTATGAAAATGACTGCATTCCCCAATGATAAAGAATATGAAAACGCGCATTTTGATGAAAAAAACAATAAAAAATAAAATTTATTTTATCGCGATAACTGTGATTGTCAGTTTATTGTTTGCTATTTTTACATCCTCAATGGTATTTTTTTTTGGTACAAGAGGCTTCCCTGCGCATGATTGGATTTTTATTAAAACAAATTTTTAGAAAAATATGATAATACTGAAAAATTATACTAACTACCAGTCAAAACATAATTTATAAGTACTTCGAAAACAGTTATGGTTTTTATTCAAAAAAAAAAATTACAAAACATAGATTTGCTGCCATTTACATTGATACAAAAAAATTGTCAAGTGATGATGAATCAAGAAAATGGAGGTAGTAAAACAGAAAACGCTGTCTGGGAGAACGGCGTTTTTTTGTCACGTACAACACACAAATCCTCTCGTCTATACGACCCAACCGTAATAAATTCTTGTGTCTTAATGTGTGACGTTAGAAACCACAATAAAATCCTTGTGACTGTTGTCGTTGCCCTGTAGAGACGTTCCATGGAACGTCTCTACAACACACAAATACCAACGCCATGTTTGGATCGTCTACAAAAAAAGCCCTGCGCGATGCGCAAGGATTTTTGATTTATAACCTCGGTAATTATTAATTTTTACCTGTCAGGTGATGACGAATCAAAAAAATGGAGAGAATAAAACCCGAAAACAGTTTATCCTATTAAAAAATGAGGATAAATATTTATACTCCAAGAAAAAAAGCAGCAGCGAAGAATAAGACGACACAAAAATCCGTTAGAAAGAAAAAATAAATTTTGTTTTATGGAGAAATTGAAACATTTTTTGAAACGCAATGAAAACGGTTATCTTTTTACAGATATTACATTATTGCTTATCATTCCCGTATTCTTTTGGAAAAAAGAACCTATATTAATTTTGTTTTTAGGCATAATTGCTTTGATATTTTTGGGTATGACTATGGTTCATCAAGGGACAAAAGTAATTAATAAATATGATAAGGATATTCTCGCGAAAGACGATGATTCAGACGTGGTTCATACGGTGAAAAGTGGCGATGTTGACGGGATAAAGGTTGATGGCAAAGTATATAAATTGCCTGACGGAGTCCGTGCCACTGTCACAAAGAGCGGCAAGATTCGTATATATTCGTTAGTGGGATACTTTATTTATTTGGGCGCTGGCGGCGAACTTTCCAAAGCACCGGATTCGGCGTGGAACGATCTATTTAATGCGTAAATTCATTAGAACTCAAGTTTGTTCCACTCCAATATTTTCTTTGCATTAGCTTTATGCACATACTTTTCTGTTATTTCAAGTGAATGGTGGTCAGCCAGTTCCTTAACATATTTTGCCGGCACACCCGACTCTAACATCTCTGTTATCCATGTGTCCTTCAGGGAATAAAACTGGTATTCTTTAGGCAAATTCAAATCAGCCTGCATTTTCAACCAAGTCTCAGCTATTCGTGTAGGTGCTATCATCTTTGGTCCGGGCGCGTATGTGTTTCTGTCGGCAAATATGTAAAACCTTTTTTATCAAAGTAATCAAACAGAGTGCACAGAAAAATGCAATAGTTGTTGTAAGACCTGTTTGTAAGTGTTTTTGTCGCATCGCACCATGACAAATATTTGCACAGAAGGAGCTTGTCAATGGCCGCGCAAAAGCTGTTCCGCATCCCGTGTCCAGAGAGCCAGTCAATGAACATCTTTGAGAATGATCTGTATGACTTCAATGTTGATTCTCTCGATGTCCTTGACTTATCCCTCAAAAAACTCTCGATAGCTTCATCGATGCAGACAGCGCCGTTGGGCATATCGTCAAAAAAGGGGTTCCAGCCGTCAAACAGTTTCGAGTTGACAGTCTGGCATAGCATACGGGCATATTTCATCCTTTCGGATTTGCCGTGCACCCCGTTGCACCTGATTCTCTTACGCACCAGCACGCCCGTGTAGGGGTTCAACACATAGTATTCAACGTATGTCTCCTTATTGCTGACAACTTCGGCGGGACGATAGTCGATAAAAATTTTCGGCATTTTTTCTCCTTTCTGATTTTTTGCCGGGGCAATCTGGAAGGAGTCGTTTTGGCGCAATTTTGGCGCAGTAGTATCTTGAAAAAGGGTGTAATTAATTGATATACAATTAATTACACCCTTTTTAGTAGCGGGGGCAGGGCTCGAACCTGCGACCTCCGGGTTATGAGCCCGACGAGCTACCACTGCTCTACCCCGCAGTGAAATATGTTGCAAAAATACACTTTTTTTCTTTTACCGCACACGGATTCAAAAAATTTTTTCACGAAGACGAATCCATTAACATTTTATTGTATATTTGAAAAAACGAACTGTTATGAACTCTGAGCGCTACCCCATTCTCAAAATGCTGATTCCATATATTTTGGGCGTTTTTGCTGCCTATTATGGAAATTTTCCAAGACTAAACTGCTTTTTATTCATCTCTATAATTCTAATTTTATTAACAATTTCTGCAATATTATTTGCAAAATTGTCTTACAAATTGCAATGGTTGCCAGCGTTTTTTCTGCTATTTTCGTCATTTTTGCTCGGATTTTTCCTGACAAACTTCCATTTCAGCCCTAAAGTCGATACCACGATAGAGCACAAAATCACCGAAAACCACTTTTGGGACATCTCTGTGATGTCTGCTCCAATCATGAAAGAGAGGAGCGTGAAAATAACGGCACAGCTACATAACACACTCAAAGGCGAACCCGTGTGGGAAAAAGTGATTCTATATGTCAGAAAAGATAGCGATGCGCTAAAGCTGCGGCACGGTGACCGTCTCTTAGTGAACACAAGGCTTGAACGCGCGCCACCGCCTCAAAACCCATTCGCTTTCGACAACCGGCTTTTCCTGCAACGGCGCGGCATCTATTTCACGGGCTTTGTTGAGGCGAGCGGCTGGCGCAAAATCGACTCAGCGTTTTCGGTGCGGCGGGCGGCAACACAGCTACAGTCTTTTTTCGCAAAACAGTTCCGCACGACAGGCTTAGACGGAGAAGAGTACGCGGTGATAACTGCAATCCTACTCGGCTCTGACGACACGATGCCGCCTACACTCAAGGCAAGCTACGCCACTGCCGGCGTGAGCCATATACTATGCGTGTCGGGAATGCATGTTGGCATCATATTCATGATTCTTGATTTTCTGCTAAAACCACATGCCGTATTGTTTGTATGTGGCTATTCATTTGGCGACGAACACATTAATGATACAATTATAAATGCTCTGAAAGTAAACCAAAGTGCGAATGTTGTCGCATTGATGTTCGGAAAAATGAAGAAAGACGTAACAGGGAAGTTGGTCTGTCCGGAGGCGGTCAAACGATCCTTAGAACGCCCCAATTTGAGTGTGTGGCATGATGAGGAAGCGGTGATAGGCGCTCAACGCAGAGAATGGTCAAAGTTTAAGGATGATAAGAATGAGTTCGCCAATTTTAATTTCACCAAGGTGGATGACCGTGTTACCTTCGGCGATTTTTCAGCCTTTACCACGTTTCTTTCAGAACTAATAGGAGACCATCCAGATGCAGACAAATAGTAATCCCGCTGTTATAGGGACTGTAAGAAGTATTTCCGGTACCAGTGTATCGGTGCAGCTATATCCGTCGCTTAACTCAACCATTTCCTATATATATGGAAATGGCTATAAGGTAGGGCAGGTTGGAGGTTTTGTGAAAATACCGCAAGGATTTATCAATCTGTATGGCCGAATTGGGTCGCTTGATTGATGCAGATACATTTTTCGAATATTATCATGAATTCCTATGGAAAAGTCTTCGCATAATCG
>CACYHL010000117.1 GCA_902774205.1 uncultured Bacteroidota bacterium | reverse complement strand
ATTTTATTACTTTCATTATTGTGCGTTCTTGCTTTTAGCTCGTGCAAAAAAGATTATTCGGAATTTATTGTAGGGACATGGGAACTTGATAAAGAGAACAGTTATGAGATTTCTAATAATAAGCGACATTACTATGATGATATTATCCAAGAAATGGATAACTCGGACTGAAAATGCTTGATTACTTTTTCCAATGATAGAACTAGAAAAGTTTTTGTACAAGGATTAAATAATTCAGAACAAAAACAGTCTAAATATCATGTTGCTGGTGATAGGATTTTTATTGATGGTAATGAAATACATATAGTAGAGTTGGGTAAAGAAAAAATGATTCTGGAAGGCAGGGATGGAAAAGATTTGACTCACATGGAATTTCGCAACGTTAATTATGATTCTCCGCTGATTTCCATAATTATGGCTTTTGTCTTAATGATAATTGGCTGTTGTATAATATATTTGGTGTTCATATATTTTGATACATTGTTTAGACCTATTTATAAATATGAATGTTTTGAGCATCATAATGAACCATGTGACGATGTGAAATGCGGAAATGAAAAACTTGAAATTGTCAAGCAAATAGTTAAGGAAGTCGAGTTCGGTAAGGTTGATGATGTATGTGTTAATGATTATTATTGGGGTGAAAAAGTTGGCGGAATTACTTCTTTTAGACCCAATATTGATTTAAAAAGGTTGTGGGATGAAAAAGAAGAGTTTAAGACACTTGTTGAGAAGGCTGGTTTAAATATGGAAGAAGTCTTAAAAATGACTATTTCCGGAAAGGACCCGTGGCGCCCATCTATTTACAAGTTCGTTTGTAGTAAGGGTGTGCCATGTAAATTGCGCAAATGGCTTAGGTCATCAGAGGGGATAGCGTGGCAAAATTCTCCAGATGGTCTGATTTGGGTGCGAACTACGATTGGAAATATAAATCAAACTAGTATTGGATGTTCATTAACAGTAAACGGAAAAATAAGTGGCAGGAGGTTCGTCCGAGAATTTATTAAAAATCCTTTAGGTGACTTTAAAGAAGCTTTTGTTGAGGTTCATCTTTTACAATTCCTTGTCTGTTTCTTTGTTTCTTCAATAGTTGCTGTGTTTGATTATGGTGGTATCCCGGAAAGTGCTCAGGATTGGAAGTGGATTTTATTGTTTTCTGCTGTTTATACTCTTTGTATGATAGTATCTGCTATTTTTATCTATTTTATTTGTACAATTATGAAAGGATTTGTTCGTTTGATTAATGAACTTCGTTTTATGAGAAAAAACACGATTCATTATAAAACTATTTCCAAGAAAGTAAGAGAAACGTCATGGGACTGACGTTCCAATAAATAAAACAGCTGTTATATGAGCAATGAAGTAGTTGAAAATACTAAAGCATTTGTAAAAGGTTATAAACTCAACGGTTATGATCTTCTGTCAATATCTTATGTGGTAAGAAACTCCGATAGAAATTTGTCTTCACATCTGGATATTGATAAATTAGAAGAAGATGTTTTTGATTGTTTCGTTTTATACCATTATAAAGATAAAGCTGAAAATCGATATTATTTCAAATTGTTTTTTATTAGTCATTGTCATACCGAGAGTGAAAATTGTGGATGTATTGATGAAGGGTTGAATTATTCAATTGCTCTTGAAGAAGAAGGGGAGAATTATAAGTTTGTCTTAAAAAGAGATGATTGTGTGGTTTATCAGACTGCCCTTTTTTCAGATAGTTCAGTAGGGGTTAAATTATTGTTGTACACATTGAGGTTGTTTCAAAAAGCTATAGATTTGTATGATTTTGAAGAGCAAGGAGATTTTTTTAAGTTAGCAGAAAGAAAACCTTCTATTGCTTACATTCAAGGTCTCTTGGATAAGTTGGATTCCTCAATCGAATGACAGACGAAGAGAAGGAAACTTAGAATATTCTAGAGAAAATGTAAGAGAATCACCGATCATTTATTTCAACGAAATCAACAGATCTCGCGAAGCAAAGCTGAACATGAGTTTAAAACCAAATCTCTGCCCGCAGGGCAAGGAGACAAAAACGGCATTTTAAATATCCGAAACTCTGAAACTCTGAAAATCCGAAAATCTTTCAATTTGCAAAACTCATTTATTTTTGTTATATTTGCAGATTTGATAGTGCGGAGTTTTTTTGCTTCGCGCAGTAATGCATTTAATTGAAACACAGAATATAAACGCAAAATATGAAGGGAAAAGTAAACCTCAAAAACGAAATAATAACGTATGTGCTGATAACTCTCGGCATACTTACCTACACCTTTGCATGGGCGGCCTTTATGTTGCCGGCAAAGATAGTGGGCGGCGGCGTGAGCGGTATCTCGTCGGTTATCTACTACGCTGCTGGGGTGCCGATACCCATCGGTATTCTCAACCTGTTTATCAACGCCGTGCTTCTGGCTATCGGCTTTAAGGTTTTGGGTCCAAAGTTCGGCATCAAGACCATTTTCGGAATAGTGATGTCGTCGTTGGCGTTCATCCTTTGGCAGCAGGTGTTACATGTGGAGAACTGGCTGGATGTCAGTGAGTTCGGCGGTTTTATGTGTGCCATCATCGGCGGTGCCGTCTGCGGCGGCGGCATAGGACTGGCTTTCGCCATGGGCGGCAACAGCGGTGGTACCGACATTATAGCGCTGATACTTACTAAGTTCTACAATATCTCCCCCGGCAAGGTCATCATGTATCTCGACATTGTCATCATCGGATTGTCGTATTTCGTTTCGGGCAAGCTGGAGAACGTCATTTTCGGTTACATCACCATGGTGACGATGACCTATGTGCTTGATATGGTGATAGATGGCAACAAGCAGTCGTACCAGATTATGGTCTTTTCGCAGAAAAACGACGAGATAGGGCAGGCCATCACCACCGAGGTGGGACGCGGTGCCACGCTCCTTGACGCCGAAGGCTGCTACAGCCACCAAAGCCAGAAAGTGCTCATCGTGATGACGCACCGTACCGACAAACCCATCGTCATGCAGATAATCAACCGTATCGACCCATCGGCTTTCGTTTCCGTAAGCAAAGTGCAGGGCGTGTATGGTAAAAACTTTGATAAAATTAAGATCTGATGGCAAAAAGAAAGAAAGATATTGTCCCAGTTGGAGCGACAAGCCTCAATTATATCAAAGATAGAATCTTTGAGATTCGAGGACAGCGTGTTATGCTTGATCGCGACTTGGCGGAGCTTTATGGGATTGAAACGAGGGTTTTGAATCAGGCGGTAAGGCGTAATATTAACCGTTTTCCAGAGGATTTTTTGATTGTGCTTACTGAAGAGGAGTGGATGCGTTTGAGATCACAAATTGTGACATCAAACTTGGCGACACAATCTGCAGGGGCACAAAATAATACATCAAAAAGGGGCGGAACACAATACAAACCATTTGTTTTTACTGAATATGGCGTGGCAATGCTTAGCTCTGTATTGCGTTCGGAAACGGCAATTCAAGTTAATATCAATATTATGCGGGCATTTGTGGCAATCCGTCACGCTGTTGCTGCCATGCAGACTGCCGACTTGAAATACGAGCAGTTGTCGCATAAAGTCGACCAACTGAATGCTTATGTCGAAACTATCTTGCACGACCAAAATGATATTAATGAACAGCAAGATCAGTTAAATACGGAAATTGCCGTGCAAATAGAAGCCATCAATGATGCTTTGGACGAATTACGTGAAACCAAGGCCAAACCAAGAAAAAGGGTAGGCTATAGATTAAAAAACGACAAGGATTGATAAATTGTTGAATTTGATAAAATTAAAATATGAACACCCATCTAATCTCCCCGTCGCTGCTCTCCGCCGACTTCGGCAATCTGGCACGCGACATCGAAATGCTCAACAACAGCGACGCCGACTGGATCCACGTCGATGTGATGGACGGCGTTTTCGTGCCTAACATCTCTTTCGGCCAGCCGGTGGTGAAACATATCAAAAAGCACGCCCGCAAGCCGCTCGACGTGCATCTGATGATTGTGGACCCCGCCCGTTACGTGCAGTCGTTCCGCGATGCCGGCGCCGACATCCTCACTGTCCACTACGAGGCCTGCAACCACGTCAACCGCACCCTCAACGCCATTCGCGACGCGGGCATGAAAGCCGGTGTGGTGCTCAACCCGCACTCGCCCGTCAGTCTGCTCGAGGACTCCGTGCAGGACTGCGACCTTGTGCTGCTGATGTCCGTAAATCCAGGCTTCGGTGGACAGAAATTTATCGAAAATACCTACTCCAAGGTGATGACTCTCAGGGAGATGTGCCAGCGCAAGAATCCCGCCTGCCTTATCGAAATCGACGGTGGGGTGAACTTCGCCAACGCCGCCAAGCTCTACGAGGCTGGTGCCGATGTGCTCGTGGCCGGAAACAGCGTCTTCTCCGCCGAGAACCCCGCCAAGGCCATTACCGACCTGAAAAATGCGTAAATAACTGAGTTTTTAGTGTTTTTCGATGTTTTGATAATTGAGTTATTAGATTTTGTTATATATGACTGATACCAAGACCGTTACCTCCGACCGACCGTTGTATTACGCCGGCATCGACATTGGCTCCACGACTTTGAAACTTGTGGTTGTCGATGAGCAGGGTAATATCCTGTTTTCCAATTACAAACGTCATAATACCGACATTCGCGAGGCTGCCATCGACGCCTACCAGCGTCTTTTCGACCAGCTCGGCGACTGCGACCTGCGTATCACCCTCACGGGCTCCGTGGGCATGGGCTACGCCGAAGCGTCGGGGATGGACTTCGTGCAGGAGGTGGTGGCCTCGGCGGAACTTGTGAAAAGCAAATTCCCCGAAATCAGGACTTTTATCGACATCGGAGGCGAGGACTCCAAGATGATTTTCTTCGAGGAACACAAGTCGCCCGACATGCGCATGAACGGCAGCTGCGCCGGCGGCACGGGGGCTTTCATCGACCAGACGGCCGCCCTGCTCAACGTCGACACCAAGGAGCTCGACACCCTTGCCAGCACCGCCGAAACTATCTACCCTATAGCCTCCCGCTGCGGAGTGTTCTCACGTACTGATATTCAGAATCTTGTAAGTCGCAACGTAAGCAAGAACGACATCGCCGCTTCGGTGTTCAACGCCGTGGCCATTCAGGTGATTTCGTCGCTCTCGCGCGGCACCGACATAATGCCCAAAGTCTTTTTCTGCGGCGGCCCGTTCGCCTTTTTGCCACAGCTTAAGAAGGCCTTTATGAACCAGCTCAACCTCACCGACGACGACTGTGTGCTTTCCGACAAGGCTCAGTTCGTCCCTGCGTGGGGCTCTGCACTTATCTCCATCGCCTCCGAGCGGCAACCGCAGTCTCTTTTGGCCATCCTCGCCACCATAAAATCCGAGGGCGGGATGCTGCTCAACGCCACCTCGCGCCGTCTGCCGAGTCTGTTCCGCTCGCACGAGGAGTTCGAAAAATGGAAACGCGACAAAGGCAGCCATCAGGTGCCAAAAATAGAATGGGAGAAACTCGACAGCCTCGACTGTTTCCTCGGTGTGGATTCCGGTTCCACCACCACCAAGATTGTTCTTATCGATAAAAACGAAAATATTGTTTTTCAGGACTATAGCCGCAACAACGGCGACAGTTTCACAGCCTTCTGGGAAGGCTTGAAGCGTCTCCGCGAAGAAGCCCGCAAACACGGCAAGGACGTGCGTATAGTAGGCAGTGCCACAACGGGTTACGGCGAAAATCTGATAAAAACCGCCTTCGGACTGCACAGCGGCATCATCGAGACAATAGCGCACTATATGGCCGCCCGCAAGATAATGCCCGACGTTAGTTTCATCCTCGACATAGGCGGTCAGGACATGAAAGCCGTGTTTATCGAAAACGGCGTCATCAAACGTCTGGAAATCAACGAGGCATGCTCGTCGGGATGCGGCTCGTTCATCGAAAATTTCGCCAATATGCTCAACTATCCGGTGGCGGAGTTCGCCCAAATGTCGTGTTTTGCCAAAAATCC
>CACYHL010000116.1 GCA_902774205.1 uncultured Bacteroidota bacterium | reverse complement strand
ATGATTTCCACCATCTGCACCAAAGCCGCAATAATCAAAATGAAGACAATGGTCTGCATGAACTGCAACCCTGACGGGACAAGAATGTACCTATGTACAGTAGATGTCACCAAAGTCGCGAGAGCCATCACAAAAGTGACAGCCGCCCCCATGCCAGCCGCAGTGCCGGTTTTGCCCGAAACGCCAAGAAACGGGCAAATGCCGAGAAACTGTGAGAACACTATATTGTTAACCAATATGCATCCGATAATCATTAAAATATATTCCATAGCTTATCTTTTTTCAAGTTTTGATTATTTTTTTCTGTTCTGCAAATGTCTCACCAACGCCATGACGAAGCCGAGGACGAAGAATGCGCCGGGGGCGAGCACGAAGATGAGAATGCCGTCACCTGCAATGAACTTGTGTCCGAAAATGGCACCGCTTCCTAACAGTTCGCGGCAAGCTCCGATGATGAAAAGCGACAACGTGAAGCCGAGCCCCATGCCGAGGCCATCGAGCATTGAGTCGAAAATGCCGTTCTTGCTGGCGAATGCCTCAGCGCGCCCAAGCACAATGCAGTTCACGACAATCAACGGGATGAAAAGCCCAAGACTTTCAGCCAACGCCGGCACAAAACCTTGCACGAGCAGGTCCACTATTGAGACAAATGTTGCGATGATGACTATGAATGATGGTATGCGCACCTTGTCTGGAATCACGCCTTTCACCAACGAAATCATAATGTTGGAGAGAAGCAGCACGAATGTTGTCGCCACGCCCATGCCAAGTCCGTTTATGGCAGATGTTGTCACACCGAGTGTGGGACACATTCCGAGTACGAGTATCAAGCTCGGATTCTCTTTTATTATTCCTTTTGTTAATATCTGAAGTTTACTCATGGCTTTCCTCCTTTGCTTTCATAAATGATTGATAGGCTCTATCAACGGCATCGCAATATGCTCTTGATGAGATTGTTGCGGCTGTGATAGCGTCAACGTCACCGCCGTCTTTTTTGACTTTGAGTTGGAACTCCGCAGGGTTTTTGCCTGCGAACTGTTTCGAGAAGTCGCTTTTGTCGGCGTTGATTTTGTCGCCGAGACCGGGAGTTTCAGAAGCTGAGAGCACTTCTGTTCCGAGGATTTTGCCTTCGCTGTCGAAGCCGACCATCAACGTGAACGCTCCGCCGAAGCCCTTGTCGGTGTAAGTCTCCACCGCCGCTCCGAATAGCTGTCCGTCAGCATACGCCATATTCAGCGTTACGGAATCTTTTCCTGTCGGCGGCATCACCTTCACCGTTTCTGTCGTGCCAGCGAATCCGGGCAGCACTTTGTTTATGGCTTCAGCCCGCTTTCTGTTCTGCGATTCCTCTATCGGTTTCTTTGTTACCTCATATACGGCTGCCAATCCTGCCGCCGCCGCAATGGAGATGACGGTCAGCACAAGGCACATTTTCCAAAGTGATGATTCTTTTCCTGCCATATTTATTTTATTGATTATATTGACATTATAATTATTGTTTTGAGTAAGGTGTAGGTTTGAATGCCTTGTTGATGAGCGGGACAAGTGCGTTCATAATGAGAATAGAGAACGAAACGCCTTCGGGGTACGCACCAAAGAGCCTGATGATGATTGTGAGGACACCGCAGCCGAAGCCGAAAATGAGCATCCCTCGCGCAGACATCGGCGATGTCACCATGTCGGTCGCCATGAAGCAGGCACCGAGCATCATGCCGCCAGACAACAGATGAAACCACGGCGTAGCGTATTGTGTCGGATCCACAAGCCATA
This sequence comes from uncultured Bacteroidota bacterium, assembly GCA_902774205.1. Classification (GTDB taxonomy): domain Bacteria; phylum Bacteroidota; class Bacteroidia; order Bacteroidales; family WCHB1-69; genus RUG11942. Next base: position 9,981 of record CACYHL010000116.1, on the reverse strand, counting down.
AGATACCAGCAAAGACAAAAGCGGTGAGAAGGAACGAGACCGGTATGTGCCAAGTGATGACCTTGCGACAGAGCAGGAATATTGCCCCGATAAGAATGGCTATCGCTGACACCTCGCCGAAACTGCCGCCCATCTGACCGACCAGCATCTGCAAATAGTCGGGCATGGACTCGCTGCCCATCAGCTGGCTCACAGTACCACCGTTTTTAACACCTTCCTTCAAAATGCCGAGCGGCGTGGGTCCTGTCACCACATCAGCGAACCCGAAATTCCAAATCGGTTTTGCCTCTGGCCATGTCGTCATTTGTACTGGAAATGAAATCAGCAGGAAGACACGCGCCACCAACGCGGGGTTGAACAAGTTGTTGCCGAGACCGCCGAAAGCCATCTTGGCTATGCCTATCGCCACAAACGCGCCAAGGATAACAAGCCACCAGCTGAGATTTGACGGGACATTGAAAGCCAAGAGGATTCCCGTGACAACAGCTGAGCCGTCTGAGATAGTCGGCTTTGTCTTCAAGACGAACTTCTGAATAAGATATTCAAAAAGAACACAGCTGCCGACAGAGATGGCTGTGAGTATTATTGCCGGAAGTCCGAAGTAGAATATTGAGACCATGAATGCGGGCAGCAGCGCGATCACCACCGTCCACATTATGCGTTTTGTGGATTCGCCGTTGTGTACGTGCGGCGCACCCGATACCTGTAATAAATTCTCGCTCATATTAAGATTTTTTTGCTTGTCGTGATTTAATCATGGTTCCTGTTTGCGATTTTCCCGTCTTAACCGTGTCGAGAAGCGGAATGTGAGCCGGACAGCCCGACTGGCAGCAACCGCACTCGATGCAGTTCATAATGCCGTGAGCTTCAAGGTCTTCCAAGCGGTGCTGGACGGCGAGCATACGGAAAAGATATGGTTCCAAGCCCATAGGACACGCCTGAATGCACTTGCCGCAGCGTATGCAGCCTGATTCGGGAACGCGTTTGCTCTCAGAAGCGTCAAGGAAAAGAATACTTGACATTCCTTTTACGAAAAACGTGTTTGTGTTTGCAATCGCCTTGCCCATCATGGGGCCGCCGCTGATGATTTTGCCTGTGTTCTCGGGAATGCCGACAGTGTCAAGCACATCTTTCAGCGGAGTGCCGAGACGGATTTTATAATTCTTGCGTTTTTCGAGTTTCTTTCCAGTAATTGTCGTGTATGTTTCAATCAACGGCTTGTTTTTCTGAACCGCCTCATAAACAGCGTGTGTTGTGGCGATATTGTTCACAATGCAGCCCACATCAATCGGGAGTTTCCCGTTCGGAACGGTGCGGCCTGTCAACGCCTGAATCAGCTGTTTCTCAGCACCTTGCGGATATTTTGTCTTTAGCGGGACAATCTCTATTTTCGGGTGTGTCTTCACAGCCTCCTTCAGCTTTTTGATAGCTTCGGGCTTGTTGTTCTCAATGCCGATTAACGCCTGTTTCGCGCCGGAAGCGATGAGCAGAGCCTCAACGCCGATGAGACAGGCCTCTGTCTGCTCCAACATCATGCGATAGTCGGTGGTGATATACGGCTCGCACTCGGCGGCGTTCACCAAAATGAAGTCTGCGGATTTTCCGGGAGGCAGCATGTATTTGACGTGTGTCGGGAAGCAGGCGCCGCCAAGTCCGACGATGCCGCATGCCTTCATGCGTTCAATAATCTCCTCACGGTTCAGTTTTATCTCGCTTACAATATCTTCCGTAGTGTCGATGCTTTCGTCCCACTCATCGCCTTCAACATCAATCACTATCGCCGATTTCTTGTAGCCTGTGAAATCCGCAACTGGCTCAATTTTGTTCACTGTGCCAGAAAATGGGGAATGTACGTTTGCGCAGATGAAGGCCTCAGCTTTGGCAAGCAGCTGACCGACCTTCACTTTGTCGCCTTTCGCCACGACCGGAACCGCCGGAGCACCAAGACTTTGTGTCACAAAAACGGTGGCTTGTTTCGGAAGCGGGAAAGTCTCAACAGAAACCTCATTCGACAGTTTCTGCGCTTCAGGATGAACCCCGCCTATTTTAAAAGTTTTCATATATTATATATTGTTTAGTCTTGAAAAATTATCTTGAGATAGATTTTATTCATCTGCTTTTTGCTCCATTTCAGGCTCACTTGTCGCACCACTGAAGTGAATCGCACCAGTCGGGCAGCCGGAAACGCATGTCTGGCAGAGAGTACACTTGCGGAAGTCGATGTATGCGAGGTTGTTCTCCACTGTTATGGCTTCGGCGGGACAATTCTTGGCGCACTTGCCGCACCCGATACAGGCGGCGGAGCAGTTCTTCTTGGCAGCGGCGCCCTTCTCCTTGTTCATGCACGCCACATACACGCGACCTGACGTACCTTTGTCGCGCAACTCTATGATATGACGCGGACAGGTCTTGGCGCACGCACCGCAGCCCACGCACAGGTTTTCATCAACGACCGGCAGTTTTGTAACAGGGTCTATATGTATCGCATCGAAGCGGCACGCCTCAACACAGTCGCCGCAGCCAAGGCAGCCGTATGGGCAGGCACTTGCGCCGGCGTAAAGCGAGTTCGCGAAAAAGCAGCTCGGCATCGAGTCGTAGTTGACTTTTGCCGGAGCGTTCTCACAGGTGCCGTTGCAGCGCACCACCGCAATTACAGGCGCGGCAGCCACAGCCTCAAGTCCCATCAGTTTGGCGATGTTCTCCATAGTGCTGTTTCCGCCAGCAGGGCAGCGCAGTTCGCCGATATTGCCGGATTTCACTATCGCCTCCGCAAGCCCGCGGCATCCTGCGAAGCCGCAGCCACCGCAATTCGCCCCCGGTAGCAAAGCCGCCACCTCGTCAATCATCGGGTTCTCCTCTACCTTAAATGCCTTTGAAATGAAAAATAGCAGTACCGCTGCCGTTAATCCTATAATACCTAAAACTATGACAGCCAAAATAATAACATTTCCTGACACGTTTCCTCCTTTGTTTTTGTTAGGTTAAAAAATCAAGCCGTAAAGATACCACTTTTTTGGATATTTTTTAAACAACATGTGATTTTTTTCTTGATTATTTTACAATGCCAAATAATATTGCACACTTTTTCACTTGCATTTAACAAAACAAATTTCCCCTACTGCTATTATTTCCGAAAAAATATTATTTTTGCGCTTTATTAAAAATACTATAATGAGAAAATTAGCCTCCCTTTTATTTGTCTTTGCTGTTGTTTTCTTCACAAGTTGCAATAAGGAAAATGACAAAATAGTTGATAATCAGGTGACAAATGAAGAAAGTGGTGGCTACGGCGGGCAAGACATTCCAATTGACAATGACACAGCCACGGTCCCCGCGACACTGCCTGTTGCCAGCTTCACTTACATACTGCACGCCTCACTCACTGTCGATTTCGTGAACCAGTCACAATACGCCACATCGTACATCTGGGACTTCGGCGACAACACAATCTCCACACAGACAAATGTCACACACACTTTCAACACAAAAGGCAAATACACGGTTACGCTTACAGCTGCCAACGCTGACGGCACGTCAACGATTACAGCGAACCTGATTATGACCTCAGGCATTAAAATGGTGAACACATCAGAAAACCCTTACTACATCACGATAGACGGAGAAGAGCAGGGCTATATTGACGGCGGCACCTCGTACCTCTTTTCAAATCTGACACCGGGCTCCCACAAAATAGACGTGAAACAGAAAAGCGGCTACATTTTTTATGCAACCGAAGAAACCTATACAGTGGAAGTTACGGCAGGAAGCGTTTACACCCAAGAATTTCCAGACGACCCGCTCGGGAAATGAGACTAACTGAAGAATTGTTTAACACGGCTAAAGAAACTCTTGTCCTTTGCGCCAGGCTTCGGGGCAAAATTATCCGAGCCTGCGAATTTTGCAATCGCATCTTTCTCCTCTTTTGACAGGGATTTCGGCACCCACACATTCACGTTCACGATAAGGTCGCCGACTATTCTGCCGTTCAGCTCAGGCAAGCCCTTGCCCTGCAGTCGAAGCATCTGTCCGCTTTGTGTGCCAGGGGCAATCTTCACCTTGGCGAAACCGTTCAAAATAGGTATCTGCACCGTGTCGCCGAGTGCCGCCTGCGGGAACGATATGTAGTAGTTGATATACAGATTGTTACCGTCACGCTCGAAGACGGGGTGGTCAGCCGTTGGGGGCTGCATTACCCTTGCCGCGCATACTGAGCTGCATTCCGTTCTCAACGCCAGCAGGTATATTCACTGTAACGACCTCGTCACCTTTGACAGTCCCTGTGCCGTGGCAATTCGGACATTTGTCCTTGATGACCTCACCGCTGCCGTGACAATCGGGACAGACGGAAACGGACTGCATAATTCCGAATATACTCCGCTGCTGCACAACAACTTGTCCCGATCCGTGACATTTTGAGCAGGTCACGACAGAAGATTTGTCTTTCGCACCGGTGCCGCCGCAAACGGGGCAAGGCACGTCCTTTTGTATTTTCAGTTTCTTCTCAGTATTCTTTGCGATTTCCTCAAGGGTGAGCTTCACTTTGATACGAAGGTCGGAGCCGCGGCGCACACGTTTCTGCGGTCGTCCTCCGCCGACACCGCCGCCGAAAAACTCGCTGAAGCCGCCACGGAAGCCGCCGGCGCCGCCGAGCAGGTCGCCGAACCGCTCAAAGATGCTGTTCAGGTCAAAGCCGCCAACATCGAAACCGCCAGCACCAGCCGCACCGCTCAAACCCGCATGGCCGAACTGGTCGTAGCGGGCACGTTTGTCGGGGTTGCTCAGCACATCATACGCCTCAGCCGCCTCCTTGAACTTCTCCTCTGCCTCCTTGTCTCCAGGGTTTCTGTCGGGGTGGTATTGCATCGCCTTTTTGCGGTATGCCTTCTTCAAATCATCGGCACTGACGTTCTTGTCAACGCCAAGCACTTCATAGTAATCTCTCTTTTCCATTTCTCATTAATTAGCAACAACAACTTTAGAAAAACGTATCACCTTGTCTTTCAACTGATAACCTTTCTCCACAACATCAATCACTTTACCTTTTTTCGTCTCATCGTCTGTCGGGAAATGAGTCACCGCCTCATGAAAATCAGTATCGAATGGCTTGTCAATGGCATCAATCTCTGCAACGTCAAAGCGTTTCAACAGAAGTTGCAACTTATTGTAAATCAGATTAAAGCCATCTTTTACAGCTTGAATATCCTCAGTTTTCTCATTCGCTGCGATGGCGCGTTCAAAATCGTCAATCACTGGAAGCAGCGCCACCAAAACCTTTTCGGAAGCGGTTGCCAACAAGTCAAGTTTCTCCTTGTTTGTACGTTTTTTATAATTATCAAATTCCGAATAAAGACGTAAAAACCTGTCATTTAGTTCTTTATACTTTGCATCGGCCTCTTCGAGCTGCGCTTTCAGTTTCTGTGTCTCCTTGGAATGCTTGCGCGACCAGAAAGATGTCTTTTCCTTCCCATCATGTTCCTCTTTTTCGTCAACATTCTCATTATCAGTAAGATTGTCATCAGAAGCGACCTCTTCCTTTTCAGCCGCCGCCTGACTTTCGGCATTCTGCACAGTTTCAGCGGTTTCAGCCCCAAGGTCTTCTTTCTGTTTCTCTTTTTTTACATCATCAACTTGGTTCATAACTGTATCATTAAAAAAACATATTTTATAAAATTCAATTTAACAAAAAAACGACAGAAACCAAAGCAAAAATTTTGCCAAAAAAAAGTTTATGACAAAATGTCAACAAAAAATATGAAAAAGATTAAAAGACATGACAGAAAAAAATCGAAAAAAAATTTCTTTTTTTTCGTAAAACAAAGATATTGAATTAAATAAAAATGTATTTTTGCAAACCATTTTTGAATGGATAAAATAAATTGTTAAACCAAAAAATAAAAAAAGTTATGACAAAAGCTGAAATCGTAAATGAAATCGCCAACAAAACCGGTTTTGACAAAAACAGTGTTCAAACAATAGTCGAAGCCTTCATGACATCAGTAAAAACATCTCTCGTGAATGACGAAAACGTTTATTTGAGAGGATTTGGCAGCTTCATCGTAAAAGAGAGAGCAGAAAAAACCGCACGCAACATTTCAAAGAAGACATCTATTGTCATCCCGGCTCACAAAATCCCGGCATTCAAACCGTGCAAACCTTTCGTTAACGCAGTGAAAAAAATAAAATAATCATAGTTAACCGATTCCATAACCTTTAAAAACTAAAATTATGCCAAGCGGAAAAAAAAGAAAAAGACATAAGATGTCGACACACAAAAGGAAAAAACGGTTGAGAAAGAACAGACATAAGAAGAGATAGTGAACCGTTTATATTTGCACAGCAAAAAACTAAATACTATGAATCCCATATTATTTAGTTTTTTGTTTTTATGACAAAAAGCGAAATAAATGAGCGAAACCAAAGAATTAATCATAACTACACATCAGAAAGATGTACAAATAGCACTCCTTGAAGACCAAAAATTGGTGGAGCTACACCGTGAGGAATCGTCAGAGCAGGTTTCAGTAGGCGACATATATCTGGGCAAGGTACACCGTGTTAATGTGGGGCTGAACGCCGCCTTCATAAACATCGGCACGGAGAAGGACGCTTTTCTGCACTACTTGGACTTGGGGCACAATGTGCGCACATTCAACAAATATGTGGGGGAAGCAGTTAACAACCGCCGTCGCAGCGTCTGCAACTACCCGTCAGAACCGGGAGTGGACAAAGTCGGGAACATGGGTGATGTGCTCACCGCAGGTCAGCCCGTGCTGGTTCAGATAGCCAAAGAGCCAATCTCCACCAAAGGTCCCCGCGTGACAATGGAAATATCGTTCGCAGGCCGTTACCTTGTGCTAATGCCGTTCTGCGAGCAGATAGCCATATCTCAGAAAATAAAGGGGCGCGCTGAACGCAGCCGCCTCCGCAAAATTGTGGAAGGCATAAAGCCGAAGAATTTCGGGATCATTGTGCGTACTGTCGCCAAAGACAAGCAAGTTGAGGAAATCACAGCTGACCTGAAAACGCTCGTGGAAAAATGGAAACTCGTCGCCGACAAACTAACGACCGCGGTCGCGCCGGAACTCATCGCAGCCGAAAGCAGCCAGACCGCCGTGCTTGTGAGAGACATTGTTGACAGCACTTTCACAGCAATCCACATCGATACACCCTCAATATACAATGAGGTACGCAACTACATAAAATCGTTTTTGCCAGGGCAAGAGGAAATCGTCAAGCTCTACAAAGACCCGCAGCCAATTTTCGAGCATTTCAATGTCGCGAAACAGATAAAGGGCTCTTTCGGGAAAGTTGTCACTATGAAGAACGGCATCTATCTGATCATCGAGCAGACAGAGGCGATGCACGTCATTGATGTCAACAGCGGCAACCGCATGAAGAGCACCAATCAGGAGGAGAACGCCCTTGCTGTCAACATGGAAGCGGCGGCTGAGATTGCGCGGCAACTTCGGCTCAGGGACATGGGCGGGCTCATCGTCATCGACTTCATAGACCTCGCAAAATCAGAAAACCGCAAGCAGCTGCACACGCACCTGAAAGAGCTCATGGCAAACGACCGCGCCAAACACACTGTGCTGCCGCCAAGCAAATTCGGACTGATAGAGATAACACGGCAGCGTGTGCGCCAAGTTACGACAATAGAGACTTCGGAGGAGTGCCCAGCCTGCAACGGCACCGGAAAAATCAAGCCGAGTATCCTGTTGGAAGAAGATATTGAGAACATGTTGGAATTTCTGTTCCAAAAACAAGGCGAGTCGCACATCACACTCGCCGTACACCCATACATATACGCCTACCTCACCAAAGGGCTTGTGTCGAAGCGCGTGAAATGGTTCTTCAAATACAAAAAATGGGTGAAACTTGTTGAAAAACAGGACTATCACTTCCTTGAATACAAATTCTTCAACAAAGACAAGGAAGAGATAATGCTTTGGGAGAAAAAGCACATTATCTGAAAAAAAGTCCGACAGGGAATCCTATTTCAGATATTTACGAGAAAAGATATTATACTTAAGTATGCAGTATATTGCGCGGAAACCGTCTTTCCAGCCAATATGCTTGCCTTCCTCGTAGCTGCGCCCGTAGTATGAAATCCCAACCTCATAAATGCGGACCCCTTGTTTTTTCGCGATGCGCGCGATTTTAGCCGTAACTTCCGGCTCGAAGCCGAATCTGTTCTCCTGAAAATAGATACTCTTGATAATATCTGCGCGGAAAAGCTTGTAGCAAGTCTCCATATCTGAAAGGTTCAGATTTGAAAATACATTCGAGAGCCATGTCAGGAACTTGTTGCCCTTCGTATGCCAATAAAATGAGATTCTGTGCGGGTTGCCTCCGAGGAAACGCGAGCCGTAAACCACTTCGGCAAAGCCGTTCACAACCGGTTTCAACAAATCATTATACTCCTGCGGATCGTACTCCAAGTCGGCGTCCTGAACTATTATATAGTCGCCAGTCGCCTCTTCGAATCCGCGATGCAACGCCGCCCCTTTGCCCTTGTTCACCGGCTGCTCAAAATATTTGATGTCAATGTCGGGGTGCGCCTCGCGATAGCGCTCGATTGCGCCTCTCGAATCATCCTTGGAGCAGTCGTTAACAAGGATAAGCTCCTTCTCGAACCCGCCTATCAGATTAACCTCCAACACTTTATCCAAAATAAGATGGATTGTTTTCTCTTCGTTATAAACTGGAATGACAATTGATAATTTCATAAAACCAAAAATTTGTATCTAATATTATTTCTTTTTTACAGGGAAAAAAATGTAAAGAATCGCCATAATCAGCACTGAAGTGAAAATGGCGTCTCCGAGTGCGACAAACAGTGTCATGTAAAAGCGGCTGAACGAGAACACCTCCAACATTGAGACTGTGAGCTGGTGCATAAAAGCCATAATGAAAGTGTAAACCGCAAGCCACTGCCACGTCTTCTGACCCGGGAGCGGCACCTCAAGATTCTCCTGCTTCACGTTGCCAGCCGTCAGAGCCATAAGCACATACGGGCGTGCGAAGACAATGAGAAGCGAAGCCGCAGCGTGCACCCCGTATGTCATCGTGAAAATATCCACAACGCCACCCGCCGCAAAAGCCACAAGATATTGTAATGAAGATGACATTCCTATAGGAAGAAGCAACAATGCCAGAATATAAAGATTCGGGTTCAGCAAGCCAAAAAGATGAACATAGTTGCAGACGAAAACCTGCAAAACCAGCAGCACGGCGAAACGGAGCAAATGTTCAACTATGACCTTATTCATTTTTAAATGAGGATTTTAGAGTGTCCAATTCATCTTTATACAAATTCTTCACAACATAAACAGTATTCAGATTATTGAAAGAAGTGGCAAGTTTCACCTGAATCTTCAAAAAACTTGTCTGGGAATTGTCAATTTCTGAAACAGTGCCTATGAGAATATCTTTAGGGAAGACGTTTGAGTAGCCGCTTGTAACAACCGAATCGCCAATATTCACAGCCAAATGTTGCGGAATATCAACAAGATACGAATGATACGGGTCACCCTCTTCCCAAACTATTGTGCCAATCTTGTTGATTGACGGCAGCCTTGCACTCAGTCGCGAATCGGCGTGAAGAAGCGGAATCACAGAGGCGAAATTCTCTGAGACATTCGACACCGCACCGACAACGCCACGCGAGGAAAGCACCGCCATATCAGGCGTTATGCCATCTTTCTGACCCTTGTCAATTATTATATAATTGTATTTTTTGAAAGTGGAATTATGAATGACATGGGCAAAGGTATAGTCATAAATTCTCTTTTTCTTTGAAGTTGTTGTAGACTTGCTTTCGCCTTTCCAGAACGGACGGTAAAAAGCGTAAACCGTGTTATCACTCAAATATCTTGTTTTCCTCTTGAAAACGGACGTTTCAGCCCATCTGTTTGAATTTGTTGCATCAACATTTCCCTCAAGCGTTGTAATGATATTACCGTTGACTTCCTCGACAAT
>CACYHL010000115.1 GCA_902774205.1 uncultured Bacteroidota bacterium | reverse complement strand
ATTGAGCGAGTTGATGGCAACTGGCATCCCGTCAGGATAGACTGTTGACGCACTGTTGGGAATGACAGCAATGTTTTTTGTCGTAACTGTCAGTGTTACAGGGTCTAATCCAGTAAGAAAGAATCCGAAGACATCGTTGTATTGCGAACATACATATTCAGGATATTCTTCTGAGGCGAAAATATATTCGAATTCAAAAGAAGAGGAAGAAGCGATGAAGTCAAACTCAAGTGCTGTTGTTGATTTCAACGGTTTGGCGACAAGTGCCTGGAGGTCTGGGTCGCGTACTGACGTACTTTGTGTTACGTTCATTGAGGCGTTGGTCTTGTCATTCGGGCCTTCAGCTACAATGATGTTGCCAGTGGTCATTATAATACCGGAAGAGAATGGAAAACTAGTGAAATTCGGTCCATTGACGAAAGTCCCTATCTGGTCTGTCGCGATGTTCCCTGAAGACCAGTTGAACTGTCCGTTTGTCATGGAGACCCCAGTTCCTGCCAAAACGCTCTGTATCAGATTCTGCGGAATCTGGTTGCGCGCGCTCGTGGTGACAATCTGCCCGAAGACAAATTCATTTCCTGCGAGACACAGCAGAACGATTAATATGATTATTTTTTTTGGCATTATTATTCAGTTGTTTTGACTTTCATTGAATGAATGATAAGGTACGCGCAAAGAACGATATACATAATTATTGCGAGGAGGTCGTAGCCAGTTGAGTTCAGCCATGTTTCAGGCAGTGAGAGCTCCAAGCCGGCATATTTTAGTATTGCGCTGATTACACCCATGATTGCGGCTCCGGCAAGCAACCCTGAAGCGAGCAGAGTGCCCTTTTCCCTGCGGGCTTTGTTGACAGCCTCTGATTTGCTGCGGTTCCCCACAAACCAAGCGATTGCCCCTCCGACCAAAAGCGGTATGTTGAGTTGTAACGGAATGAACATGCCGAGTGAGAATGCAAGCGCCGGAATTCCGATTCTGTCTAAGAGAACCGCTAAAATAGCACCTATAATGTAGAGTATCCACGGTGTGCTGCCGCCGAACATGAGCGGCTCGATTATGGCTGCCATTGCGTTTGCTTGTGGAGCCACTAACGCTTGGTCGCCGCTGTAGCCGTAAGCGTCTGACAGAATGATTATTACACCACCAACCGTAAGTGCGGAGACTAATGTGCCGATGAATTTCAATGACTGCTGCTTGAATGGTGATGAGCCAATCCAGTAGCCGATTTTGAGGTCGGTGATGAAGCCGCCTGCCATTGCCAACGCTGAGCAGACGATGCCGCCGACTATGAGTGCGGTGGTTATGCCTGTGCCGCCGTGAAGCCCTACAGCCGAGAGTATGAACGATGAGAGTATCAGTGTCATCATTGTCATTCCTGAGACGGGGTTGCTGCCGACTGTTGCGATTGCCGTGGCCGCCACTGTGGTGAACAGGAACGCAAATGCGAATACCACCAAAAGTCCGACCAACACTTGAACTATGTTCATCTCCATTCCTCCAAACAGGAAGAAAACGCCCATCAACACAAAGACTGCGATGAATCCGAACAGGATTATCTTCATGGAGATGTCGCGTTGTGTGCGCAACAGCTGCTGTTTTTCATCGTTGTCGGCGCTGTTGCCTTTGAATATCGTGCCGAAAGAGGTTTTGATGACACCAGCTGATTTTATCACGCCAAGAATGCCTGCCATTGCGATGCCGCCAATGCCGATGTATCGAACAAAATTGCTGAAGATCTCTTCTGGCGCCATAGTGCTCATCATGACGCCTTCGGGGGTTACGCCGTAGCTGCCGAGCAATGGGACTATGAACCACCAAGAAAGCAGTGAGCCAGCGCAGATGATTGTGGCGTATTTGAGTCCGATAAGATAGCCGGTGCCCAACAGTATCGCGCTGCCGTTCATCTTGAAGATGAATTTGTGGTTGTCGGCGAGTGCTTGCCCCCAACCGGCTATGCGTGTGCTGATGTTTTCCGCCCAAATCTGGAATGTGCTCATCAGAAAATCATAGACTCCTCCAACCATACTGCTTATAGCCAATAATTTGAGCTGGTTTCCGCCTTTCGCTCCCGAAACAAGGATTTCTGTTGTGGCGGTTGCTTCGGGGAACGGATATTTGCCGTGCATATCTTTCACAAAATATTTTCTGAAAGGTATCAGAAACAGTATTCCGAGAAAACCGCCAAAAAGCGATGCCAAAAATATCTGGAAGAAGTTGACCTCGATGTTGACATCTTGCATTGTTGGGTCGGCGGCGAATTTTTCTTTGATGATGTAAAGTGCTGGCAGTGTGAAAATTGCGCCTGCGACAATAACACCAGAACTCGCTCCGATTGACTGGATAATCACATTTTCAGAAAGCGCGCTTTTGCGTTTTGCGATGGTTGATGCGCCGACGGCAATGATAGCGATCGGTATGGCGGCTTCGAAAACCTGTCCGAAACGCAAGCCTGAATAGGCGGTGGCAGCCGAGAATACAATGGCCATGAGTATCCCCCAGACGATTGTCCACACATTTATTTCAGGATATTCCTTGTGACCGAGCAGAATAGGTTTGTATTCTTCGCCTTCCTTCAATTCAGTGTAAGCGTTGTCGGGAAGTTTGATTTCGGTGATTTCTTCAGTTGTCTTGTTCTCGGATTCCATAATAGGTTGTTTATATTAATATAAGACGTGATTTATTGTCATTTTGTTGTATTGTCTTTGATTTTTATTCCCCAAAATCTGAGGACAAATATTTCGCAGAGGATTGCGATGAGCGCAATGTAAATAAAGTATCGCCAGAGTTGTCGGCCGTTTGTCTGCTCGCTTATCTGTGTGGTCAGGGTGCGGGCGGCTCCGTTCAGAACGGTTACCGACTCATTGTCGTCAAACATCTTTTCCAAGTCGTCTTGGCTGAAATAGCTGAGTGCGGACTCCTCATTGCCGTAGTTGAAAGCCACAGTCGTGAGTTTTATGGAGCCTTGCAGCAGGTCGTAAAGTCCGGCTTCGCTCACTTGCGAGTGGAAGAAGATTCTGGTCTCGTTGCCAACACTTTTCTGTCCCGGAATGAACTCCGCTGCGCCTTTCTGTGCCTTCAGTGTCAGCACGTCATCGGTTGAGGCCAGTTTGTTGCTGATTGTCTGCTCGTTGTCTCTTCCGATGATGTTGTAAGGTTTGTCTTGAATCTGGCTCTTGATTCCGATGTTGTGCAGCGGAACAAAGAAGAGTGCGTGACGGTGAGCGTCCCCGTAAAAGTCGTCCATTGCCACCGCCGACATGAAGAGCCTCCCTTTGCCGGTTTGCGTTGCCGTGAGCAGCGGGGCGTTGTTCTCAAGCCGCATTATGACTTCAGCTGGAGATGATGACTGCGCCGACAGCTCATAGTGGTTTGTGATTGTCGGCATGTCAACTTTGTCGTTTTGCTTTTGTATCGCATCTTTGAAATAGATGCTTTCAAGGTTTATCTCTCCGATTTTCAGAGGTGTGGAACTTAATGATGTGTAGCAGTTTCCGCCTAAAGAGCTTATGAAATCCTGCCATGCTGGAATGTTCATCTCTTTTGCGGGAAAGACAAGGAGACTGCCGCCGCTTTCCACAAACTTCTTCAGCTCGTCTCCCAATCCTGACGAGAGTTCTGTGAGCTGGTCTAAAATGATAAGTTTACTCTCTTTGAATTTTGAGTAGTTGATTTTGTTTTTTGCCATTTCGGTGTAAACGAAAAGAGAGTCATAGCCGAACATGGCTTTAAGGTATCTGTTTGATTTGTTTTCGTTTATCGAAATGATTGGTGTTGCGGTTGATACTTCATAAACGAAATGGAATTTGTCATCGAAAATGATAGGGGAGTCGTTGATCTCTATTGTTCCGCATTGTGTGCCTTCGTCTCTTATTGTGTAGCGTAATTGGCAGTCGCTGAATGAGTTGGCGCCAAGATCAATTGCTGCGAGTGCTTGTTGGGTGTTGTTGATGTAAAGCTTCAGCGGCAGTTTTATGACTTCGGCGTCCCCGTAGTTGTGTACGCGCACGTTCAGGGTCACTTCCTGACCTTTTTTGAAGACTGGTGCTGCAAACCAGCAGCTGTCTATAGCCACATTGTTGATTTCAGCGGCGGTGAGCGGAATAAGATAAGTTTTTGATTCTGAGCCGATTTCACGGGAATCAAATCCGCTTTTCTGGAAGTCGGAGAGGAAATAGCTGACTGCGTTCTGGTGGTGCGCGCTCTTCGCGATGTGGTCGCGCATGGCGGTTATCTCACCCACGCTTCTGTGGTTTGGCGAAATCTCAATCTCATCAATCATTCCAAGAATCTCGTCCTTATTCATTATGTGTGAATGTTTTGCGGAGAAATCCTGTGTTACCAATATGAACTCGTCACCAAAGCCGTAGGCGTTGACAATCTCTTTTGCGTGGGCGGCAGCGTTTTGTAGCAGCTGCCCATCTTCGGAGTTCGCCGACATTGAGAAGGAGTTGTCAACGAAGAGCGTTACGAGCGTACCTTCGCCGCTGTTGGCGTCACTGCTTTTAATGTACGGCTGCGCAAAAGCGAGCACGAGCGCGGCAATAGCGATCATGCGAAGAAGCAGTGCGATGAGGTGCTGTATTTGCGACTCCCGCCTCGTCTTCTGCATTATCTCCTGCAACATTTTCACATTCGAGAAATAGACAGTCTTGTACCTTCTGAAATTGAACAGATGTATGACAATAGGTATCAGCAGCGCGAAAAGTCCGTACAGGAAATTTGGGTTTGCGAAGTTCATGGTTCTTACATTTTTTCAGGTACCTCTATGCCGAGAAGGTTCATCGCGTTTTTCAGCACGGTGGCCGTCATAGATGATATTTGCAAGCGTATTATCTGTTTTGATTTGTCTTCCTCTTTGAAGATTGGAGTCTCTTGATAAAAACGGTTGAAGTCTTTTGCAAGGTCGAATGCGTGGTTCGCAATCAGGGCAGGACTCAGCGTGTCGCCTGCCTTGAGCACGATCTGCGGGAATTCGTACAAGCTTTTTATCAGGTTAATCTCCTCTTTCGATAGCTCTGCGGCGGCGGTGACTGGTTCCGTCAGCGTGATTTCCTCCGCGGCGGCCTTGCGCAACAGCGATTTGATTCGCGCATGGGTGTATTGTATGAATGGCGCGGTGTTGCCGTTGAAATCTATCGACTCCTCAGGATTGAAAAGCATATTTTTTTTCGGGTCAACTTTCAAGATGAAATATTTGAGTGCGCCCAATCCAATCATCTCGTTCAGCTTTTCGGCTTCTGCGCTGTCAGCGGCGGTCTTGCCAAGCTGTGCCGTGCCCGCAGCGGCTTGGGCTGTCATCTCGTCCATCAGGTCGTCAGCGTCAACAACAGTGCCCTCACGCGATTTCATCTTTCCCGAAGGAAGTTCGACCATGCCGTACGACAGATGGAAAATCTTCTCCCCAAACGTGCGCCCGAGTTTTTTGCCGAGCACAAGTTTCAGCACGTCAAAATGGTAGTTCTGCTCGTTGCCGACAACGTAAATCATCTGTTTCGGGTGGAATTCGTTGTAACGGAGCTGCGCTGTGCCAAGGTCTTGCGTCATGTAAACGGAAGTGCCGTCCTTGCGGAGAAGCAGTTTCTCATCGAAGCCGTCCGCTGTCAAATCAACCCAAACCGAGTTGTCATCTTTTTGGTAAAAGACTTTTTTCTCAATACCTTCTTGAACTATTGATTTTCCTAAAAGATAAGTGTTTGATTCATAATAAGTTTTATCAAACTCAATACCTAATCTCCGATAAGTTTCGTCAAAACCCTGATAAACCCAGCTGTTCATTTTTTTCCAGAGATCAACCCCTTTGGCTTTCAAATCATTGACTTCCTCTTTGTAATGTTTGTCAAATTCAACATAATAATTCCCGACAAGATGGTCACCTTTCAGCCCGGAGGATTCCGGAGTTTCGCCGTTGCCCCATTTTAGCCATGCAAGCATCGATTTGCAGATATGTATTCCTCTGTCATTCACCAAGTTAACTTTGATGACTTTTTGTCCGCAGGCCTCTAAAATTTTTGCTACAGACGAGCCAAGCAGGTTGTTGCGGATATGACCGAGGTGCAGTGGCTTATTTGTGTTCGGAGAAGAGTATTCAATAAGAACGGGCTCGTCTCCGGTCTCCGAATGGAACCCGTAGCGGTTGTCTTTCAAATGAGTCTCAAGAAAATTAATCCAATATTCAGAGAAGAAGGTAAGATTGAGAAAGCCGCCGACAACGTTGAAAGAACATGCGAGTTTCTGCGATAGCACTTCGCCGATTTCCTGCGCGACCGCGGCAGGTGCTTTCTGAGCAATCTTCACATACGGAAATACAACCACGGTGAAATCTCCCGCAATGTCCTTTCTCGTACGTTGGATTGTACTTATGTCAATAACTGTCTCAATATTGTATAACTCCTTGACAGTCTGAAATAAAGCGTATGAGATTTGCGCCTCAATGCTTTCGTATTTGTTTGTTGTCAGGATATATGTTGACTCGTTTCTTCTGATGTGCTGCACCTGTTCCATTATTTTTCAGTTTAATTTGCAAATATACAAGAAAATGTCTTACATGTATTGTTTTTTTGCTAATTTTGTCGTCCAAATTTTTAACCTTATGAAAAAAATATTCGCAAGCATTCTTGTTTTTTCTTTTTTTATGGCTGTTAATGCGCAACAGCGGACAGATTCGCTTCATGTGGCACATTACGACATAAATCTCTCTGTCACTGACTTTTCCAATCATACGATTTCAGGTAACACTGTTTTGAAATTGGTTACGAAAGTTGCAGGGCTGACTGACATCACCTTGGATTTGGAGTCGCTGACCGTGGATTCGGTGACGGTGGACGGACTGGTCGCGCTGTTTGTTCAGGCACCGCCGGCACTCAAAATCCAGCTTCCGCTCCAGCCCTCCGCCGGCGACACACTGACGGTTGATGTCGCTTGCCACGGCGTTCCCGCACCAGGACAAGGCTCTTTCGGCGGTTTCATCTATTCGGGACAATATTGTTCTAATATTGGTGTCTCAATGTACGATTTCCCACACTCTTTCGGTCGCGCGTGGTTCCCCTGTCTCGACGAATTTACCGACAAGTCAACTTACACCTGCAACATCAGCACGACATCAGACAAAATGGCGGTTTGTGGCGGAATGCTCACAGATGTTTCCGATAATGTTGACGGCACAAAATCGTGGAAATGGGAACTCGATCTGCCGATACCGACATATTTGGCTTCGATTGCGGTCGGGAATTATAGCCGTATTCAAGATACTGTTCATTGCATAAACGGGATAATTCCCATAGATATTTATTGTCATCCTTCTTTGGCAGCGAATATTGCAAGCTCTTTCGCCCATTTGCGCGACGCTGTCCATGTCTATGAATCCCGTTACGGCGCGTATCAATGGCCGCGTGTGGGCTATGTCACAGTCAATTTCACCAGCGGAGCGATGGAACATGCCACAAACATAGCTTATCCTATCTTTGCGGTCAATGGGAACACTTATTATGAGGAGCTCTATATGCACGAGCTTGCGCACTCATGGTTTGGAAATGTCATCACATGTGAAAAAGCTGAAGAAATGTGGATTAATGAGGGGTTCGCCGAATATTCTCCGGCTCTTGTGTTTGAAAAACTTTATCCTTCAGAAGATATTTATAATGACGGCTATAAGAATTTTATAAGAGATTTGCTGGTTACCACTTTGAAGAAAGCTCATCTGAACGATGGAGGATATTTCGCGTTGGATTCTGTGCCACAAGCTGTCACATACGGTACACATTCTTATCAGAAGGGTGCTGTCGTGGTTCACACGTTGCGGAATTATCTCGGCGACTCGCTCTTTTTCGGCGGGCTGGCTTCGCTTTTGAACGACAATGCTTTTAAGAACGTTAACAGCGTGCAGCTTTTCGATTATCTTTCAAATTATTCGGGGCAGGATTTGAAACCTTTTTATGAGGCGTGGGTGCATCAGCCGGGATTCCTGCATTTTTCCATTGACTCTATCGTTTCTGACGGCGGAGACTCTTACAGTGTCTATGTGCGCCAACGGCTTCATAAAGCGCAGAATTTTGGGAATTATAACCGCATAGAAATCACGCTTTTTGCAAAAAACGGAATCCGCCAGACCTATCCGTTCTATTTTTCAGGAGAATTTGGTGTGCTGCACGCAGATTTTCCCGCGGAGCCTTTGTTTGGTGTTGTTGATTGTGATGAAAAGATTTCTGACGCAGTGCTTGATTGGAATTTCACCCTTAACGCTTCCTCTTCCGAGCAGAGCGAATTGGCGGATTTTTCAGTGCTTGTCACCAAGCTGGGGCAAGAACCTCTATTTTTGAGAGTTGAGCATAATTATGTCGCCCCTGATGAGCTGAAAGGGCAGAACGCGAACATCTACAAAATCTCAAATAACCATTACTGGCGTGTGGTTTATGACGAGGAACAGGATACGCTTTTTGCAGGGAAATTTTCATTCAAATTTGATTTCACAGATAATACGAAAATGGATTATGAATTGTGTGGAAACACTTATAGCTCAGATGATTTAGTATTATTATACAGAAAGAATTGTGCCGATGACTGGAAAATATTGCACACGACAAAATATGGGAATAAAAGCGGAATGATACGCACAGAAGAACTCCGCGCCGGCGAATATTGTCTTGGTGTGGGGAATCCCGCAGCGGCAGGAGTCAATGAGCGGCAGAGCGGGCATTTTAGAATCTATCCGAATCCTGCAAACGGCAGATTCACCATTGAAACTGACGGCGGGGCGGCCTACGAAGCCGAAATGTTTGACTCGCTCGGACGTTCTGTGCGCAAATTGCCGTTGAAGACAACTGCAACCGAAGTGGATGTGCGTGGCCTCGCTCACGGAAACTACTTCGTTAAGATATATTCCTCCGGCAAAACAGTGAGCGTGCAGAAAGTGATTGTGGAGAAATAGTGACAGATAAATTTTCAATACGAAATAGTATATCCAATCCCGAACTTGCCTACGAAGCCCTTTTCAATATTATAAGATTTCAGTTTCGTCCCCTCTGAATTGGCATCTATCACTTTGTCGTGGACGTAATCTCCAAGTATGTAGAACTTTAGGGAATGGTGTTCATGAACCTTTACATTAACCCCGATTGAGCCGCGCACCCGATTTATATATGCGTTACCGTACCGGTTTATAAACCACCCTGGCATATCCGTGGAGTAGCCCTCCTCGGTCAGGTAAGAAGTGCCGTCATAATTCGCTGTAACAGACGGGGCATTGAAAATGTTGCGTAACTCCACGTAGGCGTAAGGTTCGGCTATGTGATGACCTTTATATTTGATCATCAGGCGGCTTTTGAGCGTGAGGGCGTTGCGCGGATATTGGTAAACATTGTAGCTGCTGCCGGCATGGTACGTCCACTGGAACTGCTCTTTCAAGGAGAGATTCCATTTGCCTAAATGCAAAGTGCCCGTAACATCAAACATCAGCCTATGCTGGCCCACTGTCGTCTGCAAACGGTCAAAACTTTTGAAATTGTTGTCGAGTCGCATCTCCTCTTCAACTGTAAGATGAAGACCTTTTATGATTTTCTTGTCAAAGCCGGCGGAAAGTTCCATCCCAAATTCAGGCTTCAGATTTTCTTCTGTCTGGGCAAGAAGAGTATTGTTTTTTAAGAAAGGGAAAATGGCTATAAGATTTGCAAATATCAGGATTATCAATTTATTTTTCATAATATATACTTGATTTTCAGATAATTAATAAGACTGAAACAAACAAGAAGAATCAGTGCCCCGGAGGTGCGCCGCCGCCACCATTTGGTGGAGTTCCGCCACCGCCGTTAGGAGGGGTTCCACCGCCGCCGCCACTTTCACCTGAATATGAAGATAACGACACCGCAGTACCGCCGCTCACACTTGCCCCAGTTACCAATGTGTTGTCAAAATAATATGTTCCGTCAGATACAGTTACGCCAGATGCCAATGCCGGTGTTGAAGAGCCGGATACCACGAGCGGAGTGCCGCCGCTTGAAGGCGCTTTGAAGGCATAAACCGAAGAACCGACCGTCAACGAGTACCAAGTGCCTGACGACCAAGAAGATGCAGAGTAGCACGCTTGTGACAATGACGCGCCGCGTTCAAGTCCGCCAATTGCTATGATAACACCGCCGTTGACATATAATGTGTGATTTTCCTCAGTGTTCGCGTCAATAGCGACTTCGGGGGAGTTTGAGCCGATAGCGTAAACCACGCCGCCATTGATATAGCAGTCGCCGTTGGCGTCAAGGCCGTCATTCGAGGTGGCGTGTCCGCATACATATCCGCCTGAAATTGTGAAGTCGCCGGCAGAGTTTATAGCGTCATTGGCTGCGGAGTAACTGTAAACTACGCCACCTGTAATTGTTATGTTTCCTTTGGATTCAATGCCCTCATGCGCTTTGCAATTCACGGAGACGTTTGCGCCGGAGAAAGTCATGTCGCCGTCACATTTAATGCCCTTAGCCGAAACATCGCCCGAAGTGTAGTTGCTGCCGGTAGTCGTAACTTTCAGTGTGCCGCCGTTGAAGCGACCTTCGCCATCGCAGCTTACGCCTTTGCCACCGGCTCCGGAATTTGCAATTTCTACTGTCCCGCCTGATATTGAAAAGTAAGTGCCTGCCCTCACGCCCGCGCTGCCAGAATAGTCTTGCGCCTCGCTGTCGTAGCCCGCACTGCCCGTAACATTTATATTGGTTGTGCCGCCGGTAATAGAAACATAGCCGTCACTTTTTATTCCTTTTTTCATTGCAGCCGAAACCTCCACATTCAAAGTCCCGCCCGATATAATCAAATAGTCGTCACCTCGCACACCGTGCCCCGCTGATGAAGTCACAGTTATCTCTGGCGAATCCATAAATCGCAGGTAACTGTCGGAGTTGATGCCCGCTTTGCCGACAGCCGTAACGTTTAGCGTGCCCGCGCCGCTGAAAATGATCTGTCCTTCGCTGAATATCACGCCTTTCTCGTCTTCGCCATCAGGTGTGGAAGAGTATGCGGTGCCGTCTTTCAGCGTATTTGTCCCGTTGACAACCAGGAAAGTGCGCCTTCCGACACTCGGAGCGGATTGAGGCCCCTGTATATTGATGGCCGCTCCGTTAGGATTGGTGATGTCAACGCCATTAAGGACGACAGCCTGTTTGTGATAACTGTACAATTTGAAAAATCCGTTTGCAGTACTGCCCGAAAGTTCGTACTTCACATTCTCGCCGCCCGCATAAACAATTGTCACGCCGTTACCGCTCACCGACACCGTAAAATCGCTGTTCGTGCCGCCCACCGCTGCACTTCCGCCTTCCGAAAAATCCACATACACAGTTCTGTCAAAAGCCGTATTTTCAATATAATCTTCACTATCATCTGGCGTTATCCGGGTGATTTTGTCTTTCGCACAAGAAATCATGGAAAATAATGCAACCGTCAACACAAGTTTGCATAAAACATTTTTTATCTCCATCACAATATTTTTTAATACATATTAACCAACGAATAAAAAATTCAATTATTGTTATTGCAGAATGCCGCAATTAATCTGTTTGTTCGTCACAGCTTGAATCTATCCACCAATAATTATTTTGTTTTTTTGCAAAAAATGATGTATCTTTGCAGGTTGTATATTTTTTTACAGACATGAAACTATTGTGAAATCCAAAAATCTATAAATATCATTTTTTATTAATTAAAATCTATTACTATGTTTAAAGGACATCCAAAAGGTTTGATTGCGGCCGCTCTGAGCAACATGGGCGAACGCTTTGGCTATTACATCATGGTAGCCGTACTTACACTTTTCCTCTGCTCACAGTTCGGCTTGAGCGATGGGACGGCAGCCACTATTTATTCGGTCTTCTTGGCTGGTATTTATGTTTTGAGTCTGGTCGGTGGTATTATTGCCGATAAAACCCAGAACTACAAAGGCACTATCATTACAGGCTTGATTGTGATGGCCCTCGGTTATGTCATTATAGCTGTTCCTATTAACGCTAACGCTGACAATAAGATGTTTCTGCTTGTTGTGACATGTATAGCTTTGGCTATTATCGCTTTCGGCAACGGCCTTTTTAAAGGCAATCTTCAGGCAATTGTTGGACAGATGTACGACAACTTGGAAAAAGAGGCTGCAAAAGAGGGTCCTGAGGCTCTGAAAAAAGCGCAGGGTCTCCGCGACGCTGGTTTCCAGTGGTTCTACGTGTTCATCAATATTGGTGCGGTGTTCGCTCCGTTAGTCGCTCCTTGGCTTCGTGATATGAGCCTGAAAGCACAAGGGCTGGTTTTCAACGCTAACCTGCCGAAATTGTGCCACGAGTATTTGGTCTCTGGCGACGCAATGGCAAATTATGACAATTTGAACGCACTTGCTGCTGAAGTCACCGCTAACGGTTATACTATCAACGATATGACCACCTTCTGCAACGACTATCTGCAATTCTACAACAATGGTATTCACTATGCTTTTATTGCTTCAGTTGTTGCTATGATTATCTCTCTTCTTATTTTCCTCTTCAATAAGATTAAATTCCCGACCCCGGGCAAGAAAGTCGAAGCTGCTGACGCTGTTACCATTTCAGCTGAAGAGAAACAGGCTATGGCTAAAGACATCAAACAACGTATTTATGCTTTGTTTGCTGTACTTGGCATTGTTATATTCTTCTGGTTCTCATTCCATCAGAATGGTGTGTCTCTCTCGTATTTCGCGCGCGATTTCGTCAACACCTCCACGGTCGCTCCTGAAATTCTGCAATCTATCAACCCGTTCTGTGTTATTTTCCTGACACCTGTCATAATGCTTATTTTCTCAGCTTTGGCTAATCGTGGACATGCCATCTCAACTCCGCGCAAAATAGCTATCGGTATGGCTATTGCAGGTATCGCATATTTGTTCCTGATGGTTGTATCTATGGTACAGGGTTATCCGTCATCTAACGAATTTTTGGCTCAGGATGCTGCGGCTCAAAGTTCCGCAAAGATAGGTGTATGGGTGATGATAGTCATGTATTTCATTTTGACGGTGGCTGAGCTCTTCATTTCACCTCTTGGACTCTCATTTGTGTCAAAAGTGGCTCCATCTCACATGCAAGGGCTTTGCCAGGGATTGTGGCTTGCTGCTACCGCGGTTGGTAACTTGTTGCTCCCAATCGGACCGCTGATGTATAACAATTGGCCTATTTGGCAGTGCTGGCTTGTATTCGCCATTGTCTGTATTATCTCTATGGTCGTGATGCTTGGTATGGTCAAATGGCTTGAGAGAGTCGCTAAGTAAGGTTTTATTATTAAATAATTGATAATAAGAGAATTATGAAAAAGATATTATTGATGTTCGCGGTGATTGCTTTGAGTGTCACCGCGGGCTTTTCACAAAAGGTCGCAGGGCAGCCTAATCAGCCCAAACAGCCGAAAATGCTTGACCCGTCACAAAGAGTCCCTGCCGATATGCACACTCCATCTCAAGGTGTGCTGGTGCTTGTCGCCCACCCGAATTTGAAGGAGTCAACCGCAAACAAAGCCCTCTATGATGTCGCCACTGGTGTAGATAAGGTTGAGGTTATTGATCTCTATTCGTTGAAGAAATTCAATGTTGATGAGTTCAAGGAGAAAGTTGACAAAGTTAACGCTATTGTTTTCCAGTTCCCGTTCTACTACGCCTCCGCACCTGCCAAGATGAAAGAGTGGATTGACGATGTGTTTTATATGTTCAGCAAGGAAAGCATTCAGGGTAAGGCTCTTATGGTCGCGGTGACGACTGGCTCTGAGGAGAGCGCGTACCGCTCAGGTGGCCGCAATATGTTTACCGTTGACGAACTCCTTCGCCCATACCAGCTTACAGCCAATCATTCTGGAATGGTGTGGCAGACACCATTTGTGGTTTATGGCATGTCAACCAAAGATGCTGAAAAGAATCTCACCGCAGCCTGCAAGTCATACAAGACTACTCTTGAGACTCTGAGCAGGTTCGCTCCAAATGGTATTAAAAAGAGAGGTCCTGGTGAGTCCCCGAGAAAACTTGATAAGCCGCAGAATAGGGAGATGGATCCTTCTGTGCATCCGAAATCAAAACAAGGGCAACAGCGCGCAACGCAACCAAGAAATTAGTTAAATAGGTGATATTATGAGACAGAAAGAAGCAATTTGGCTTAAAATAGTCAGAATCGCACTTGGCGTGCTTTTCATATTTTCCGGATTGATGAAGGCAGTTGACCCTATCGCCACAGCAATCAAGGTCGATGAGTATTTCATATCGTTCGGAATGGGGTTCATGAACCCGTTCACTATGTTTTTTGGCGTATGCCTCAGCACAGCTGAAATGGTCTTAGGTCTGATGATGCTGACAAGAATCAGGGTTAACCTGACTTCGATTTTCTACCTGCTGTTCATGACTTTCTTCCTTCTGCTCACGGCATGGCTCGCTTTGGCTGAACACCTTGAAGTGAACTATGGTTATGATTTCGGCGTGGTGAAGGATTGCGGTTGTTTCGGTCAGGCGGTGGAAATGTCTAATTTCCAGACCTTTATGAAGAATGTGGTGATAATTATACCTACTCTTATAATTTTCTTCAAAAGGAAAACCATTCCTGACATTCGCCTTACGATACTCGGTCAGTGGCTGCTGACGGCAATTTATGTGATTGCTGTGCTTGCCATTCAGTTCATTTGTTACCGTCATCTTCCTTGGATTGATTTCAGCGACTGGAAGAAGCGTGATGATGTTGCGAAGACTTTCGTTGACCAGCCCGCGCAAAAATCAATAATGTATGTCTATAGAAATTTGGCTGACAGTTCACTCAATTATTTTTCTGAAGATGAGATGATGGCGATGTACGATAAGGATCCGCATTTCGCTGAACATTACGAGTATGTTGACCGTAAGGACAGCATTATACGCGATTTGGTGCGTTGCGATATTCCGGGATTCACAATGACTGACACAAATGGCGGCGAACACGCGTTCGAACTCATTAATGCGCAAAAAGAGACTCCGACATATCTTGTCTTTATGCACGATTTGTATCAGACAAACCTGAAAGGGCTTGAAAAGATGAATGCCGTTGCGGAGTATTGTGCGGCAAACGGCTTCGACATTGCGGCTGTCACAAATTCAACAGACAATGAGATAGCGGCTTTCACAAGCGAGCATCAGGTGCTGTTCCCGATTTATCACAACACTATAGACCCGGTACACGGGCCTTTCATGACCCGTGACGCTATTCGCGCGAATCCGGGCGTGATAGTTATTGTGCGGGGCATTGTGACTGACAAGTGGAATTGGCGCGATGTGCCGGAACTGAAATAAATCTCATCTTAAAAGATGAACGAAAATAACAGACAATGGGCGGGAAATACCGGTGGCGGAAACTTCGGCCGGAATTTCCTGCTCTTTTTTTTGCGTTTCGCGCCAGTGCAGGCGGGCTATTTCCTGATGTCTTTCTCCATACCTGTCTATATCATCACGCATAACAAAGACAGAAAAGCTATTTATAGCTATTTACGTAATAGACAGCGTTATACGAAGCTGAAGGCGGCTATTGGCGTTGTGCGCAATTTTTATATTTTCGGTAAAATTGTCATT
>CACYHL010000114.1 GCA_902774205.1 uncultured Bacteroidota bacterium | reverse complement strand
AATGCAAACCCCGACTCGGCTTTTATCTTCCACTCTGTCAATGATATACGCCAAATGCTCAAATTCAAATCCCACGTTGCTTCCTTGTCCTGCAGTGTTTTCAATTACAGCTGTAACCCCTTCTGTTTTTTCCAAAGCGATATTAATGCTTTCAGCCACACGGTTCAGACATTCGTCTATTGTTATTGCTTTGAGATGACTCCCGGGATGAAAATTAAGTAGCTGTAAACCAAGTTGTTGACAGCGTGTCATCTCTTCTGTGAACGACATTCGTGATTTATTGAGACCATCTGCTTCAGGATGTCCGAGATTGATGAGGTAGCTGTCGTGTGGCAGTATGTGTTCTGGCTTAATAGCTGCGGTTTCGCAGTTTTTCTTGAACTCCGCAATGTTATTTTCCGTTAGCGGCGGGGCAATCCACTGCCGTTGGTTTTTCGTGAAGAGCGCGAATGCGTTGGCTCCTATTTCCATTGCGTTGAGCGGGGCGTTCTCCACACCTCCAGCCGCGCTGACATGCGCACCTATATATTTCATATCCGTTCTGTTTTTTTAATTATTCTTGTTGGAAAATATGATGATAACACACTGATTATCAATATGATAATAAAGACTATCGCAAAGTCTTCCCAGAGCATGCTCACAGGGTAGTACTGTATGAGATAGCTCACGCCGTCTCCGTAAGTCACCAAGTGGAAGGTCTGTTGCAGGAAGCAGATAAGGGCACCGAGTGCCATGCCAATAACGCCGCCCGCAAGCGAAACCATTATCCCTTCGAGCAGGAAAACGCTTTTAATCATTTGGGTAGGTGCGCCGAGCTGCCTTATTATTTGTATGTCCCCTTTCTTTTCCACAATCATCATGCCCAACGAGCCGAGCGCGTTGAAAGCGGCTAAGACAAGTATGAACGAGAGAATGATATAGACCACCAATTTTTCGGTTTTCATTGTCTTGAAAAGAAGTTCTTCCTGCTGGTATTTGTCTTTCACAGAAAAATCCGAGCCAACAATTTCTTCTATTTTTCGCTGTGTTTCAGTAACTTGTGAAAAATCTTTCAAACGTATTTCGACAGATGTCGCCTGCTGCTCGTAGCCGGTGAGGGTGCGTACGTGTCCAATCGGGGCGAAGATGTATTTTGAGTCGTAGTCGGTGTTGGTGGCGAAAACCCCAATTGGCAGCAGATACATGGTGTTGAATGCCTCGGCGGGATTCGCGAAGTTCTTTTTGGTGCGTTTCGGGTAGTAAAGTTTCAGCATCTCCCAGCGGTTCAGGTTCAACTGTATCGTGCCGGCGTTTATCACCCCTGCCAATACCCAGTCATTATTTGCTGAATTTTTTGGCAAAGTGCCGTCAATCAATAGTTTATCCATCTGAAAACGCTCAAGATATTTTTCTGATATGCCTTTGATGTTTACTATTGTCTGCGTTTCTCCGTATGTTATCAATACAAGGTCTGATACAATTTCCTCGACATATTTAACATTTTTTAGACGTTTTATCTCTTCAAAAGGAAAAGAATCTCTTTCAAAACATTTTCCTTTCACAGGTTTTATTTCCAAATCGGGGTTGAAGGAGTTGAAATTTGAGATGACGTACTCTTCCATTCCGTTGAAAACAGAGAGGACAATTATCAATGCGGCGGTGCAAACGCAGATTCCCGTTACGGATATTGCGGAGATGACGTTGACGATGTTGTGTTTTTTCGCTGAGAAAAGATACCGCCACGCTATGAAGAATGCCGTTTTTATCTGATTGATATTCAATACTATTGTTTTAGAAGATTCTCAATATTTTCGATGTAATCCAATGAGTCGTCAACGAAAAATTCTAATTGCGGGATTATGCGTAGTTGGTTTTTCACTTTTTGCCCTAATCTGAATCGTATCTCTTTTGTGTTCGCCCTGATTGCCTTGATTGTGGCTTCGGTGTTTTCGGCTTTGTAAAGACTAAGATATGCCCGTGCGATTGAAAGGTCTTTTGTGACTGTTGTTTTTGTGACTGTTATCATACAGTGATAGACATTAAGCCCGTCATGAAGAAATATGTCGGCAAGCTCCTTTTGTATGAGTTTTGCTATTTTCTGTTGTCTTGTGCTATCCATATATTATTGATAATGATTGTTTTATGAATGATTTACTTTTTAGGAATAATAAGTTTTGCGAAATTGAGAAGAAGGGTTTTGTCGCCGACCGAATCGAAGTGGATGAGAGCTTTCAGGTCATTTGCAGTCCCTTCAACATTAATGACTTCGCCATAGCCGAATTTGACATGATAGACTTTGAGCTTAGGGACGATGTCAGTTGGTTTTGCGAGTTTGCCGATTGCAGCCATGTCGATAGAGAGTTCCGGTTTCTGTGTTGTCTGCCGTGCGTACTGTTTCGGGACGAAACGGCCTGCTGGCTTCGCGGGCGCGGGCTCCTGCTGCTCAGCGTACCGGCTTCGGAGCGGGTTTCTCTGCCCGCCGATTGACATCGCGCCGCGCCCGCTTGATGCCTTCGCCGAGATGTTGACGTATGTTATTGGAATCTCGCTCAGGAAGCGGCTTGGCTCCGAAAATTGCAGCGACCCGAATTTGAAGCGCATTGTGGCGTGCGTGAGTGTTAGTTGCACCTTGGCTCGCGTTACTGCCACGTAGAACAGCCGCCGCTCCTCCTCCAATTCTTGCCGCGACCCGATTGATAATGCGGACGGGAAAAGGTTCTCTTCCATTCCTGTAATATAAACATAGTCAAACTCAAGACCTTTTGCGGCGTGAATGGTCATAAGCTTCACTTTGTTGAAGTTTTGCTTGTCATCGTCTTCCGTATCTGTCAGTAAAGCAATACTTTCCACATAACGGTCGAGTGTTGGGAAATAGTTTTCGATGACCTCGCCGGTGTCCTCGTTGAAAGATGTTTCGGGTGCCTTTTCCACGAATTGTTTCAAGGCGTCAAGTACCTCTTCAATGTTTTCAAGTCTCTCTTTTTCAGATATATCCTGTTTCAGTTCTGATATTATTCCTGAGCTTTTTGCGATGTGCAATCCGAGGTCGTAGGCGTTGCTGCGCTGGAGCATGGCAGTGTAGCTTTTGATGAGCGTCGCGAACTCTTTCAGCTTCTTTTTTGTCGGAGCGTAAACCTCTTTGTCCAAATATGTTTCAGGGTCTTCTATGACATGCCACACTCGCACGTTCTGTTCGTTGGCGGCGACAATAACCTTTTCCATTGTCGTCTCGCCGATTCCTCGTGCCGGATAGTTTATGATTCGGCGCAGCGCCTCTTCGTCAAAATTGTTTATCGCCAAACGGAAATATGCCAATAAGTCCTTGATTTCCTTTCTTTTATAGAACGAAAGCCCTGCATATATCTTATAGGGTATGTGGTGTTTTATAAGGGATTCCTCCAGCGCGCGCGACTGCGCATTGGTGCGGTAGAGGATTGCGAAATGCGAGTTGTCAATGTGCTCGTTTAGTTGTATCTCTTTGATGTTGCTTGCAATGAAATTCGCCTCTTCCGCGTCAGTGTTCGACTGGACTATATTTATTTTATTGCCTTCGTTGTTTGATGTCCAGACCTCTTTCGGCAATTGGTCTTTGTTGTATTTTATCAGTGCGTTCGCGGCGTTGACAATGTTTTGCGTTGAACGATAGTTTTGTTCAAGTTTGACGATTTGTGCTTTGGGGTAGTCGCGCTTGAAGTTGAGAATATTTTGGATGTTGGCTCCGCGGAAAGCGTAGATGCTTTGGGCATCGTCACCGACCACGCAGATGTTCTGGTGCGCCGCCGCAAGTTTTTTCACAATCATGTATTGCGCAAAGTTAGTGTCTTGATACTCATCGACCAAAATGTATCTGTAGCGGTTCTGGTATTTGTAGAGCATTTCGGGAAAATCGCGAAGCAGAATGTTCATGTAGTAGAGCAGGTCGTCAAAATCCATCGCGTCCGATTTTTTGAGGCGGGCGTTGTAGCGCATGAAAATCTCAGCTATGTGGGGCTTTCCGCTCTGCGCGTCCACGGCGGCGATGTCGGGATTTTGGGCGTACTCTTCAGCCGACAGCAGACTCGACTTCGCGGCGGAGATACGGTTCAGTATGTGGCTTGGAGTGTATGTTTTCGGGTCGAGGTTCATCTCCTTCACTATGTTCTTGATAGCTGTTTTGGAATCGTCTGTGTCATAGACGATCAGATTGTGGGAGTAGCCAAGTTTCTCTCCTTCGGTACGAAGAATACGGTAGAACACAGAGTGGAACGTGCCCATCGCGACAGATTGCGCCTGCGAGTCGCCGAGGAGTTTGAAGATACGCTCTTTCATCTCGCCGGCGGCCTTGTTCGTGAATGTCAGTGCGAGTATTTGCCACGGAGGAATGCCGTTTTCAAGCATGTAGGCGATTCTGTATGTCAGCACGCGAGTTTTGCCCGAGCCCGCGCCGGCAATAACCATCACAGGGCCTTCTATCTGCTTCACAGCTTCCTGCTGCGCAGGGTTCAGTTGGGATAATATTTCATCAGCTTTGTTCATGAATTTGGTAATGATGTATTTGGTTGAGTGTCAATTTTTTCCTATTGGTTTAAGACCTAATTTCGCACCTTCTTCCAACATAAGGTTGTATGCCGCCTCATATTCATTAGGAATTATTCCGTCAAGTATCGCCTCACGGATTGCGGTTTTGATTATGCCAATCTCTTTTGATGGTGTCAGAGCAAAGGTATCCATTATGATTTTGCCGTCTATTGGCGGCTGCCAGTTGCGGAGACGGTCTTTCTCCTCAATTTCTTTCAGCTTTTCGCGCACGTGGGCGAAGTTTGCGAGACAGCGCCTGACCTTTTCCGGATTTTTCGAGGTTACATCGGCTTCGCATAGCAGCATGAGGTCGTCAATGTCCTCGCCCGCGTCAAACAGCAGCCGTCTCACTGCGGAGTCCGTGATGATGTCTTCCACCAATGCGATAGGGCGGAGGTGCAACGCAACCAATTTTTGGACATATTTCATCTTCTCGTTGCTCGGAAGTCTCATGCTTCTGAAGATTGACGGCACCATTTTTGATCCGATAAATTCATGCCCGTGAAATGTCCATCCGTTTTCTGGGTCGAATTTTTTTGTCTTTGCCTTTGCTATGTCGTGCAGCAGCGCAGCCCAGACCAACCATAGGTTGTTGCTTGTCATGGCAATCTTGTCAACCACTTCGAGCGTGTGTAAGAAATTGTCTTTGTGGCCTTTGCCGTTAATGTATTCAATCCCTTTCAGGTCGGTGAGCGCGGGCAAAAACTGTTGCAGCAGCCCGCATTCGTCCAACATTTTTATCCCAACGGATGGCTTTTTCGCTAACAGAATCTTGTTGAACTCTTCCGCAATTCTCTCTTTTGAGATTATTTCAAGACGGTATGCGTTGTCTTTTATCGCCTGATATGTTTGCGGAAAAATTGAGAAGCCGAGTTGTGTGGCGAAACGTATCGCACGCAGCATCCTGAGTGGGTCATCTGAGAATGTGATGTTCGGATCGAGAGGGGTGCGTATGATTTTGTTTTTGATGTCGTTAACACCGTCGAAAGAGTCCACTAACGTTCCTTTTTCGGGACCGTTGAGGGCAATGGCGAGCGCGTTTATTGTGAAGTCGCGCCGGTTCTGGTCGTCCTCAAGGGTACCGTCCTCCACGACTGGTTTTCGCGAGTTGCGGTCGTACGACTCCTTGCGCGCCCCGACAAATTCCACAATGTTGTTTCCGTAAGTGAACTGTGCCGTGCCGAAATTGCGGTAAACGTGGACTATGATGTCAGGCGAAATATCTTTTGCGACTTCCGTTGCGAGTTCTATTCCTTTGCCGAGCACCACAATGTCAATGTCTTTCGAGGGACGGTTCAGAAACAGGTCGCGTACAATGCCGCCCACAACGTACGCTTTCACCCCGAGCCGATCAGCTGTCAGTTCAATTTGGCTATATATGGCAGATGTCTGTTCTAACTTCTTTAACATTTTGATAGATAGGATTTTATAGAATGCCTTATGCACTTTTATCAAAAATGCAAATATACGAATTTTCCTATCAGATTTTTGGTTTTGAAGTTAACTTTATTAACTTTAATTGTTAATTAAATTTTATAGAAATATTACAAAAATAAAAGTTCTGTTCGTTATGACTTGACAGTTTTTGAGAAAGAGATTAAAGAATTTGAGGAGGAGCAACGGCGGCTGGCTGATTCAGCCGCTGCTGAGAAAGTTGCGCACAGGGCTTCGTTCCCGTCTCGCTATGAGCAACGCTATCCGCAAAAAGAGAAATTAAAACAGGCTGAGACACAAATGCTTCAAGATACAGGGCGGAACGCACGGAAACGTGTGACTTACTACGATATTGTGAAACTCGATTTGAATAGTTGCGACAGTGCCGATTTGGTTGTTGTGCCGCAGTTCGGTGCGAAACGTGCTTCAAAACTTGTGGAATACCGAGCCAAGTTGGGAGGTTTTCACGATTTTGGGCAGGTTAAGGAGATATTTGTTTTACAGAATATGGAAATATCTCATTTGAAGAAATATTTCTTTATAGATGAGTCTAAGATCAGGAAACTGCACATTAACACGGCGACATATAAAGAGAT
Organism: uncultured Bacteroidota bacterium; assembly: GCA_902774205.1. Classification (GTDB taxonomy): domain Bacteria; phylum Bacteroidota; class Bacteroidia; order Bacteroidales; family WCHB1-69; genus RUG11942. The sequence goes on along the minus strand of CACYHL010000114.1, from coordinate 2,938 downwards.
GGTCTCGCATCCATATTTTGACGCATATCTGACAAAGATGGTGTTGAATTACAGAGCCAAGTATGGCAAAATCAGCTCATTGGAAGAACTAAGGAAATGTACAAACGCATATCCAGAACTGATTGGAAAACTGGCTCCGTATGTTGCGTTCGACTGAAACAGTCTCGTAGTGAAAAGTGCTTTTATGCGCGATGGGCTGAAGCCCAACCGTTATAGATGTCAGTGTGGAATTTTACGCAAATTTTAGCCACGACCGAACTGCCGCTCCAGCATCATCTCTTTGCGAATGCGCGTGATGACCTCTTTAGTGTTGAACGGGAAATCAGCTTTCATCATCCAGTCGTAATATTGCGGCTCTATGGTAAAGACTTCTTTTACAGGTTTTCCTTTGTGCTTCCCGAAATTGAAGACCTCACATTCCTTGCCTTTAACGTTTTGGAGAGCGATGTGCCCTGCAAGGTCAACGTGGTTGTGGATATCTTTCGTGAAGTCACTCAGCATTTTGACGTCGTTTTGTACAGGTTTCGTCACTTTATCTGTTTTGGGGTCGGTGTATTCGGTGTCCTTGTACATATCAAGCTGTCCTTTAAGCACTTCGTAGGTTGCGCGTGTGTCAGCGGCGGCTTGGTGGGCATCATCAAGGCTTTTGCCGCAGTAGAACTTGTATGCTGCTATGAGTGTACGCGGCTCCATTTTGTGGAATATGTTCTGCACGTCAATCATGCGGCGGTTTCGCAAGTCGAAATTGACACCGCAGCGCGCCATCTCCTGCACAAGAAACGGAACATCGAACTTGTTGGAGTTGTACCCCGCAATGTCACCATCACCGAAGAATGCCGAAATCTCACCGACTGCATCTTCAAGACGAGGTTTGTCAGCGACATCTTTATCGTAAATGCCATGTACTTTTGACGCCTCCTCCGGAATATGTATCTCTGGATTCAACAACATTGTTTTTTCCAATTCCTCACCGTCTGGCATTATTTTGAGCATTGAGATTTCAACGATACGGTCTTTGCCGATATTCAATCCCGTGGTTTCAAGGTCGAAAAAAATTAATGGACGTTCAAGATTCAGTTTCATAGTGCTATGTTATTTTTTTATGATTTTTGTTACTTCTTGGATTTTATCGTTAACCATTATATACAATATGTACATGCCGGAAGCTTGGCTGTTGAGATTAATGGTTTCTGACTCGCTAACAAACTCTTTGACTGTCAAAAGTTTACCTGAGAGGTCATACAGTCTTACACTCTTTTTGTCGGCGGAACCGGCAACGACAATGTGAACCTCATCTGAAGTCGGGTTCGGATAGACAGAACAATGGGGCTTACTTTCGGCAATTTCTGACACGGCAACTCCCTCAGGTTTGAAGTATTTGCCGAGAACGGGGCGTATCATTGGAGCGCCTTTGAGGTAAGGTTCTTTCCAGTCGTTGGTGGTTTTGTACAGAAAATGGGCGCGGGCGTCGTTGTTACGGTCAAAGCCTATATTCAATTGCACGTCATGGTTTTGGTAAAAACCCACATAGAACGTTCCTGACAGTGCGACAGGCTCGTCTATAAAATAGGTGTAAAAATCGAGAAAGTCATCAGCGTGAGCGGGTAGCATTGAAGATTGCGAATAGATAATGTCACCAGGCTTTCCGCTGTTGTCAGCCCACACCATAAGGGTGAAAGGCTCTTCGTTGGCATCGTTCAAAACATGGTTGAACCACATTCTCACTGCTCTTAGCGTATCAGGCTCGTTTAGCTTGAAGCGCACCGCCAAGGAGGCTTCCGGGTTTGCATTTGTTGAGAGTATTGAATATCCGTTTTCTGCGGTCCCGTCATCGTAGGCGTAATAATTGTAGAACTTCTGCTCGAAAATTGCCGTGTCGTTGGCGACTCTTGCATCATTGTAGCCGGCTTTTGCAAAAATATGCGTCACAATGAACAGTGCGCTGTCGGTACCGTCAGTCGGAAGCTGGAAGTCGATAGGTGGAGTCGCATGAGGCTCGTATGTGTGAAATCCGTGATGATAATATGGATATGCGTTGAAATTGTTTGATGTGTAATTCTTTACAATGCTTCCCCCTTTTGTTACCGAGTATGTGTATTTTACGTTAGTGCCGTCCTCGTCATTGAATAGATTTGAGAGTTTGTTATCAAAAGCCTCGGCTAACTCTTCTTGTCTGAACTGATTCCATGGCATTGACTGATAATTTTTTAGCAATGATTTTGGTGGCATGACAAAAGCCACATCATCAGGGAAAGAGTCTTGAAGTGTACGGTTATAATTCAACTGTACATAGTCGATGTGCCATTGGTCAACGTTGCTGGCCAGTCCAGTCAGCCCGTTGTCCTCAAGACTTGCGTAGTTTCTGAAGCGGAACTGGAAATTGTCCCTCAAATATTGCGGGTCGTTGATAGGGATAAGCACCTGTTTGAAATATTGCAGCGAATCCGCTTTCAGCCATTCGTCCAAGGAGCATCCGCCCGTTGACCATACTTCGTTCCAGATTTCTTCAGGACCGAAAATGGAATCCATTGGCATCGGGATAACCGCGCCTGAATCGGTGAAATTTTCCAAGATTATAAAATCGCCGTCAATGAACGGGTTGAAGATTGTATCCCCAGCCTCGTGAATAGTGTCTGTAATATAGTCGCCGTAAATAAAGTCGTTCATGAAGATAGTGTCGCCGGTTTCGTACCCGAACTCAAGAACGAGCATGTCGTCAGGTTCCGGTTGGTCGCCGACACGCTCCCACTGCACAAAACCGTCTTTGTAATAAGTACCGCCGCCCGGCTGGTAATAGAAACTGAAATATATGGCGAGGCGGTAGAAAAATGAAGAAAGAAGTAGACAAAATAAAAAGTAAAAAAAAGAAAAAAAGAATTAAGATGCTATGCATAATTATGGCTATTGTTATAGCTGTTATTTTTTGTGTTCCATTTGA
>CACYHL010000113.1 GCA_902774205.1 uncultured Bacteroidota bacterium | reverse complement strand
ATTTATCGCGCACGCCGGAGGTGTGCGGGCTGAATTAATAAAATAATCGGAATTATCCCTTTTTAGTCTTGTAAACTCACGGGTCGATTTTGTTGACACATTAGATTCGTTGTCTCTTTCGTGGCGAGTTGTCGTATAGTTTCAAGATTATTTCCCCGCTTATTGAAAAATTGATTATTTTTGCGGTTGCATTTGAACGTTAAACGAATTTGTCATTATGAAAGGAATAATTTTGGCAGGTGGCTCCGGAACACGCTTGCACCCCATAACACTTGCGATGAGCAAACAGCTGATGCCGATTTACGACAAGCCTATGATTTATTATCCGCTCTCAACGCTGATGTATGCGGGTATTCGCGAAATCCTGATTATCTCAACTCCTCAAGACCTGCCGCAGTTCGAACGTCTTCTCGGCGATGGCAGCCGACTTGGATGCCGTTTCGCTTACAAGGTGCAGGAGGTGCCGAACGGTCTTGCACAAGCTTTCGTCCTTGGCGCTGAGTTTATCGGTAATGACAAGGCGGCGCTCGTCCTTGGCGACAATATCTTCTACGGCGGCGGCTTCGAGAAAAACCTCGCGGCAAATAATGACCCTGTCGGCGGAATCGTGTTCGCATATCATGTCTCCGACCCCGAACGCTACGGCGTGGTTGAGTTTGACGAGAATATGAATGCCGTTTCAATAGAGGAGAAACCCAAACAGCCGAAATCGAATTATGCGGTGCCGGGACTCTATTTCTACGACAATTCCGTGGTCGAGGTGGCGAAAAACATCAAGCCGAGTGCGCGTGGGGAGTACGAAATCACCGATGTGAACAAGTATTATCTCGAACGTCATCTGCTCAAGGTCTGCAAAATGGACCGCGGCACGGCGTGGCTCGACACAGGCACTTTCCGCTCTCTCATCGATGCCACACAGTTTGTCCAAGTTGTTGAAGACCGTCAGGGACTGAAGGTCGGCTGCATTGAGGAAGTGGCTTATCAGATGGGCTTCATTGATTCGGCACAGTTGGAGAAAATTGCCCAGCCGTTGCTTAAGAGTGGCTACGGCCAATATCTTTTGAACCTTATAAAATAAAATTGAATATGAAAAAAATAATCTCATTTTTCGCAGCGGCACTGGTGCTTTTGGTTTGCGGCTGCTCTTCGGCAAACAGTAAGGAAAATGTGAATAAAGATGTGAATCTCACTCTGCCGACAGAGAATGAAAATGAAAATAACAATAACGGTAAAAATATGGAAAATTTAACTAAAGTATTGATTAAGACATCATTAGGTGATATTACCATTGCCTTGTACGATGAAACCCCGAAGCATAAGGAGAATTTTATTAAGTTGGTTAGGGAGAATTATTATGATAATGTTCTCTTTCACAGAATAATAAAAAACTTTATGATACAGACCGGCGACCCTGACTCAAAAGGCGCTGCGGCTGGGCGACCGCTTGGTATGGGTGGTCCCGATTATAAGATTCCCGCTGAATTTGTCCCTTCACTCTATCATAAACGTGGCGCGGTTGCGGCGGCGCGTATGGGTGACAATGTGAACCCGAAAAAAGAATCCTCTGGCTCACAGTTCTATATCGTTGACGGTAAAAAGTGGACGAATGATGAGATGAACAAAATTTCATTGCAGATGGGCAAGAAATTCACAGAGGAACAGATTGCCACTTACACCACAGTCGGCGGCGACCCGTTCCTTGACGGTGACTATACCGTTTTCGGCGAGGTCGTTTCCGGAATGGATGTCGTGGATATGATTGCGGCTCAGCCGAAAGACGGGCGCGACAGACCATTAACAGACATTAAAATCTTATCAACCCAAATTGTAGAAGAATAATTTTCAGAGTACTAAAAGATGTCAAAGATAGAAGAAATTTGTGCCGAGATAGAGCAATTTAAAGTAGAATCGGCTGAAAAATTGGAAAATTTCAGATTGCAGTTTCTTTCAAAGAAAAGTGAGTTGCAGTCTTTGTTGAGTGAGATTAAGAATGTGCCGCCAGAGGAGCGGAAGACATTCGGTCAGAAAGTTAACGAATTGAAGCAGAAGGCTCAACAATATTATGATGAGTATAAGGCGAAACTTGAGGAGTCCGAGCCTGTAGTGGCGTCGAACAATGATCTCACGCGCCCGGCTGAAATGTTGGAACTCGGTGCGGCTCACCCGATTTCCGTTGTGATGAACGAGGTGTGTGAAATCTTCGAGAGCATCGGGTTCACCCGCGCAACGGGCCCCGAAATTGAAGACGACTGGCATTTGTTCACCGCACTCAATTTCGCGCCAGACCATCCTGCTCGCGACATGCAGGACACCTTCTTCGTTAACCAGCAGCCAGACATCGCGTTGCGCACCCACACGTCATCAATTCAGGTGCGGGTTATGGAGAACCAGAAACCGCCAATCCGTGTCATTTGTCCGGGACGCGTTTTCCGCAATGAGGCGATTACCTCGCGCGCACACTGCATGTTCCATCAGATTGAGGGCTTGTATATCGCTGAAAATGTGTCGTTTGCGGAAATGAAGCAGACTCTGATGTTCTTCGCGAAGAAGATGTTCGGTGAGGATACTAAAATCCGCCTTCGCCCTTCGTATTTCCCGTTCACGGAACCTTCAGCGGAAATGGATGTCTCTTGCAATATCTGTGGCGGCAAAGGCTGTACGCTATGCAAGGGCTCAGGCTGGGTCGAAATCCTTGGTTGCGGTATGGTTGACCCAAACGTGCTCGACAACTGCGGAATCGACAGTAAGAAATATTCAGGCTACGCCTTCGGACTCGGAATTGAACGAATGACCCAAGTTAAGTATAAGACAAACGACATAAGGCTTTTCTTTGAAAATGACCTTCGTTTCTTGCAGCAGTTTACAGGAATGTAAAATTTGTTAAAATGAAAGTTTTTAAATTCGGTGGCGCATCGGTGAAAGATGCGGCAGGTGTGCGGAATGTGGCGCGAATTTTAGAGAAATTCGCAGGTTCGCAGCTTGTTGTCGTCATTTCGGCAATTGGAAAAACTACAAATCTCCTCGAAGAAATCACTCTCAGATACTGGAATGACCAAGGAACAGAATTGGCAGAACTCGTCAAGAAATTGAAAGATAATCACTATTCTATTGTAAATGAGTTGGTTGAAAATAACGATGAGATATCAGGAAAACTTCAGCCGGTTTTCGAGAAATTGGAAATAGCACTCGCGACACCGAAATCGGATAATTTTGATTTTGAGTATGACAGGATTGTCAGTTTTGGGGAAATTCTATCCACAACATTAGTGTCTGCTTTCCTTAATTCATTGGGACATAATAATATATGGCTTGATGCAAGAAAAATGATTATCACCGATGACAATTACCGCGAAGGAAAAGTCAATTGGGAGAAGTCTGTCTCAAATGTGAAAAAGCAAGTTGCTGATTCTTTTAATGATAATTCTGTACAATTTGTTATTACTCAAGGATTTATATCTGGAACTGCAAATGGTGATTCTGTGACACTTGGGCGTGAGGGTTCTGATTACTCGGCGGCGATTTTAGCGTATTCACTTGAGGCGGAATCTGTTACGATTTGGAAAGATGTCCCGGGAGTTCTTAATGCCGACCCGAAATTCTTTTCCGATGTTGTCAAACTTGATGAAATCAGCTATGAGGAAGCCATTGAATTGTCATACTATGGCGCGACAATCATTCACCCGAAAACACTTAAACCTCTGCAAAACAAGAATATTCCACTTTTTGTAAAATCTTTCTATGACCCATCTTCTTCTGGAACTGTAATTTCATCATCTATTCCAAAAAATCTTGTCCCATCTTATATTTTCAAAAGAAATCAGATTCTGATAACTATTTTTCCAAAAGATTTTTCATTCATTGGGGTTGACAATCTTTCTGAAATTTTTGATATTATCTTTTCTAATAAATTGAAAATCAATATAATGCAAAGTACTGCTTTGAGTTTTTCAATTTGTGTTGATAATGTTGAGGAGCATGTGAAGCCAGCTATTGATGCGCTTGCGGGGAACTACAAAGTGAAGTATAATGATGAGATTGAACTGATCACTATAAGGCATTATTCGCAGAATATTATAGATAAAGTTGTTCAAGGAAGAAAAATCTATCTTGAGCAGAAGAGCCGAACCACACTGCAACTTGTTGTGAAAGGATTTTTCAAACGTTAGCTGTTTTTCTGCCTTTGAGTGCGGCGATGGCGCGAATATAATCGGGGGTTGTTCCGCAACAGCCGCCTAAAACGCTTACACCGCGGCTGTAAAATTCATTCATATATTTGTAAAACTCTTCAACTGAAAGAGCATAAACTGCCTTTCCATCGATCATTTGCGGAAGACCGAGGTTGGGCTGCACTATCAAAGGCATGTCGCTATACTGCACAAATTCGTCAACGACATGAAGCAGGTTTTCGGGGCCGAAAGAGCAGTTCGCACCGATTGCGGTGGCGCCCATCTCCGACATGAGCTCTGCCATTTCCCGTGGAGATGCGCCTGTGTGTGTGCGCCCTGATATCTCAAAGGTCATTGTCGCGAAAACAGGCTTGTCGCTGTTCTCTTTCACTGCGAGCATAGCACACCGCAACTCTTCCAAATCATAGAAAGTCTCCAACAGAAAACCGTTAACGTGTTCGCGGGCGATAAGCACGACTTCCTGAAAAGCCTGATAAGCCTCATCGAAAGAAATGTTGCCGAGAGGGGAGGGCATGCGCCTTAGCGGACCGATGTCAAACATTATGTATTGTGTTGTGCGATAGTGTTTTGCCAATTCTATTGCGCTTAAAATCACGTCTTGAAGATATTCAGGATTGATGTTTGTTCTGTTCGCGCCGAACGTGTTTGTGGTTATAAAATCGCAGCCGGCATCAATGTAGCTTTTGTGGATATTGGCAATTTCATCTTTTTCTGAGAGGTTGAGCAATTCGGGGCTGGCGGCTGACAGACCGCGCCGTGCAATTTCGGTGCCGTAAGCGCCGTCAAAAATCATCAGCTCTTTGCCTAATTTATGCAGAAAACCGTCCATTTTTCTTTTATTGGGCGACTTTTTCCTGAAGTGGGGTAAAACCTCGTCCGATTGTCTCCGCTGCGTCTATGACGCTGATAAACGCTTCAGGGTCAACGTCATAAACCATATCCATAAGTATTGGGAGCTGTTTCGGAGTAATTGATGTGAAAATGATTTTTTTATCTGTGTGGTTGTACATTCCCTCACCTTTGAGGTAGGTGCCGCCGCGGTGGAGCTCGTTCAGCAGTTTGTCGCTGATTTCATCGTGCTTGTCGGAGATTATCAGCACAGATTTGCAGATCGTGAAGCCAGCTATGATTTTGTCGATAACGATGCCAGTGACGTATATTATCATCCAAGAGTAGAGCGGTATTGTCCAGTCGCGGAATGCGGCGAGCGCGCCGAGCACGATGACAGAGTCAACACAAATCAGAATTGTGCCTATCGGTATGTGTTTCAGATATTTGCCGATAATCATTGCTATGATGTCAGTGCCGCCGGAAGTGGCGCGCGACTTGAAAATGAAGCCGAGACCGATGCCAAGCAGCACCGCGCCGCAAAGACCGAGTATGAATGTCGCGGACGGGTCGGCTATGTTTGTCCCCGGCAGTGTTATCAGCGGGTCGTAGCCGTATAAGAACTCCATCAATGTGTTAAAGCCTGATAATGAGACGATCCCGACCAATGTCTTAAAGCCGAATTTTCCGCCAAGCCAGAGAGTTCCAATCAGAAGTAGCGGCAAGTCGAGGCAGATTCCAGATAAACCAATAGGAAAATTGAAGAGGTGGTGAAGTATGATGGCGATTCCGTAAACGCCGCCAGGTGCGAGTTTCAGCGGAGAGATGAACACAATGAATCCCACGGCCATGATAAATGTTCCTATAAGAATCAGGGAATATTCCGTGAGTTTCTTTTTCCAATTTATCTGTTTCCGGTTTTTAATGCCGTTCTTGATGTCATCTATTATAGTCACCATAATTTTATTATTTTAAGAAATTTATCATTTTGCGGAGTGCGTTGCCGCGATGACTGTGGCTGTTTTTCTCCTCCTCGCCCAGCTCCGCGAACGTCAGTGGTGAGAAATCGGGCTTGAAAACGGGGTCGTAGCCAAAACCTGATGTGCCGCGCGGCTCTCCGATGATTTCCCCTCTCACCTCGCCTTCAAAAAGGTACTCATTTCCGTTCAAAATGAGGGCGACAACGGTAACGAAGCGGGCACGCCTGTCTGTAACGCCTTGCATCTCTTTCAACAGCTTCTCCACATTT
>CACYHL010000112.1:1532-8732 GCA_902774205.1 uncultured Bacteroidota bacterium | reverse complement strand
CACTTAAATCAACAGGCAGAAGTGTGAGCGCGGCGTCCGCGTCCGCAGTGATGCGGATACGGTCAAGGCTCTGGTTCGCACCGCCGAAGCTGATGGCCTGGAAGACGATGCTCAAGCAGCTTGCATTGGCAAAGCGGGACAGGTCGATGTCGTACTGCTGCCAGCCGGTCACAGCCGCGGCCGCCGTGATACGGCCGATTTCCGTGTAGGTGGCGCCGCCGTCCGTGGTGGCAAGGACGAACATCAGGTCGCGCTTGCTGTCGTCAGCATCATGCGCGTACCAGAAGCTCAATGTCGGGTTGAGGCAGCCTTTGAGGCTGACGGCGTTGAACACCGCGTTGGCCGATGCGCCCGGGTTGCCGGCTCCGGCGAACTCCAGGCGTCCTTTGCCGAAGGCGGGAGCCACCGCAGGCGCAGTACCCGCACCCTGCACCACTTTCCAGCCGATGCTGCCGGACGGGCTCACACTGAGCAGCTCCGCCGGAACCGTGGTGAAATCCACATCGTAGGGAGGATTGATCCAGTTCACCGTATAATTGGTGGATAGGGTATCGTCATCGAGATAAACATCCGCACTGTCCTTTAGTGTCACCTTGATGCTGTAGGTGCCGCTCTCCATTACAGGCACGCGACCCAGCGTCATGGTGTCCATCTTTCCGGAGGCCAGCATGCCACTGCGGATGATTGTGTCATAATGGTAGGTGACGGGGCCGGTGACATCAAGGGAGACTTTCAGTGCGGAGGAGTCGAAATTAGCGGTCTGTACACCACTGCTACGGAAAGAGAATCTTACTGGCACATATTCCGAAGCACAGACTGCATTCCCCGCAGTCAGAGGAGCAATTATTTCCGTCATTTCCAAATTGACATTATCATGGATCTCAAACCCGTAGGCCCCCATGGCGGTGATTGGACTCCTTGGGGAACCGTTGATGTCATACGGCACATCCGACAGTATGGGACAAGCAAAGAGTTCATATTTTTTTAATTCCAATCCAACAGAAGTGTCCTTAAATAAAGGCATATAACTGACAGAATTTCGATCATTATCTGAAGTAATTTTCTGCAAATCATTAATATTATGGCAAATATATCCAGCAATACATGCAATAGTATCTTTGGCATACCAATTGTTCCATTGTCGAAAAGCACCATAAGCCGTACTAGCAGCATCAAAATCCGCTCCTGCAAAATACAACGGATAAGTCCTACTTCCATATGCTATCACCAAATTGCGGGTAATATTATGCGATATTGCGGCATTAGCTGAAAAATTAATATAAAAACCATATGCTGTTTCGCTATAAGAATTCACATAGACACTATTATGATGCAACTTAAAATTTGAATATCTATTATCTAAATAGATGCCATACTGACTCTTTTCTCCAGAAACATGTATTACATTGTTGGCAACCACGCCATTTTGTTTAACATAGTAATTCTGGGAAGTTCCCAACCAAATTCCATATCCAGTAACATTACCTTTTACCCAAATCCTGTTACCTTGAATAATGTCATATGTAAGACAATTTGGCGTATATAATCCGAAATAGTTTACACCATTATTTTTTGCACGGCTTTCAATGTGATTATAGCTGATGCTCGGAATGTACGCATAATAATATGTATAGATTCCGTACTGGTATGCATCTGTCAGCAGATTGCTGTCAATATAGAAGGAAGAGGAATACATCTGTGCGTTAGTTCCAGCCAAATAATATAAATATATGTTGTAACAGCCACCGGAAATATGGTTTCCTATGAACCGCACATTCACAGGATAGGTTGTACTGTTGTTTGAATTGGTGTAGTCCACCGCCTTGTAATCTGCAACTGTAGCCGTAGTGCTTGCACAGATGTCACACTCGCGGAAGGTCACGTTGGTGCAGTTCCCCCGCAGTTGGACGCCAATTTTCCCGTCCTTCAGGTTACCGAAAGTCAGTCCACGGAAGGTCATGTTTTTGGCATTGTTCAGCACCAATCCAGTACCGTCCGTTCCTCCGTCAAACACCACCGCACCGCTGTCTGCCACGAAGGTGATGCTGTTACTGTCGCTACCTGGGACAGGAGTGTCAAAATGCAGGCCGCCATACGTCCCAGGACGCATCCTGAACTCCACGTTTTTAGAAATGCCACAAGTGTATAATGCCAACTTCAACTCCTCAACTGATGCAAAATCCGCCTGGTTGCCAAATACCGTGTAGTTTCCAGCCAATGCACCGGAACAGAGATAACTGCTCCAACGGACAGTATCGTTATAAGGCAGCGTATCGAGAGCATGCCTCACAACTGCAAACAGTTCATTAAACCCTTGCTGAAGAATGACATTGCCCAGCCATACAGTGTCGGTCGCGCCTTCGCCCACCAAAGGGGTACCGGGACGCCAGGTCATGCGCAGTCTTTTCACTTTATTTACATAGATGGTGATACTTGCCGTGTCAATTGGTGCGAAGCTGCGGTTCTGCAAAATCACACCAACCGCACCCGGAACAGATGCCGTCAGCGAATCGGCACCAACGAACCCCTGCAGGCTTAAATCGTAAAATGCACCTTTGGAATCATAGGCACCCATAACTGTCACATCGTTTCTTATCCTGCCATCAATGTCGTACGGAACTTTCTCCAAAACATCACATTTCAACGCAGAGGAGTTGGGGCATTCCAAATTCACCGAAGTGTCCTTATAAACAGGCAGCACACTTACGGAAGTCGCACCCACCGTTATTCCCAAACCCACATTGGCAGTGCCTGTCGCGTCATTGTAATAGCAGTTGCCCTTTTCGTTCCACTTCCAACCCATACCGTACCATGGATTGTCATCCGAAACCGATTTGCCGTTTTTGACATGGAATATATTGTTGTAGCAATATTGATTTCCACGTCTATACATCTGGTTCCATTGTTGGGGGTTCATTCCTACAGCCTGGATGATGGAGATGGCATTGGTGTTCACATATATTGAGTTGTGATAGATGTTGAAATCGCCCTGCTTCCCCATGAATATTCCGACATTTCCTCCCTTTATCTCATTATTGACAACATCCACTGTGGTGAAATGGCCCACAATGGCCGATCCCAATTCCATGTAGTGGAAAACGTTTCTCTCAACACGTATCTTTGAATGACCGGTATTCACGGCGAATCCTTTTGAAGAATGGTTGTGGGCACGCTGCTGTACCCGATTGCCGGAGAAAACACAATTGTTCACATAAATGGCCTGACAGGCACCGTAATCCACGCCGGAAATCACATTCCTGCCAATCAGTACGTCACTCATACGGCTGTTGTCATTTGTTCCTTCCACATGGAAAGCGCACACGCCACCATCCATCGTATTGTCGGTTATCTGCAAATCCTTCCCGATTCCATTATAAATATAGGCAAGGGAAAAATTGGCGCAGTTGTTGTCCTTGACCACATCCATCTGTTTGGGCTGTACCTGACGAAATACCCCTGCCAGTGCATCATAGTCACCGGTTCCTCTCAGATATTGAGGTAGCACCATACGGCAGCCGGAAATCTCAATATGGGAGCTGCCGCCGGTAATGACCACTGCATGTCCGCAGGTGGCGACAGTGTCATTGGAACCCATTCCGCTCAATGTCAGACGGGATATTTTCACATATTCGGCACCGTTCACAATAAGAGGTGCCGCCATCAGGCTTGTATTGCTGCTGTCTGCACGCCGCAGGACAACGCTGCTGCTGTCACCGGTAAGCGAAGTGATGTGCAGGGAGTTGGCGCTGCTGATGCCGGGCAAATATGGTATCACAGTATTCATGTGATAGGTGCCTGGCTGCAGCCGCAGGGTAACGGGGCCGCTCATACCGCACACGTTTAATGAGGCTACCGCCTCATCCAAATCCTTGAAGAATCCGGTGTCACCCACCGTGTAGCTGCCGCTGAAATCAGTGACACAGGTCTTGGTGCTTTTCTGCAAAGTGTCGTCCTTTACATAATCCTGGGCCGAAAGGGCTGTCAGATATGCCTTGAGGATATGGTTGCCCTGGGTCAGTCCCTTCACACTTCCCAAAACGAGTGTATCCGTCCCACAAAATGGAAGGCTCCCTTTCCACTGCACAGGGGATTGTCTGACACCGTCCAGCTCCCATGTGACGGTAGCGGAGGTCAGGACATCGGAACCACCGTTAAGAATCACAACTTTAGGATTTAGCGTGTCGGAGACATAACTACTCCCCGGCCAGCCAAGTATTTCCGCAACAGTAACATTGTATTTGTCCAGTGGCGATGCATAACAGCCCTTGACGGTTTTTTGGGAACGTGCCGTCCCATCCTTGTCAGTCTGGACGGCTGAGTATCTGCCACAAAGCATATTGGTGAATTCGCGCAGGCGCAAGCCGGAATTGGTGATGTCCGCAAAAACCGGACAGGCAAACACGTCATGCCGGAAAATTGTAGAACCGCCCTTGTCCGCTATGAATTTGTCAAAAGCGCTTCTGTCCGGAAACGACATTGTTGACAATTCCTCAACCATATACTGGTTAATCACAAATACACTCGCACCCGCGACATTTGTGGAACAAAACCATGTGTTGTCATCAACCACAATTCCAGCCAAGTTCCTGACCACGCCTATGAACAGCGGATAGGAGCTAGCCTTTATGCTGTTGTCAATGTAAACGACATTGTTCCTCACTGTTGCCCACTCACCGTTGCCTGAAGAGACTCTGATGCCATATTGTGCGGAACTTGAGTTCCCCAATATGGCCACACTGTTGTTTACGACTTTCATATCCTTTTCATTACGAATCGAATATATTCCATACGAGCTGCCCTTCAAACTATTCAGGATAATCTCATTGTTGCTCACCGCCACGGCGGTGTCGCTCCACGCCAAACGCACCCCAAAATAATCTTGTCCGTTACCGTTTGCTCTGATGATGTTTCCGACAATATTTACTGTTTTACAATTGGACAGTCCTATGCCACCTGAAAGGAAATCCTCAATCAGATTGTTTTCCACCACCATATTATAAGCCCTTGAATAATCATAATGATAAGGATAAAGTTCATCTAATGTTCTCCTATGTCCAAGGAGGCCATATGTCCCGTATAAGAAACGGTTTCCGATAAAAACTATAGAGTCATATGTATAATAAGCCGGTCCGCTCCAAACATCCGGCTCGCCTGCCAAATAGACAACCGCATAGTCTTCACTACTGCCGGTTATATCATTCCGTCCCTTGAAAATACAGTTCTTAAACGTGAAATTTTTGCAGTTTTTGGAAAAATATACGACATGATTCGCCACAGAATCCGCAACAAATGTCAGGTTTTCAAAATGCACGTTTTGTGACGATAGTATATTGAGTGCATTCCCGCTCTTGGCAACCAGCATCACACTATCCGCATGGCCGGACATGGAGGAAATCAACACACTATATGATGTTCTCAAATTGGAAAAATTCAAATTACCTTCATAAACTCCATCTGCTATTTTTATTTTCACATCCCCACCAATACCGCACAAATGCATCTTCTCCAATGCCTCCTCCAAAGTCTGAAAATCATAGTTTCCCCTGCCTATAGAACAACTCCCGGAAAAAACAAAATCGCAAGTATGGGAAACAAACATTAGCGTGTCGTCACTTGTTATGGAATCTGCCAGATAATTCGGATTTTTTATCCACACTACAATAGTATCCGCCACAGCATCTGGAAAATATGTACCTAATTGGCAGGTTCCGGTCTTTCCGGAACCAACATTTCCGACCCAAGCAACCTTGCTCTGCTGCACACCGTTCACACTCCAGTAAAGTTCAGCGTAGGTCAAAGCTAAATTAAGGCCGTTTTTGAAAGTCACCTCCACTGTTTGTTGGACGCGCTGCTGGTATTTCAACGGTTTGTTGATTGACACCAGTCCAACACTACCTGATTGCACTATATTATTATTCTTTTCCTTCACGTAAAAGCTGTCTGTGACAACCGCCTCCCCCAACATGTCATAGGCTCTGGTGGAGAAAACAAGTTTCGTGTTGTAGGGCTGTTTTGGAATGGATGTTTTCCATAGGGAGTCGCCACCATTCACGTCAATCATCTGCAACGAGTCGTTGTAAAGAGTATCATTATGCAACGAAGTGTAATGCAGCCAAGGGGTAACCAGCTTCATTCCGGCACGGGAGACCAGTTTAGCTTGAATTGCAAACGGCCCGGATGCCTCCGGCAGTCTGAACACATGGTTGGAATCTATCATCGCACGCACCTCAAAGTCATCTATATGCCACCCGTCCGCAATGAAGGAGCCGAAATATGTCCCCTTCCTGATCACAAATTTGAACGCGACAGATGAATAGCTCGCACAATTACTCAAATCAAACGTCTCCTCCTTCCACCATGTGTTGTCCGCCACGGCAAAAGTGTCGTTGCTTTTCCACTCGCTATAGGACAGATCACTGAAAGACAACGTCCTCTTATAGGATACAGATTCCCCCTCGTAGGCATCCGATGGTATTGGAATCCAACGGCTGCTAAGGTTGTTCTCCCGGTACATTATTTGGCACATGTCGCTGCCCAGCACCTTGCAGATATGCTTGAAGCGCAGCTGCACATGCTTGTAGTTGGAACAGTCGTAGAACGGCGTGACCAGTTCCACGGTGTCGCCAGCGTTGTACGGCACATAACCGTGCATCGCATACTTGCCGCTCGCCGCCACATTCGTGTCCGATGCCCACGTGGGCGCCGTCGGCGTGGAGGCCGGATAGACGCTCCAGCCCTGCGGCAGGGCTTTCCTGAAACTCTCGTTAGCCAACTGCACAATCTGCGCATTGGCGGTTGTTGCAAGGCCGCAGGCCAAAAGCAGCGGCAGCAGGAACAGGAGCAGCCGCATCCTTAAAGAACAAACATTATTGTCCATCATACATTAATAATTTTAATGTCACCGGCGGACTCCCTGCACCGGCTATTCCGTAAAAATTTCATGAAAAACATAAAAAAAGCGCGGGAATCCGAACTCATCGCCCATCCCGCAAATCAGGCTCTCGCATTGCCTTTACCCGAGGATAAGCAATGCCGAAGCCCACGCTGTTGCATATTGGAAACGGAATAATGGGATAATCCGTTGGGTTGGAAACAATCAACGTATCCAAACCTGAAATATACAAACCCATGGACATTGAACATTGCCTTACCGTGCGGGTAAATATTGAATTTGCGAGATTCGATTTGCCGCAGATAAGA
>CACYHL010000112.1:0-1497 GCA_902774205.1 uncultured Bacteroidota bacterium | reverse complement strand
CGCCCGTCCGGGCTTCGGAGGAAACGACAATGCAAAGGTAGGCAAAAAAAGGATACGGATTACAGGAGAAGAGAAAAAAAAAACGACAGTGGAAAAACAACAACGGAATTCCAAGCGATAGTTATTCATCCTTTTTCTCCGCCATACGCTTCACCTCATTGATTTCAATAATTTGTACTGACTCCAATTCAATTGCGTCCGCACCGTGGACGCAATCGGATAAGTACGGTAGAACTGCCTTGCACGCTCCAATTGCCTCACTCCAAATCCGCTACCATATTCCACTTCCAAATTTACGGCAAGCGTTTTCACAAGATAAGCGCCATAATCAGCACGTTCCTTTCCATGTTGCTCCTCTTCAAATATTCTTCTGCCCAAATTCCAATACATCCGGACACGGCAATAGTCAACACTGCGCACCGCATTTGCGCGGGCAGTTTCAATGATTTTCCGGGCATCCTCAATCAGATTTCCCGAATTGATTTTTTCCAGTTCTTCTTCCATAATGCATTCATTTTTATTCCATCTTTTTATCCCACACCCCTCGGCATGGAACCTTATCACCCGCCCGCTGTCCCTTACGGGGCTTCGGGTGGGTAATGGTGCAGAGGAACTTTTTTCATCCGCTGATGCAAAATGACAATTTGGCTTAACCGTCAGCAGATGGCTGTTCATTTTGACCGTGATGTCAAAACTTTAGGCAAACATGTCAACAATGCGTTGGCAGAAGAATTGGATGGTATTACAGTTGTCGCAAATTCTGCGACAACTGCCGTTAACCTTTATTCATCTTTGCAGGAAGAATTCTGTCCACAATCACATATTGGCCCTCAATGCGGCTGATTCTTACTTCATTGATTTTCATAGTCCTTACGCACCAATGAAATCAATTCATCAAAATAGGCGTCAACCGACATTGTGCCTGACAGCAACTCCTCTTCAGACATATCTGTAACAGGAACTTGGCAGCCCCTTGCCAAACCATAAGCAGGTTCCGGTTCCGAAACCACAATCAACTTGTTTTTTTCCTTTTTATATTGTTTTCCCATTGCATTGACTTTTTATTCCATTTAATCACACCAGATCTTCAAACTGTTTTCACACAAGCCGTATCAGTAGTTTCAAATTATCGGTTATGACACTGCAAAAATACTCAAAATCCAAATATGGATTATAAGTGCGAAGAGAAAAAAGTTTAGATGTGAAGATGTTAAAATGTGAAGATGTGAATGAAAGATTTAACATCTTAACAACTTAACATCTTAACCTCTTAAACCCCTTAAACTCCTTAAACTTCTTAAACCCCTTAAACTCCTTAAACTTCTTAATGTCCCCAACTCTCACGGCTTCAAACAGCGTATTGGCACCACATCCACACCATCCGGACGGCGGTAGGCATATTTGCCGACACCGGTAAGAACCATCATGAAGGAGGGTTCAGGCATTTTGGACGTATCAACCAATGAAGCCAACTTTTTTAGCGAAGCCGCGCCTTCA
>CACYHL010000111.1 GCA_902774205.1 uncultured Bacteroidota bacterium | reverse complement strand
CCCATATCATAACATTTCCGTTTGGGCAATTTGTGAATGTGTTGCCACTGTGTGTGACATTGCCCCAATTTTCGAGGTTGTCAATTGTGACCCCGTAATGACCGCTCGGCCCGAATGTGTTGTTTGTCAAGGTAAAAGCAGCATCGTAACCTATGTACATGCATTGTGTGTTATCCCAGTCATTGCCGCTGCCCGCATTCTCAAACTTGCAATAACTGATTTGGCTGGCACTTTGTTCGGTATAGACACCTATGCCGCCCCATGACGGAGAAGTTCCAAGGCCACGGAATATTATCGGCTCGCTTGCTGTACCGACCGCTTTAAAGACAGTCTCAGCTGCAACTGATACCAAAGAATTGTTCGCCATAACAATTTCTGTGCCTGCCGCAATGGTAATAGTACGGTTTCCTGAGAACCCCATACCATCATTGAAAAAGTAAGGAACAGAAAGTTTCGGTATTGTAATATCCTCAGCATCATCATCTATATAACTTCTTTCAACACACATATAATTCTTTCCGTTTGCTGTGAACGTGTTATTATAAGTGAAATTCCTATAGTTTTCAAGTTCATAGCTGCGAACCGGATATTTCGCGCAATTCTTTATTGTGTTATCTTCAAAAGCCGATACAGTAGCTCCATCTTCAACATATATTCCGTTGGATAAACCACCATCAATAAGACAATGCCTCATACTCAACTTGCCAGAAACCTCAATCACACCGTTATAATCCGCAGTGCCACTGCCGCCACGCATGAATTTGACATACTCAAACTGATTGTCATTACGGTTACTGCCTACATAGATACCGCCCCAAGACCCATTGTTCTGGTTATTTGCAGGTCCTTGGAATACAATTGGCTTTTCTGCTGTACCCACCATACGGATACCTGCGTTTGCACCGACTCCGATTCCACCATCAATACCTGTGAACATAATGGTCACACCCGGTTCAATGGTCAGGAGGGCGTTGCCGTCAACAGAGAGCCAGCCATCAATGATGTAGTCAACAGCGAGACCACGGTCCGGCCAAGTGACGTTATCGCTAATGGTGCCGCTCATTTCCAACGGATCGCCTTGCTGGCCACCGCCGCCACCTTGACCGCCACCACCGGCGTTCGGGTCATCGCTGAAAGTCGCGACATAGACAGCATTTCCTGTAACTGTGATTGTACGAGGATTGCTTTTGTCGCCATCTTGCCAGCTGATGAAATAGTAGCCAGCCGCCGGAATAGCGCTGAGAGAGGCCTCATCGCCATCATAGTACGTGCCGCCGCCGGTAACGGTACCCCATGCGTTGTTATTGGACTGTACAGTAATTGTGTACTGCTTCTTGCAACTCGTCAGTGTCAGAACCACCAACAAGATGAGTGCTGAAAATTTGAAAAATGTTTTCATTGGTTTTATTTTTGGTTTGTATTATATGGTGTCAATAAAAAATAATGAAACACCCTCTAAAGATGTTCCATAAATCTTTAAAAAATCAGTTCGAGAAAAATAAGTTATACTTTTTAGAGAATTGCCATGCGCAACACGTGGAATCGTGGGGGTGGGTAAAATACTGATTATCAATTCATTAATAATAATTCCCATTTAATTTCCCTTTACGAATCAAAAAAAAGTCAACAACATTTAAATTTTCCAAATCAATTAGAGTGCAAAAATATCAAAAAAAATCACATATTGTATTTCAAAAGACATTTTTTGCTGAAAAGGCTTAACACAATCCCCCTACCCCCGCCAAAATACAAAACAGCATCGTTGACATCACTAACAAAGGAAGCATTTTATCCAATGCCCTGCCTGTGAGTGTCAACACACCTGCGACATGCTTCACGTACAACGGCAATGCCAACAGAAAAAGCCAGTTCCACATTGAGGTTTGGGTAATGAAAACGTAAACTATCATGCAGAGCCAGCCAAAGCCTATCAAAAAACAGTGATAGACTTTTGCGCGCCGCTCACCTATTTTCAACGGAATTGTAACCCGTGTAGCCCTGTCGGAATCCATGTCACGCAAATTGTTGACATTCAGCACACCAACGCTGAAAAAGCCGACAGACGCCGCGGGCAGCAACAACAGCAGCGGCAGTTCGTGAGCCAGAACGAAATATGAGCCGCCGACTGACACCAAGCCGAAGAAAATGAAGACGAAAACATCTCCGAAGCCGCGGTAGCCGTAAGGGTTTCTGCCCAATGTGTAGCGCACCGCCGCCCAAATCGCAGCCGCGCCAAGACAAAGCAACGCGACCGCCTCCGCCGAAAACAGTGTCCCAAATGAGAACCATACCATAGTCGCTCCGAAACATGCGCACACAACCGCAGCAACCGCAATGGCAATACGCATCGTCCTGACACTCAACTGATTGCTTTGAAGACTATAAGCCGGTCCGTTCCGGTCGTCACCATCTGTCCCCGACAAAAAATCGCCCAACTCATTCGACAAATTTGAAAGTATCTGCAACGATACCGCCGTGAGCACAAGGAAGAGACACTCCCCCACCCCGCAAGCCACATCACGGATGGCGAAAAAGAGCCCCAACAGCACCCCCGACAATGAAAGCGGCAATGTGCGCAACCGCATCGAATGCAACAGAGGAAGGAAAACAGAATTAGCGTGTTTACTCATAAGCACATACGTATCAATAAAATAAGACAATTAAAAAAGACAAGGCACTACTTGTTTATAGCAGCGTACTTCGACTGATTGGCAGGATCAAGCTGCTTCATTATATTTATAACAGTCGTTTTTTCCGTGGCTGTGCCTTCGCTGAAAATATTGATGATTTCCTGCGATTTCGCCAAAACAATCAACTGTATTATATAAAGATTTGTCTTGATTTTGTTGACATCATTGAGCATTTTCAGGGCGTCCAAAATCGAAGCGCGCCCCGCATCAGGCGACTCTGCCATAACGTCCAAACCGAGCCTATGGTAAGCATAATAAAAGTCATGGATTTTACTGTACTGACCATTTGTCAGATTTTCCATAAGCCAGTAGCGGTTCTTCTGCCCCGACTCATAGACTTTCCAACCGGGCTCCGTGGCATTGGCGTTCAGGCTCACAATCGACTGACATTTATTAATATAGTAATCACCGCCGTTTTGCGAGAAAGAGTCAAAATCTATAGCTAGAAAAAGATTCAGATAAAACGCTATCAGCGAGGTAAGTTGTGAAAGGTTGGAGTTCTCAGCATATTCCAGCGCCTGCCCCTCCTCGTATGTGAACTTAACATCCTTATCCTGAAAATTCAGCATCGAACTCTTATAGTTTGTACCATAAACAGGGCGCTGAAGCTGCAAAGTCATTGTGCCTTTCATCACGTCACCCGAAACATCGTCAAGGGTTATCAGAATCGCACATTCTATTCTCTCATTGGCTTTCAGATTATACTGACACCATTTTCTGTCATTGATAAAAGAATATAAAGACTGCTGTAAAGTATTGTATTTCTCCTTGTTTGAGCCAGAAATCTTTGAAGTGTTGATTGAAATCTGGCACTGGAAATCCTGGGCGCAAACAGCAATAGTGAAGAAAACCGACAACAAGGTCAGAAAAAAAGATTTCATGATGCTAAATATTTACGTTTTTCATAACCACATCTAAAATGTCGCGGGCTATATCCTTTTTGCTTTTCAGCTCCGAAGTGAAAACCACGCCCGACTTTCCAAGAATCGTCACCTTGTTCGTGTCGTAGCCGAAGCCCGCTTTTTCATCTTTCAATGAATTAAGAACGATGAAATCGGCATTTTTATTTTTCAGTTTTTGAACCGCATTTTCAAGTTCGTTATTTGTCTCAAGAGCGAATCCGACCAGAGTCTGCCCCACTTTTTTCATTTTGCCGAGCTCCGCGAGTATGTCCGTTGTCTTGACAAGTTCAAGGACGAGAGAATCGCTTGTCTTCTTAATCTTCTGGTTCTCAACATTTTTTGGAGTAAAATCCGCTACCGCCGCAGCCATAATCGCCACATTGCAATCGGCAAACGCTTTCACAGTCTCGGCTTCCATCTGCGCCGCCGACTTGACATCAATTCTATGGATATTTTTATTATCTGTCTGCAAATGAGTAGGACCGGAAATAAGAGTGACCTCGGCACCATGTTCAGCCAAGACCTCTGCTAGGGCAAAACCCATCTTCCCTGATGAATTATTACCTATAAAACGCACTGGGTCAATTTGTTCGTAAGTCGGACCAGCTGTAACCACGGCTTTTATGCTGGCAAAATGCCTGAAAGATTCGAGAGAATTGAGCACCGTGTTGAAAATCGCCTCAGGTTCCTCCATTCTGCCGTCTCCTTCGGAGCCGCACGCGAGCTGTCCCTTCACCGGACGAATGACACGCACACCGCGCGCCTCAAGCCGCATTATATTCTCCTGCACCGCCGGCTGATTGTACATCACCGTATTCATCGCAGGCGCGACAAAAACCGGCTTACTGACAGCAAGCAGAAACGTTGACAAAGCGTCATCGGCAATGCCATTAGCATACTTCCCGATGATATTTGCAGTGGCTGGGGCGACAACAACCGCGTCAGCCCAATCAGCAAGAGCGACATGCCCCACATTGTAAGGTGTGCTTCTGTCAAAAGTGTCACAGTAAACAGGATTTTGCGACAACGTCTCAAGAGAAAGCGGTGTCACAAACTGCAACGCATTCTCCGTGGCAACCGTCTTCACATTGCAGCCGTGGGTCTTAAACAAACGAATGAGAGACAACGACTTATATGCCGCAATCCCTCCTGACACACACACCGCAATATTTTTCGCAACTGACGGCATAGTCACTGTTTACAGTTCTTCCTCGTTTTCTCTATAATAAATCTGACCGTCCTCGAACTCCTTGATAGCCAACAAAGTAGGCTTCGGAATCTGCTCATAATATTTTGCCCACTCTATCTGTTCACGGTTCTCATAAACCTCATCTGAGCCGTCATTAAGCCCCGCAAACTCCTTCATTTTCTGTGTCAGTTCGTCCTTGATTTCAGCCGCAATCTGGTTTGCGCGTCTCGACAAGATATAAACGGTCTTGTAAATATTGCCGGTTTCCTTGTCAAAATCCCTTGGATTACGGGTAATTGCTTCGTAATCAGCTTTAATGTTTTTGTATTCTGCTTTCATTTATTTATGTTTTTTATTAAGTTTCTCAATCTGTTTTTTCGCCTCGTCCCTATATTTTACGGCATCGGCGACAAGTGGCGACTCCGGAAAATTAAAGACAAGATTATCGTAAGCCGTTATGCACGCCTCAAAACGCTCCCTCATCTTCCCTTTCACACTCTTCTTCGCATACTGGTAATTGTTTTTCACCAAGATAAAAGCGGCTTCGGGAGCATACTGCGAATAAGAATAGGTTTTCAGGAAATTGTCGGTCGCAATCTGAGCAGCACGGTAGTTCTCGGTGTTGAAATAGAGTTTCAGAACCTCGAAATCCTTCTTAGCCAGCTTATTACGTAGCACGTCAAGCATTTTATTGCACTCATCCATATATTGGCTGTGAGGATAAAGGGCGATGAAAGTGTTGAGCTCGTCAATGGCGTAAATAGTTTCCGACTGGTCGAGAGCGTAGTACGGCGAAATATTGTACACCGACTTAATAGCCATGAGCGAGGCAAGCTCAGCACGGTCGCTGCTCGGATAGCGGCGGGCGTAATCCTTGAAGTGGAACGCCGCCATCTCGTAGTCCTTGTTCTGGAAATAGCAGTCGGCGAACATGAACAGAATCGTGTCAGCGTGAGCCGTACCTAACGAAAGCGGATAAAGCTCCTCGAAAAGTTTCGCCGCGGAAAGGAACTGGTGGTTATTGTAATGATTGACAGCCCTTGCGTAGTTTTCGTCAAAAGTCTCAAATGTGACCCTGCCCTTGCGTTTTGAATATGGCGCTTTATTTTTTGATGACTTTTTCGATTTTTTAAGGGAATCTGAAGGCGCAGAAACGGCTGAACAGCCATCCTGAACACCACAAATTGGGTAGCACGCAGGAGACGAAGCCGCACGCCCTTCCGCAAAAAACAGAAGTAACACACAGACTATCAACAAATTACAACAAAATCCCCTAATTTTTTTCATAACTGCAAATATACAAAATATTTCAGAATTATCAATTTCACTTGTGTTATAGTATAGATTTATAGATTCAAGTGAGAAATTCATAAAATAAATCTGCGGGCGATTCACTGCCCGCAGATTTGCAGATAAATTCAGAAATTTTAATTCACAAAAGCAACGAAAACGCTCTCATTTGACGTCAATTTTATCGGTTACCTTGTTTTGAACACAACCTCGTTGCCATAGACAACAATGTCTCCGTATTTGGCGAACGCGCGTGCATAGAAGGT
>CACYHL010000110.1 GCA_902774205.1 uncultured Bacteroidota bacterium | reverse complement strand
TCCCATGTATGCGAAAGCCACTTGGGCAGACTTCCACAATGCCGGATTTGAATTCTTTTTTTCCTTCAGAATCTGTTCAGCCAGAAGATAGAACTCCTCCGCTTTAACTGGATTTGGCGAATCAAAATAGCAATTGACAAACTGCTGGACCATAAACTCAAAACTGGAGGAATTGGGCTGCTGCTTATAAACTTCCCTCAAGACATCAATATTATAGTGAAGATAATAGTTGGAATATCCTATGGTTGAATAGGCTATCGCGGCATCAGCTTTGCGGCCGAGGCGCAGCAACGCGCCGCCATAATAGTTCACGCACTGTGTCCGCAATGCGCTCTGCGGAACATTCTTCCCATATTTCTCCCACACATCCACACACTTCTGGTATTTGGCGCTATAAAAATATTTCCGCAAAACCTGCAAAACATACCTGTTCTTAATGTTAAGATTTTTACATTTTTCAATACAGCTTTCATCTAACTGCCTTACATTCAAGATACTAACATCCATCGCCTGATCTTGTGGCGAATCATCGTTGGAATAGTAAAACTCATTATTATAACACCAAGCGGAAACCTGCCAACGCTTTTCAGCAGCAGCCACAGAGTCCGTTCCTTTCAGACTCATCCAATATTGCAGAGCTTCCGTATCTTTTTTATTTATAAGATAAGAGAAAAAAGCGTTCGTGGTGTTAGCATTAAGCAGATAAAGGTCGTAAAGAGCCTCCTCCACAGACTCGCGCGGAACAGATTTCCCGACATAATTATGCCAGAAATCAATATTCTCCTTGCGGAACTGCGTGTCAACAGCCGTTTGCCAATCGTCAGCCTCAGGATAACCTGTATAAAAAATCCAATGGTCTTCAGGCCTGACCATATAGTACCCGCCACAAGCCATTGTCGGCAAATAACAAAACAGCAATAGACTACTTATTATAAAAATCCTTGATTTCATTTTCCGAATATTTAGAAAGTTGTTGTAAATCTAAATGATACAGCACCACAGGGATATTCCCGTATTCACTTCTGACAAGTCTCTTCGCTTCAAGGATCGTCTCATCTGAAACCACCTCATATCGAGACATTTTCTTGGCCTTATGAGACTCTTCACGCTCAAAATACTCTTCTTCCCCATTGCCAGTCTCACAATCCTCTTCCCACACTTTTCCCCAACCATGAACATCATACGGGTTTCTAAGTCTTACAAATTGCTTATCCTCGTCAAACTCAACCACCCAAGAATATACAGGAAGCCCCAAAACCAAAGGCAAATTGTATGATTTAAGATATTTCATATAAGGCTTCACATCTTTGACGTCCAAAATGGAGTTTTGGGTTTTATAATCCCTGAAATTCCCAGTGTTATAGCACATCAGCACACCATAATCGACCGCAGGCGGAGTCTGCGCAAGCTGGTGCAACCGTATAGTTGAGGAGAGAATAACCTCCTTTTTGAAATAACTGTTCAGCGTTTGCCTGACATCTTTAACAAACTGGAAATAAGCATCATGTGTTGTTTTTGTCCAGTCGCAGTCCAACTGAACCTCATTTATGTCAATTTTGTTTTTGGAACACATCTCATAAAGCCGGTGCGCCAAATCATCGGTAAATGACGAATATTCCCTTATTGCCTCTTGAGTGATAAAAACCACCGGAATAATCTCAATATTTTCAGCAGCAACCAATTGCAGAGGCCTTTCATCAAAAGAAATTGTGGCTACCGGCGCACATTTATCCCTGAACTTCGAGTTCTTATTGATAGCGACGTCAAAAAAACGGACATACATTCTCTTTATCTCATTTTTCTTCAAGAACTCAATCTCCTCATCTCCGACCTCGAACCATGTTTTCCAATAGTAGATGGCATTCGCTTTTTTAAACGGCAAACTTGTCCGTTTGGGCGAAAAGCCCCAATAATAAGCAGCAATGGCAGCAACAAATAGCGCCAAAACAATTCCTACAACAAGATAAATTTTTCTCATAAATCAAATATTAAAATCGTAACAAAAATAATATTTAAACAAATACGCTCCAACCTGAAAAACATAATTGTACAAAATGAAATTATTTTGGCAAAAAAAGCATTAAACGAAAAAGTTTATGTAAATTTGCGCCCAAATTTTATAACCGTGAAAAGAATTAATCCCAGACTCAATTTTGAAGAGACCCGCAAAGAGATAGGGTACGTGAACCGCAAAGACGCGACACAGGAAGATTACAACAGAATAGGCTTCATGTCAGGCTTGGAGACACACCAGCAGCTGCTCACCAAGAGCAAGCTGTTCTGCCACTGTCCGGCTGGCAAGTTCCAGAAACCGGACGAGTATGATGCTGAAGTTGTGCGCCACATGCGCCCCACCCTCTCCGAACTTGGCGAGTATGACGGCACCGCGCTCATGGAATTCAAAACCCGCAAGGAGATCATCTACCGTATCGCGCACCCGACCGCCTGCACTTACGAAGTTGACGACACCCCACCGTTCCACATTGACAATGAGGCGCTTGACATCGCAATAGAGATTGCCTTGGCTTCAAAAATGAACATTGTGGGCGAAGTGCATATAACCAGAAAACAATATCTTGACGGCTCGATCCCGACAGGATTCCAGCGCACGGCAATAATTGGCGTGGAAGGCGAAATCCCGCTTAAGAACAAGAAAGTCAAGCTGATACAGCTCAGCATTGAGGAGGACGCCTGTCGCGAAGTCTCCGACATAGGCCACCGCCGCATCTACCGCACCGACCGCCTCGGAATGCCCCTCATCGAAACAGTCACCTACCCCGAAATGATGAACCCTGACGAGTTGAAAGAGGCCGCCGACTACATACGCTTCCTCAACCGCAGCACCGGCAAAGTGCGCACGGGCATCGGCGCGGGTCGCGAAGATGTCAACGTGAGCTGCACCGGCGGCACCCGTATCGAAATCAAGGGCGTGGCACACACAAAATGGATTCCCGAACTGAGCCACGTGGAGTGCTTCCGTCAGTGGGCGCTGCTCGCAATCCGCAACAAACTGCTGCAACGCACCTCCAAAGAGAAATGGGAAATGGGTGTCATGCAGCTTAACTCAAAAGACTACAAATTTTATTACACGCCAATACAAGAAGCCATAAAACGCGGCGAAAAACTATACGCCGTAAATCTTCCGTGCTTCGAAGGACTGCTCTCTCACTTCACACAGCCGGGCAAGCCGTTCTACGATGAGTTCGCCGGAAGACTGAAAGTCATCGCCTGCATCGAACGCCCGAATATGGCGACAAGCGAAGACATTGACGATGTTGTGAGTGAAAGCGTCTTTGAACGTATCGCAACGGAACTGCACGCCGGCGACAATGACGCACAGATAATATTCTGGGCACCGGAAGCCGATGTGAAGACCGCTCTCGACGTCATCGAGGAACGCGCGATGATGGCGTTTGACGGTGTTCCGAAGGAGACCCGCAAGTCGCTGCCAGACGGCACCACCATTTTCGAACGCGTGCTGCCCGGAGCCGACCGCATGTACCCCGACACCGACTCAGCCCCTATCCCACTCTCAACAGAACACATCGAAGAGCTCCGCAAGCTCGTACCAGATGAGGTACACGACAGGTATTTGCAGCTCATGGCGTGGAACGTCCCGACAGACTGCCACAACTACATCTTCACACACAACTTTTTCCCAATCATCAAATCAATAGTTGACACCTGTGGTTTTGCTCCGAAATTCATCGGATGTTTTGTGGGACATCGCGTGAAACACCTGCACGGCCAATACAGGAACCTGCCTTTCGCGCCGCAACGCCTGCAAGAGATGTTCACGTTCATAAAAGCGCAAAGTCTCGATCTCTCAATCGCTTATACGTTACTCAAACTTCTGTTTGCAAATCCGACCGCCGACATGGAAACACTGCTCAAAAAATCGGGATTTGCGAAGACAAGTGAGAAAGAGCTTTTGAACGCTGCCGAAAAACACGCCAAAAGTTTCAGTCCCAACCGCACCGACACCGACAACAACGACAAGGCAAACAGTGTCATGGGCAAAGTACGCAAGTTAGGCGAAGGCAATGTCTCATTCAAGGATTTCCGCAAGTCTGTTTCAGGATTAATCTAAAAAACAGACAAAAAATGTCACAAAAGCATGGAAATGCGCATTTAATAAATGTATTCAAAAAAAAGAGCCATGAAAAGAGTGCTAATTTCCCTTTTTGCCATTTTTTGTTTAACTGGCGCATTTGCCCAAGAGTTAACGTTACAAATTGACACCGCCGCCGAAAAAGGCAAGCGCAAGGTCGGCACAATAAGCGAGGCGCAGCAGTGCATCAACGACGCCGGCAAATATCTTATCCGCAGCGGCCGCCTCAGAAACAGCGCCATTGCCATTCCGACCATAACTTCAATAGCCGGCGGCGCCCTAATAACAGACGCACTCTACCGCGAGAAAAAAAATAATAACGCAAACACCAAGACGGAACTCTATTGCGGCATTGGCATTGCCGGCGCAGGATTGCTAATAGGCATCATTCTTGAAGCGCGCAGCAACCACTACGTCAAAAAAGCTGGGAAACGGCTGCAACAGTTCCAATTTACCGGAACAAGCCTTACATACAATTTCTGACAAAGCGACAAAATCCAATCCATTGATTACAAACCATTTATAATTTGCTTACAGAATGGTTTAAAATTATTCCGTTGAATTAATGGATATGTGACACAAATATTGAAAAAAAGTTGTATTTTTGCACTTCCAAAAACGGAAACGATGGGGCGTTAGCTCAGTTGGCTAGAGCGTTTGACTGGCAGTCAAGAGGTCGTGAGTTCGATTCTCATACGCTCCACAAAATCAAGCACTTGCAGGGAAACTTGTGAGTGCTTTTTCTTTTTCCACTTTAATACCCAATACGGAAAGTACCTGATGAAAATGCAACTCATCTCCAACATTATCATCACCTCGTATGCAAATGAAGCGAGGGAAGATAGGATAAAATAACACTGTCTTTTGCGAACTTTTTGTAAAAAGTTTCATTTTTTATAAATAGAAATACATGATAAACAAATAAACAGCTGTTAATAACTTCAGATTTTCTGTTGATAAAACAAAATATAACAGCAATTAATTCTTACATAAGTCAAATATCTTTAACATAAATACAAATTGTTCATAATTTATAATAACTCAATCTTTCTTAACAAAATCTTCTTTTTTTTATCACTATTTTAGAAGAGTATGCATAAATTATTTGATAAATACAACCATTTACGCACCACGAAATTATTAGATATTTAAACACGCACACCATGAGGCACTCTTCCAAGATTCCATTCCTTTCATTATTTTGTTCCTTATTTCTGTTATCAACTGAGGCTCAGACAATTAGCAGCAGTTACTCATATACATGGAAATATGATACAATTTATAACACGCAAAACGGTTATCAAAACTTCTCATATACAGGAACAGTCCAGACATATATAGCCACTCCTGGCACTTACACATTAGAGGTATGGGGCGCGCAAGGAGGCAACGACCCATTCTA
This sequence comes from uncultured Bacteroidota bacterium, assembly GCA_902774205.1. Taxonomy (GTDB): domain Bacteria; phylum Bacteroidota; class Bacteroidia; order Bacteroidales; family WCHB1-69; genus RUG11942. Next base: position 853 of record CACYHL010000110.1, on the reverse strand, counting down.
TCCGACAAGTGTTTTTGGTGGAAGAGGCGGCTACTCGACCGGTGTTTTAACACTCACAAACACAACCACATTATACATATATGTAGGAGGGCAAGGCACTGGAAGTTCTTCATCTTCATGGGGCTCCACAGGTGGCGGCGGCGCGACTGACATATCTCTGTACGGGATTAGTAATTCAACTACTTGGAATTCCTCATCACACTTCTATTCAAGGATTATTGTGGCTGGCGGCGGCGGCGGCGTCCATGGGAAAAATTACGCAAGCTTAACATACGTTGGGAACGATGGCGGCGGGTATTCCTCCCCCACATTTACAGCAAACAACTATACAATAACAGGCAGCACTTATAATTCGAGTGGCACGTCAACGTATGGTTCCGGAGTTGTCGCCGGCAGTTTCGGATATGCCACAGGAAACACCTATAGCAACTCTTATTCGCAAGGCGGCTGGAATGGCGGCGGAAATGGAAGTGACGGCTGGGCAAACGGCGGCGCAGGCGGAGGCTGGTATGGAGGAGTCACCTCATGGTCTCATTCTGCTGGCGGCTCTGGTTATGTGCTGACCTCATCATCTTATAAACCAGCTGGTTACACTCCAACTTCAGATTATTATATGACTTCCGCAAATTCAATTGCAGGAAATACAACCATGCCCGCACCAGGTGGAGGCAACGAAACGGGGCACAGCGGCAACGGCTACGCCAAGATCACTTACAATTTCAAAGCCGTGGATCATATTGACTCATCTATATCCCACATCTACGTCACAACAACAATCACCGATTTCGTCTGTAAAAACGGAGTGTATAACAAATACGGATTCACTGTGAACGGCAGCGACCTGTCAAGCGGG
>CACYHL010000109.1 GCA_902774205.1 uncultured Bacteroidota bacterium | reverse complement strand
CTTTTCAGGCACCAGCGCAACAGTTTGTTGACAGACTTTCAAAGTTAGTTGAGGAATAACCATCAATAGACATTATGTAGTATTCACCAAACCCAGTAAAATTGCAAAGGACCTGATAACCGGCAATAAATATTTGGCTTCGAGGAAGCTTCACAGCGCACCGCGGTGGTATTATAGTTCGCTCCGTTTCCCCAGATTGCGCTTCTGCGTGCGTATCTGAGGTTATTAAAATATGACCTCTTCGAGGTCTGTTTCATATACAAATTCATTTCATTAGGAGATGTTGTTGCGAAACGGCATCATTTTAGTTTCCCATACAAACGACAGGGGAGGTTCCCCTCACCCCCCGAAATCATCATAATGGATCTTTGAGGTCGGGACGCCGAGGGTGTCAAGCATTTGCAGGACGGCTTTGAGCATGAGCGGCGGGCCACAGATGTAGTATTCTATCTTTTCAGGATTCTTGTGGTTTTTAAGATAATTGTCGTAAATGACCTGATGTATGAAGCCGACATGCCCAGTCCAGTTGTCTTCGGGCTGCGGCTCCGATAATGCGATTGTGAACGAGAAATTATTGTTGTCAGCTTCTATTTTCTTGAAATCATCAATGTAGAAGAGCTCTTTCAGGGAGCGGCCACCGTACCAGAACGTGGTTGTGCGTGCGGTGCGGTGTGTCACAAACTGGTCGATGATGTGCGAGCGCATCGGTGCCATGCCTGCGCCGCCGCCTATGAACATCATCTCGCTGTCACCTTCTTCCACAAAGAAATCGCCGTAAGGACCGGAAAGTGAGACCGCATCGCCGGCTTTGAGCGAGAAGAGATAAGACGAAGCCACACCGGGCGCGACATTCGACCATCGTTGCTTTTTGCGGTCGAACGGCGGCAGCGCAATCCGGACGTTCAGCATCACAATGTCGTTCTCCGCCGGAGCGTTGGCCATGGAATATGCCCTGACAGTCGGCTCTCCGTTTTTCGCCGCCAGACTGAAAATATTCATCTTCTCCCAATCATCATGATATTTTTCATCTATTTGAAAATCAGAGTATTTCAATTTATATTTGGGAATATCAATCTGAACATAACTGCCTGAGCGGAAATCCAGTTTCAACTCATCTGGCATACGAAGTTTCAGTTCCTTTATGAAAGTTGAGATATTATTGTTGGAGATGACTGTACAGCGGTATTTTTTCACGCCAAGAATCTCTTTCGGAATCTCAATCTCCAAATTTTCACGAAGTTTCACCTGACAGAAGAGCCGGTAGTTTTCGTTTGCCATTGAGCGGGTGATATGCGCTTGCTCCGTAGGCAGCAGTGTGCCTCCGCCAGCCAGCACTTTGCCTTTGCATGCGCCGCATGTTCCGCTCCCGCCGCACGCCGAAGGAACCCAAATACCCTCGTCTGCCAACGCCTGCAAGAGTGTGCAGCCACGCTCGTGCTCAACAGTTTTTTCTCCGTTTATGAGTATTGAGACCTTGCCCTCTGGCACCCATTTTTTTCGGAAAAACAGCAGCAAAGCGACCACGCCCCACACTATCAGCAGGAAAATCACAATGGCGGAAATAATGGTCAGTATGTTCATTTTGATATTTTTAGAAACCCATAAGTGCCATAAAACCAATGCCTAACAGACCTGTAATGATATATGCTATACCGTTTCCTTGAAGCGGTTCGGGAATATCGGAGTATCTTAATCGCTCTCTTATCGCGGCAAAAGTGACAATGGCGAGCAGCCAGCCGACACCGGAGCCGAGCGCATAGACAAGACTGTGAGCCAAAGTCGGGAAGTGGCGTTCCTGCATGAACAGCGACCCGCCAAGAATGGCGCAGTTGACGGCAATCAGCGGAAGGAAAATTCCAAGTGCCTGATACAGAGCAAGTGAGAAGTGCTCTATCGCCATCTCCAACAACTGCACGATGCCTGCTATCACCGCTATGAAAATTATGAGTGTGAGGAAGGAAAGGTCGATGTTTTGAAATCTGTCTGAGAGCCATGATAGCGCACCCGCCTGAAGCAAATATTTGTCAATGAGGTAGTTGACAGGAACAGTGACGGCTAATACGAAGCACACCGCCATTCCGAGCCCGAATGATGTCTTCACATTTTTGGAAACCGCCAAATATGAGCACATTCCCAAGAAATATGCGAAAATCATATTGTCTATGAAAACGGAGCGGAAAAAAAGTGAAAACATATCCATCGTTTCTGTTTTTATGACTGACGTGCGTTTTTAATCCAGATGAGGCAACCGACCAAAATAAGAGCCATCGGGGGCAGAACCATCAATCCGTTATTCATATATCCTAAAGTGTAAAATCCATTGCCAAAGACGGGACAGCCCCAAAGTGTTCCTTGTCCTAAAATTTCGCGCACCGTGCCAACTGTCACTAAAACAAGCCCATAGCCGAGCCCATTGAACAGCCCGTCAAGCAGCGAGGGCAGCGGTTTGTGCGACAGCGCGTATGCCTCCAAGCGCCCCATTATGATGCAGTTTGTGATGATGAGTCCGACAAAGACAGAGAGCAGTTTGCTCATCTCGTAGAAAAAAGCTTGCAAGAACTGGTCAACAAGGATTACGAAGAAAGAGACGACAAGCAGCTGCACCACGATACGGATTCGTGGCGGTATGGTGTTGCGAATCAGAGAGATAATGAAATTGGAGAATGCGCAAACCACAGTGACGGCGATTGCCATAACCACGGCGGGCTTCAGCTGTGCGGTGACGGCGAGAGCGGGGCAGACACCTAATGTCTGCGCGATAATTGGATTGTTTTTGCTTATAGGTTCCAAATATTTCCTCATTCCACAACCTCCTTTAAGCCGTCATACAACATTTTTTCCACGCCTTTGCTCGTGATTGTCGCACCAGAAATGGCGTCCACACGGTTGGCTTCGTCTCTTCCGTCTCCCTTCCCTTTTGCGGTGAGAGCTATGGAGACAAAATCCCCGTTCATGTCATGTAACTTTTTGCCTTCAAACGATTTAGCGAAAGACTCTTCCTCTATTTTAGCACCAAGTCCCGGCGTCTCCGATTTGTGAGAGAACGAGACTCCTTTTACGGTGTTCGCGTCAGAGGCCAAAACCACGTAGCCCCAAATCGGGCCCCAAAGCCCTTTGCCGTGAACGTGGAAGACTTGTCCTGTGTCTCCGTCAGCACACAAGATTGTATATCTTTCTGAATCACTGCCGGTTAATGGTGCGGCAACGCTGTCGAAAAGTGCGACCGCGTCAGCGGCTTTGAGCGTGCCGTAGCCCGCAGCACTCAGAATTTGCGCAGCCTTTTCGCCTTTGCGGTTTTCCTCATGGCGCGGGCGCAATGTAAGTGAGACAACAGCCAGCACACCAGCGATGATGATTATCAAAACACTGATATACAGAAAGATATATCTGTTGCTAAACTTCATTATTCTGCCACTACGATATAATAATTCTTCTTTCCTTTCTGAACCAATATATATTTCCCATTAATCAAATCTTTTTCTGTAACTGTGTATGAATCAGTGATTTTTGATTTGTTAATGGAGATTCCGTTGTCTTTCAGCATTCTTCTTGCCTCTCCTTTGGAGGGCAGTATTGAAGTCTCTTCCGCAAGAAAATCAATAGATGGAATGCCTGCTGACAATTTCGATTTTGGAATGTTCATTTGTGGCACACCGTCAAAAACTGCGAGGAACATTTTTTCGGAAAGTGCGGCAAGGTTCTCAGCCGTTCCTTTTCCGAACAGGATTTCAGAGGCGTTGACCGCGGCTTCGTAGTCCTCGGCAGAGTGAACTCTAATCGTAAGGTCTTTAGCCAAAGCTTTTTGCAGAATACGCAAATGCGGCGCCTCATCGTGCTCTTTCTCCATTTTTTCAATCTCCTCTTTCGAAAATGTGGTGAAGATTTTGATATAGCGTTTGCTGTCCTCGTCGGAGCAGTTGAGCCAGAACTGGTAGAATGCGTACGGGGAAGTTTTTTCCGGGTCGAGCCAGATGTTGCCTTTTTCGGTTTTGCCGAACTTGCCGCCGTCCGCCTTCGTAATCAGCGGGCAGGTCAGTGCGAAGGCTTCGCCGCCAGTCTTGCGCCGGATTAGTTCGGTGCCTGTGGTGATGTTGCCCCACTGGTCAGAGCCGCCCATCTGGAGCTTGCATCCGTAGTTCTGGTTCAGATAGAGAAAATCGTAGCCCTGCACAAGCTGGTACGAAAATTCTGTGAACGACATGCCGTCTCCTTCGCCGTTGAAGCGTTTTTTCACGGAGTCCTTTGCCATCATGTAGTTTACAGTGATGTGTTTCCCGATGTCGCGGATGAAATTCAGGAACGAGAATTGGCTCATCCAATCGTAATTATTGACCATAATCGCAGCGTTTGGAGCCGTGCTGTCAAAATCGAGGAACTTGGATAGCTGCTTTTTAATACATTCCTGATTATGGCGAAGTGTCTCTTCATCAAGCAGGTTGCGTTCGAGCGACTTGCCTGAGGGGTCGCCAATCATGCCGGTTGCGCCGCCAAGCAGCACAATCGGTCGGTGCCCGCATTCCTGCAAGTGTTTGAGCATCATTACCCCTACGAGGTGCCCTATGTGAAGCGAGTCCGCGGTCGGGTCAATTCCGACGTATGCGGTCGTCATCTCTTTCTCTAACTGTTCTTTTGTGCCGGGCATCATATCATGAATCATTCCCCGCCACTGTAATTCTTCTGTAAAATTCATCTATTTATGTTTTTAAGATTCAATGTTTTTAGAAAAAATTTGCAGGCGCAAAGATAACGAAAATATCAATATTTTGGAAGATATATATGTTCCAATCTGTGTTATCTGCAGGAATTTATTTTTCTTTTCTCAGTATCTTGCACTTTTTCAACCTCAACATATTTACAGGATTTATTCCCAAACCTGTAACATTTTTTTGCGTGAAACGGATTGCTTTGTCGTAGAAGAGAATCACGACCGGTGCATCTTCCATTATCATGGAATCGAGAGTTGAATAATACTGGTTTCTAATAGAGTCATTGATAATATTTTGCGATTTCTCGAAAAGCTTATCGAATTTTGGGTTGGTGTAATGGGTGTAGTTTGAACCCAAAGGTTGGAGGTTCTTTGAGTAGAATAGGGAGAGATAGTTCTCTGCATCGGGGTAGTCGCAAATCCATGAGCCTCGGAAAAATGGGAGCTGGTAGTTTCTCATCATCTGCCGCTGTTGTGCCGCCTGCTGCACGTCCAAAGTGATATTTATCCCGATTTTTCCCAATTCGTGCTGAATATACTGGCAGAGGTCAACGTAAGAGGCTGAGACGGAGAGTGCGATTTCGGGAAGTCCTTTGCCTTCAGGAAAGCCGGCTTTCGCTAATAATTCTGCGGCTTTTTCGGGGTTGTAATTGTATCCTTTCACTTTTTCCGGATTGAACGAAGCCATGCCCATAGGCACAAAACCGCTCTCGCCAGCGTAACCGATGTTGTTGCGCAGGTATTTCATCATCTTCCGCCTGTCGAATCCGTAATTTATGGCTTGTCGTATATCTTTGATTAACAATGGATTATTTTTACTTTCTTTCATGACAAATCCTAAATATTCTGTGTTCAGATACGGTGAGGTAAGCATTGTGATTTTGTCAGCGTAGTCAGGATTCAGTTCGCCGCTTTTTGTCAATAGCGCGTCCTTGTAGCATGCTTCAATTCCTGACATGAAGTCAAGACTGCCTTTCATAAACTCCATAAAGACAGATTGTTTGTCAACGATGAACGAGATTGCGACCGCGTCCAAGTAGGGCAGGGGATTGCCGTTCTCATCTTTCTCGAAATAGTTAGGATTTTTGCGGAGCACGAGTTTCACGCCCTCTTCCCAAAGCTGGTATTGGAACGGACCGGTGCCGACAGGGTGTTTTCTGAATTCTTTGCCGAAATGTGTCACGACCTCTTCTGGCACTACAGAGCAATATTTCATCGTCAGGATTCCGAGAAAGGGCGGAAATGCTTTTGAGAGTTTTATCTGGAAAGTTGAGTCATCGGGGGCGGCGAAGCAGGGTGCACCGTTTTTGTCACGTTGCACATTCTGGAAAATCCACGCGCCGGGCGAGGCTACTTCACCATCTAGAATTCGCGAAAAACTATATACGAAGTCGCTGGCGGTCACTTGGCGTTTCTCATTGAATTCGTAAAAAGGTGTGTTATGGAAGAACACGTCTTTGCGGAGGTGGAAAGTGTATGTTTTGCCGTCTTTGCTGATTTCCCATCTGTGGGCTATCGCGGGCACAATCCGCAGCGAGTCGTCAAGGTCAACCAGTCCGTTGTAAAGCTGGTTACATGCCCAAATCACAGACTGTCCAGACGCGAATGCGGGGTCAAGGGTCTGTATTCCACTCGATTCGTTGTAGTGGAATATCATTTTGCCGTTGTCGGTGTTGTGGCAAGCGGAATGCTTTCCGAGGAGAAGTGCAGGAGAT
>CACYHL010000108.1 GCA_902774205.1 uncultured Bacteroidota bacterium | reverse complement strand
GAGTGATGTGACGGAAGAGATGCGCAAATGGCTGAACCTGCTGAAGAACATGCCAGCCATGGACGAGGCCGACTACAAACGCCATGAGAAAATCTTCCGAGAGGTTATGGACACATGCAGAATATCAAAACTGACAGCCATGGAAAAGAAGAAATACAGAGAGAGCATTTTGGAGTACGAGGACGTGCGTGAGGTTGTGGAATACGCCAAGGAGTTGGCCGCTAAAGAGGCTTACGAAACGGGCATAAAGAAAGGAAAAGAAGTGGGTATTGCGGAAGGAATGGAGAAAGGAATTGAGAAAGGGAAACGAGAAACTATTATCACAACCGCAAAAAATTTCCTGAAATTGGGTATTGCTTCATCCGATATCGCAAAAGCCACCGGGCTTACTGAAGATGAAATCTCTGCATTAGAATCTGAGATATGATTCACATAATGTCTCTTTCTCAAAAATCACTGGTCTACCTGAAAATGAGATTGTCACATTAAAATTGTAAAATTGACAATATATACGATTATGCAAGCAAAGGAAAATTGCGTTATCTTTGCAAGTTCAAATTTTTAAGGAAACAAATAAAGAAACTAAAGATAAAAATATCATGGAAAGAACGAAAATTGTTGATTTTTTCAAGCATTTGGATAAACTGGAAATGGGTGGCACAGTAAGTGTCAAAGGTTGGGTGCGCACAAAACGCGGCAATAATGCGGTGGCTTTCATCGCGTTGAATGACGGAAGTATTGTCCACAGTCTTCAGATTGTCGTTGACCCGTCAAAGTTTGACGAGGCGCTTCTGAAAAAGATAACGACCGGCTCTTGTCTGCATGTTACGGGAAAATTGGTTGAGTCGCAGGGCAAGGGGCAGACGGTTGAGGTGCAGGCCGAGACCATTGAGCTTTATGGCACCGCCGACCCCGAGGCATATCCGTTGCAGAAGAAAGGTCACAGTTTGGAATTTCTCCGTGAGATCGCTTATCTGCGTCCGCGCACCAACTATTTCGGATGCGTGCTCCGTCTCCGCCATGCTATGGCATTTGCAATTCACAACTACTTCAACTCGCACGGTTATGTCTATCTGCACACACCGCTTATCACCGGCTCTGATGCGGAGGGCGCCGGCGCGATGTTCAGCGTTACCACTCTCGACCTCAACAACATACCGAAAACACCTGAGGGCAAAGTCGATTATTCGAAAGACTTTTTCGGAAAGCCGACAAATCTGACTGTCTCAGGGCAGTTGGAGGGTGAGCTCGGCGCGCTTGCACTTGGCGCCATCTACACATTCGGACCCACTTTCCGCGCCGAAAACAGCAACACCCCGCGCCACCTCGCTGAGTTCTGGATGATTGAGCCGGAAATCGCATTTTACGATATTAATGATAATATGGATCTGGCTGAGGATTTTCTTAAATATCTGATTAACTATGCTTTAGAGAATAATTACGATGACTTGAAGTTCCTGAATGACATGTTCGACAAGGAACTTATTGAGAGAATGAAGTTTGTGCTTCAGAGCGATTTCGTACGGCTCGCTTATACCGAAGCCATTGACATTCTTCAGAAATCGGGGCAGAAGTTCGAGTTTAAGGTTGAGTGGGGCGTTGACTTGCAGTCGGAGCACGAAAGGTACCTTGTGGAGAAGCATTTCAAACGTCCGGTCATTCTGACTGACTATCCGAAAGAGATAAAAGCTTTCTACATGAAGCAGAACGATGATGGGAAAACGGTACGCGCAATGGACGTCTTGTTCCCAGGAATTGGCGAGATTATCGGCGGCTCGGAGCGCGAGGCGGACTACGACAAGCTGATGAAGCGTGTTGAGGAGTTGCACATTCCTGAAAAAGATGTTTGGTGGTATCTCGACACTCGCAGATTTGGCTCGGCACCGCATTCAGGGTTCGGGCTTGGTTTCGAGCGATTGCTGCTTTTCATCACCGGCATGACCAATATCCGTGATGTGATTCCGTTCCCAAGAACGCCGCAAAACGCTGAGTTCTAAGGAATAAAAAATTTGTATTGGAGAAATTAAATACAATTCGATTAAAGCCTTGATATTCAGGGCTTTTTTTGTTCGGAATTATCCCTTTTAGTCTTATAAACTCACTGCGTGATTTTGTTAGCATATTTGATACGTCGTCTTTTTCGCGGTGGGTTGCCGTATAGTTTCAAAGCACCTGTTCCCCGCACCGCGAGTGTGTCGTGGGTTGCAGCCCCCGCCCCGTACAAGCGACTGAAAGGAGTGCAGTATTATAGTTTCAGGGTATGTTTCTGAATAATTAAAATTAGCGCAAATATGGTAAAAACCTTGTATATCGGAATTTTATGTGCCATTTTGGGTTTGGGTATGGTATGTGTGAATCAAAGTTGCAGACAGCCAATAGAAACTTCCCAAATGCAATTGGATAGTCGAACTGTTGATACAACTTGTCCTTACTCAAATGAAGGTGCTAATTTACAAAATGTCTTGGATTCCCTTCTGCTTTCGCGGTTTTTTCAAAAAGATTCAATGATTAAAAGAGATTATTCGGCTGTGATATCAAAGTACAAAAGGAAGTAGGTTTTAAAGCGGGCTCTTAGTCTTTCAGAAATTGAAGAAGTTGTTCCTTGTACCCGACAAGAATATATCACATATTATAATTCTTACACGAGAGAAAAGAAAAGTTCCCCAATAGACACTCCATTTTTTCACTATATAGACCATGCGGTCTATAGGAATGCGTTTGATTCCGATACAACTTCCATCTGCATAGTGCTTAATTTCGCGAGATTTTTCGATGCCATTGATTGTGACAGTGAGTATGCACAAATTCATTGGGATATGACTCAGGATATAATAGATGATAACTTGTTTATTTATCATCGGAGCATACTTCTGTTTAAAGACGATGCCAAAAACAGGGAAATTTATGTGGATTTTCAATAAATTATCTTTTATCGAACTCACATTAATGTTAAAATGAAAAAATAAAGACAATAATTGCTGTTGTGACAACTCTGTTGTTTTTTCTTGGTTGTGCGATGCAACGCAAGAGACTTTTTTCAGACATTGACAATTTGTATGTGAAATAAATCAGAAAATCGAGATTTCGGATAAGATAGCGCGTTTTCAAAAAAAATTGTTAGATGAAGCTACTGCCCAAAAGATAAACGGGGGACAATACCCATTGGCTTTTGGACTGACGTTTAGGAAACAATCATTCATGATTGCCTCATTTTTAATTATTTTGCAGTTAGAGAAATCCCCGAAAATAATTTAATTGAATTAAACAACAGGTTCCGGTATTTGAAACACAACTAAATAAGGGGCAATATCAGCAAGCCGGACATTCGATTATGGAATGTCGTTAAATGGGAGTTTGTTTTTGGGTGAAAGTCCTAATTGGCGCATGTTTTCGAATCTTCCCAATACGTTGCCTTTGCCTTCGGCGAGTTGGTTCACGGCTTTGTCGTAGTTGTTTTGTATTGTTTTCAGATTTTCACCTACTGTTAGGAAAGTCCTGTGGAAGACCTCCATTTTCTCGTACAGTGCAGTGGCTTCGTCAACAATCTTCCTGATGTTCGTGCTTTGGTCTTCACGTTTCCACAAGTCCATGGCCAAATTCAGTGTCGCCATTATTGTTGATGGGCCAACGATGATTATTTTCTTTTCGTAGGCGTCTTCCCACAATTTGTTGTCGGCTTTCAGTGCCGCAATATACGCTGACTCGTTGGGAATGAACAACATGACACATTCTGGAGACCGTCCCAGATTGTTTTTCCCATATTGTTTGTTTGAAAGTTCGTCTATATGTTTCCTAACCGATTTAAGATGGGCGTCAAGATTCCGCTTTTGCTCTTCGTCATTCGTGGCGCCTATGTAGTCAACGTATGCTGTCAGGGAGACTTTTGAGTCAACGATGATCTCTTTGCCGTCAGGGAAGGTTATAATGATGTCGGGTTGGAGTCGAACGCCGTCTTCGCCTTTGATGTCTTTGCCTGTCTCGTCTTTTATAAATTCTTGTCTTTTATAATGTTTGCCCTCGATAAAACCTGAAAGTTGGAGTTGTTTTTCCAAAAGCATTTCGCCCCAGTTGCCCTGTGTCTTTGAATTCCCTTTCAGAGCCACGGTGAGGTCGTTAGCTTCCTTGCCGATGTTTTCGTTCATTTTTTTCAGCTGTTCAAGTTCTTTTACTAAAGAAGCGCGGGTTGCCACATTTTTCTCCTGTATGTCGTCAACTCTTTGTTTGAAGTCGTTGAGATTTTTTTCGAGAGGGTCTAATATGTTCTTAATGCTTTCAGTGTTAGTGGATTGCAGTTCTTCCACTCGTTTGCGGAGCAGTTCTTGTGATGTGTTTTTCAGCTGTTCTTGCGCCAGTTCAATCTGTTTTGCGAAACGTTCGTCGCGCTCGCGGGCTTCGCGTGCGGTCTGCTCTTTCGTGATGTTCAGCTCACGTTCCAATTTGCTGTTTTCAGCAGTCAGTTGTGTCACATTTTCCGACAGTTTGTCGATTTTGCTTTGAAACTGCTCTTTTTCTGAGGAGTAATTCTTTTTATCTTCCTCTATCTGATTTGTTTTGATTTTCAGTTCTGTCTCGGCGGCTATTTTCGCCTCATTCAACTGGTTGAGTGTTTCGGCGGGGACAAGATTCTTCGTTTTCGCTGCGAATGAGAAGTGGCAGAGGGCCCAAGCCGCTGCCCCACCGATTGCAATTCCTGTTATTAATAGCAAAATTTGCATAATTTTAAAGTTTTATTGTTGAGTAAAAGAAAAAATGGCATGTTATCTGTGTAGATATATAGTGCCTGCCATTTTGATGGTAGTGGTCGGATCGGCGTTGCGTGAATAGCGAAGGTTCCAGACATAGATTCCTGGAGGACATTTTTTGCCGCGTTGTGTGCCGTCCCAGCCTTTGCTTGGGTCGTCTGTTTGGAATACTGTCTTTCCCCATCTGTCAAAAATGGTAAGAAGGTATGTCGCCGCTTCCGTTATGTAGAGGTTGAATTCGTCGTTAATGCCGTCGTTGTTTGGTGTGAATGCTGACGGAGCATACATGTCGAAGTTATCGGTGACTAATATTGACTTGCTTACCGTTGAAGTGCAGTTTTCGTCAGAGGTGACTGTCAGTGTTACAGTGTAGTAGTGATCATCGTCAACGTAGAAAATGTGGGTTGGGTTCATTATGCTGTCGTGAAAACCGTCACCGAAAGACCAATGGTAATTTGCTATGTTGTTTCCCGTAGCCATGGCTGTGAACACAACTTCCTCATTATTGTAAGGTTTGTCAGGTGTGTAGCTGAAGTCGGCTGACGGATAGTCACCAGGGGTTATGGCGTTGGGAATGGTCATAGTGTCAGCGCAGCTGCCGCCTGACACTGAGGCAACCAGCGATACGGTGTAATAGCCGTCGTTAGCGTATGTTATAGTCGGATTCTCTTCTGTTGATGTTGTGCCGTTCCCGAAATCCCATTTCAGGTTGGCGACAGCCGGTGTCGATTGAGATGTGAAGTTGACGGCGAACGGTGCGCAGCCTTGTGAGGGAGAGTAGGTGAAATCGGCTTTTGGCTTGTCAACGATGAAAACGTTGATGGTGGCTTCGTCTGTCCTGCAACCAGGCGGCGTTTCGGCATATACCGTGTATGAGTTGTCGTTGCTTATGTTTATGGTCGGGTTTTGGCTTGTGGGGTTAATCATGTTGTCGGAAGGAGTCCAATGGAAGAGTGTGCCTGCGGGTATAGGGGTGCTTGATTTGGCAATGACCTCGTTGCATATTTGGCATGCGGCGGTGTCGTAAGAGATAAGTTGCACGGGTATATAGTCAACAATGACTAAATCAATGCTTTTGACTAATTTTTCCATCAATTCACAGGAATATAATTGGTCATTATAACGTATGATGAGATTGATGTTTTCAGAATCTTCTTCAACATATATGCAAATGTTGAATTTAGGATAATCAAGTTCTAAGGGTTCGATTTTAACTTTATTTCCATTTTTCAATACTTTCTCATCAAATAATCCCACTTGATATGCATAATAAATTTCCGGAACAAAATTGTATTCTTCAAATATTTTGGTAAAAGGATAAGATTCATTGTCAATTGTATCGACAAAAGTATCATTCACTGAATTAATATAATCCAAAACACTTTGATTGGTATCAATAGTCATTGCAATTGGAAGAGACCTTACAATCATTGCCAATGTTTTGAAATACTTCAGATTGATTCTTCCATTGGAAATTGTAGTTAAAAGCATGTCCTTAGTGTATGAGAATTTAGACAATGTTAAAAGAGTTGAAGATAAAAACAAGCTGTTTGGAGTTATGCTGTTCCTTTTGGAGAATTCAAAAATGTTTTCCTTGTTAATCGGAACTGAAACCTCTTTAAGAGATTCTAATTCTTTTTCACCGATTATGTCAGGTTCAATTGAAGTGACGTTTTCAAT
>CACYHL010000107.1 GCA_902774205.1 uncultured Bacteroidota bacterium | reverse complement strand
AAGGGAGGTCTTGCCGCAGTTCGGGTTGCCCACGAGCGCGACAGTGAAAGTGTGGCTTTTTTCGCGAATCACCTGCGACAGCGATTCGTTGGAGATGATATTTTCCTTCACCATTCCGTTGTAGCCGTTGCCAAGTTCCTCCGACATTTCCGAAAGCGGAACGACCTCAATCTTGTCGGCCTCGCTCCGCCGAAGCGACACATGCGAGCCCATAACTATGTATTCCACAGGGTCTTGCAGTGGGGAGGCCTTGATGACGGAGACAGTCTCGCCTTTAACGAACCCCATCTCCATAAGCCGGTGCCGCAGCCCGCCGTGTCCGCCTATTTTCACGATGACACACTGCATTCCGGCTGGCATCTCGTTAAGTGTTATCTTCTTTTCGCTTTCATTATATGACATGATTCTGTAAATCTTTTTTACCTTTAAAAATCGTTGCAAAAATAAGATTTGAAAAAATTCTGTGCAATCACTATTTTTAGTGATTTATTTGTTCAAATTTGAAAGTTATAAAAGCAGGATTGGCATTTTTTTTGATTATTATACTCCATAAATCTAAGGTTTTTAGTATTTTTGCGGTTGCAAAATTTAAGTTGGAAAGCGTGAAACTCTCTGTCATTATCGTAAATTACAATGTGGGGCATTTCTTAGAGCAGTGTCTTCAGTCAGTGCGGAAAGCTATGGAAGGTATTGACACTGAGGTTTTTGTTGTTGACAACGCTTCGAAAGACGATTCTCTCTCAATGATTGCGGAGAAGTTTCCGTGGGTGAAGGTTATAGCGAACAAGGATAATGTCGGTTTCGCGCGCGCCAACAATCAGGCGATAAAAGTCGCTTCGGGCGAGTATGTGCTTCTGCTTAATCCCGATACGGTGGTGCAGGAAGACACGTTTTCAAAGACACTTGGGTTTATGGACTCCACTCCCGACAGCGGCGGGCTCGGAGTTAAGATGGTGAACGGCAAAGGCGGCTTCCTGCCAGAGTCGAAAAGAGGTCTGCCGGTGCCAAGCGTGGCGTTCTACAAAATATTCGGCCTTTCGAAATTCTTCCCTAAATCGAAACGCTTTGGCACATATCATCTTACGTATCTTAGCAACGATGAGATTCACCCTGTTGAGGTGCTTTCGGGCGCGTTTATGCTGATGCGGAAGTCGGTGTTAGACAAAATTGGCGGCTTGGACGAAGACTATTTCATGTACGGAGAGGATATTGACCTTTCGTATATGATTCTTCAGAACGGATATAAAAATTACTATTATCCTCATACGCAAATCATTCATTATAAAGGGGAAAGCACAAAAAAAGGGAGCTTGAATTATGTGGTCGTCTTTTACCGTGCCATGCAGATTTTCGCTAAGAAGCATTTTTCTCAGCACAATTCAGCTCTCTTCAACTGGCTTATCACATTGGCGATATGGTTCCGTGCTTCGTTGGCAATCCTGAAGCGTGTTTTCAAGGCTGTGATGCTGCCGCTTCTCGATTTTGTGACAATATTTTGCGGTCTCATCGCAATCGCGAAATATTGGGAGAACGCTGTGCTGCTCCCGCGAGAGAGCTTTTTTCCCGATTACTATTTCAAATTCATGCTTCCGGCATATACGCTCGTGTGGATTATTTCTGTCTTGATTTGCAAAGGTTATAAAAAGCCGATAAAACTTATAAACACTAACCGCGGACTCGTCTTCGGCACTATTTTCCTTTTCCTCACATACGCGGTGCTGCCCGAAAGTTTCCGCTTCTCGAGGGCGGTTTTGGTGTCGGGGACAATGTGGGCGGCTATCGTGACAAATGTTGTGAGATATGTTTTGCATAAGCTGAAAGTGAAGGATTATGAGTTGGGCGACAACGGCAATGGGCGCATTCTTGTGGTTGGCTGCGGCGCGGAGGCTGATCGCGTGCGCCAGCTTGTGCTGATGACATCTTCCAAAGTTGAGTTTCTTAGAATTGTCTCTCCAAATGATGATGAAAATAATAAATGGATTATAGGTCATCTGTCTGATATTGAAGATATTATAAAGAAATACAAAATAGAGGAACTCGTCTTTTGCTCGGCATCTATACCGATGACAAAAATTATTGGCTTGATGGAGCAGATGAATAATCTTAATATAGAATTTAAAATCGCCCCCGAAAACTCAAATTCTATAATCGGTTCAAATGACATCAGGACATCGGACGACCTTCTTCTTAAAATAATGTAGAAATGCGGATAACGGATTTTGTTGTTTTATGTGTAGTCGCGCCAATAATCCTGACGATATTTCCATATTTCCTTGTGGCTCAAAATGATACAACAATACGCTATGCTTACGAGCTGCCAGCCGCTTGTGGTGATAATCAGATAGTTACTCATTTCGCATACACATTATCATATAACGAGCGGCATGAGCAAGCCGATTGGGTGGCGTACCTGCTGACTCGCGCGCGGGTGAGTGAGAAAGTTACACAGCGCGGTGATAACTTCCGCCCAGATCCGCTTGTGACGACCGGTAGCGCAGAACTTGCTGATTATAAGGCTGCTGACTCTAATGGAAAGCATTACGACCGCGGGCATCTCGCACCGGCGGCGGATATGGCGTGGGCAGTGGAGGCGATGGACGAGTCTTTCTTCCTCAGCAATATGAGTCCCCAGACCGCCGGTTTCAATCGCGGAATCTGGAAGAATCTTGAGGAGCTGCTTCGAGCGTGGGCACTTGAGTACGACACGCTGTTTGTTGCCACGGGCCCCGTGCTTACAAACGGTCTCCCAACACTCGGCGCGAACGAAGTCTCAATTCCGGAATATTATTATAAGGTGATTCTTCGTATGTCTGAAAACGACACACTTGCTATCGGTTTTATTTTGCCAAACGCCTCTTCAAAAGCGCAACTCAGCTCTTTTGCAGTTTCCATCGACAGCGTGGAGACGTTTACTGGGATTGACTTTTTCCCTGCTTTGCCAGATGAATTTGAGGAGAAAGTTGAAAGCAATTGTTGTGTCCTATGTTGGAGTTGGGAAAAAACTGTGAGCACAAGTCCTGCTGAAAAGAAAACGAACGAAAATGGCCCTGAAAGACGGAAAAGCAGTGTGCAGTGCTCTGCCATGACGCAAGCGGGGACACGCTGCAAACGTCAGACCTACAGCCCGAACGGAAAATGTGCGCAACATGGCGGCGATTGACAATTATTTTATTGAAAATGAGATAAATATATGAATATGGAAAACGAAATTTTAGACAACATCCAGAGCCCGATTATCGCACCGTCAATTCTCTCAGCGGATTTCTGCAATTTGCAGGCGGATATTGATATGGTGAACCAGTCGGAGGCGGAGTGGTTTCATCTTGACATCATGGACGGCGAGTTTGTCCCTAACATCTCTTTCGGAATGCCGGTTGTGAAGGCAATCAGGTCGCGGGCGGAGAAACCGTTGGACGTGCACCTTATGATTGTTAGGCCTGAGCGTTATATTACGCGCTTCGCCGAGGCGGGTGCCGATATACTCACCGTTCACTACGAAGCCAGCACGCACCTCCACCGCACACTGCACCAGATTAAGAGCGAGGGTATGCTCGCCGGTGTGGCCTTAAATCCGCATACGCCTATCATGCTTCTTGAAGATATTATTGAAGACGCTGATTTAGTGTTGGTTATGTCGGTGAATCCGGGCTTCGGAGGACAGAAATTCATTGAGCGGAGCATTGACAAAATTGAAAAGCTGCGCGAAATGATTGACAAAAGAGGCTGCGAAACGTTGATTGAAGTTGATGGCGGTGTGAACTTGGAGACGGCGCCCCGACTTGTCGCTGCTGGCGTTGACATTCTCGTTGCGGGAAACAGCGTCTTCGGAGCACAGAACCCGACAGAGATGATTCTGAACCTGAAAAACGCCCGCTGAAATGAGAATAAAACTCATGTTTATCGGCAAACCTGACGGGGATCTGTTTCAGGACGCCATCGACGACTATGTTAAGAAAATAAATTTCAACATCGGGTTTGAGATGGTGGCTATACCTTATATCAAAAATTGTAAGTCATTGTCTTTCAGTGAGCAAAAGGAGAAGGAAGGGGAGCAGTTCTTGAAGCGGCTCGCTCCTGATGAGTTTGTTGTGCTCCTTGATGAGCATGGGCGTGAGGTCACTTCTGTGCAGTTTGCGAACACTATCCAGCAATATATGAATAGCGGCACTAAAACTGTGGTTTTCCTTATTGGTGGGGCTTACGGCTTTTCAGATTCTGTTTTCAAACGTGCTAATGCTAAAATTTCACTATCCAAGATGACTTTTCCTCACATTATGACACGTCTGATTTTCGCTGAACAGCTGTATCGCGCTTTCACAATTCTGAAAGGGGAACCGTATCACCATGAGTGACAGTTAGTTACCATTTTATGTGTCCCGCAATTCTGAACGAACGCCCTTGCATCGGATAGTTTTTCACTATCTCGTAGTTTTTATTCGCCAAATTCAGCAACTCAACCCTTAAACCGAGTTCCACGACTTTTTTTATCGGGAAATTTTTTGAGAGGACAATGCTGTGGTCAGCATATCCTTCCAACTCGTTTGCAGGAATGTTCTGCTGAAGCATATATCTTTTTCCAGAAACAAGAAGAGTATATGACAAATCAAACCAAGGCGTTGATACAGAAGCGATTGCGGAACCGGAATGGCGGGGGGTGTATGGTATCTGGTGAAGATATGTTTTTGAGTCATGGTCGGTGACGTCAACGGCATATTGGTAGGTGTAATTTCCTGATAATGAGAGTTTAAGCTGCTCAATTATTTTGTATGAGAAATTAAGGCTTGCGCTTGCCCCAGCCATTTCCACCTTGCCAAGATTGAGCATCGTCCAGACAAAAAGATTTTTGTTAGGTATCGCTACAATTTTTTCTTTTATTGTGTTGTAATATCCGTCTGTTGTTATCTCAATTTGTATTCTTCTTGAAAATGATGATGCGTAAGAGAGTCCGAAATCGAGTTGCATTGTCTGTTCCGGCTTGAGATTTATGTTTCCTACAAGTCTGTAATACAAGTCGTTGAATGTTGGAAGACGGAAAATATCCTTATAGAATGCCCTGATGTAAAACGCTTCGCCGGGAATCGGTTTTATGGCGATTGAGACGGAGGGCGAAAAGCGGTTGCAGTCGTCTGCGGCTTCACCGGTTTTTACTGAATTGTGCGCGTAAGTGTGTAATACTCCGGCACTTACATCAACATATTTTGAATCCAAAAACATGTAAAGTGATGTCAGCGAGGTGAAACGGGACGGCATTGAAAAATCTTCTGTATTTTCATATAAATTACTGAAAATCAAATCATTGGAAATAGAAAAAGCTAACAATCTGATTGGCGTGTAGCGGAAGGTGTTTGAAAGGTATGCCTCACGCTGTATGTAGCGGTTGTCGAGCCGCCGCTCCACGTTCAGGTAATCAGGGTCGATGTATCGCTGATAGCTGTAAGTGAATTTCGCGTTGACCTGATAAGCGAATTTCGGGGAGAAAATATTATGGTAGTGTGTTTGCGCGAAAATGTTCTCATCGTCCAGCCGCTGGCGTGACTTTGTGTTGTAAAACACCACCGCGCCCGGCAGCCCGCGCTCTGAGCGGTAATAACAGACTTTCAAATCCAATTCAGAATGGTCGTTGAAGTGGAAGAAAAGGTTCTCTTCGGCTGAAAGTGTGCGTACATCAGTGTTTGTGCGGCGTTCGTTAGAGGTGCTGTCGGTCTCGCCGCCATAATGAAGCACAAAAGGGTAGTGGCCGTCGCATTGCAGATAATTCACATTAAGAGAGGAAGTTATGAGGAGAGGGGAGCCGTTGCGACCTTTGTAAATCCTGTTCTCAAGTAAAAGAGACGGATTGAAAAGCCCGAATGAGCCGCCGAGTATGCTTAATTTTACATTCACTGGTTTTTTGTCGGAAAAAATTGGGCGTATAGTGTTGATTCTCAGCAGTCCCGCGGCGGAAAAGAGCCGTGCGGGCAGAAAGATGTCATCTGGCGCACCGATAGTCATATCAACACTTTCCACATTCTGCATTGAGAATTTTGAAAGGTCAACCTGTCCGCTCTGGCAGTCGGAGACGGCGATTCCGTCGTACGCCACGAGAGTGTGCTGGCTGCCGAACCCGCGCACCGAAACGGTTTTCATGCCCCCCACGCCGCCGTAGTCGCGCACTGTTATCCCTGAAAAATGTTTCAGCACATCAGACACCTGAATGACGGGCATTTTCTGCAACTCATCTTGTGTGGCGACTTGCAGCGAGGTCAGCGCCTGCACCGTCTTGCTGCCTTTGTTCGCCGTCACCGAGAACTCGTCAAGCTGCCGCCGCATCGTATCCGACTGCGCAGCCGCATAATAGCATAATTGCAACAAAACCAATATGAAAAGACCTGATAATCTTTTGTTCATAAGTGCAGAAAATAAAAAAAGGTTTTAAAAAATTAAT
>CACYHL010000106.1 GCA_902774205.1 uncultured Bacteroidota bacterium | reverse complement strand
TCAATAGGAATTGTCATTGCGGATTCCTGTTCTTTTATGCCCGAGGACAGATTGTATCTGATAATCGAACCCGAGTGCAGGAAACCCGCAGTGTTTTCTTCCGTTCTTCAGCACCGGCGCGCGCCGGTCGACGCTGTGGTAACCCGTGAGACGGCGCTGGAAATTGTGAGAGATTTTCTCAGCAGCTACGATGTGGATAATCTTTTTGCTTACAATGCGAGATTTGACAAAAGCCATCTTCCGGAGCTGGCGTTTTACAACTGGTATGACATCATGCGTCTGGCCGCATACAAGCAGTACAACAGGAGTATACCGGACACCTGTGAGCTATGCAAAACAGGCAAGATGAAATACGGCTACGGGGCTGAAGAGATTTACAAAATGCTTTCCAGCGACAGATATTACAGCGAGATACACAACGCGCTCACCGACGCCGAGGACGAACTTGATATCATGCGTCTTCTCGGGTGCGGACTTGAAACATTCGAAATAAGCGAAATATGACAGAAAGAGGTTGACGACATTATGGTAAAAGTACTTGCTTCACTGTTCACCGTAATCTATACCTTCCTTGCCTCTGCGGGAATGGTCCAGACCGGTGCCGACAACTGGGCTCTTGAAATCCCGGTTTACGAAGGCGGAAGAATCTGCGACGAAGTCTATCTGGACGGATCTGGAATAGTAAGCGACGCGGAGGGCCCCACGGGAACCGAGAGCAGAATGGAACTTGTCAAGTATACGTCTTCCGAGGAATATGATGATTACTGCGGTATGCTTGTTGCCAGTCCATTTTTCAAACAGCGGCTGCATGGCTCCGCGGAAAAAGAATTCCTCACAAAGAGCCGGCAAAGCTCCTAAAATCAGTATGTTGGCCAATAACGCCCCCGTACCTTGCGCCGATATCATCAACTCTAATACTTTGTCGGAACTCTCTTCCATCTGGCGCATAATCTCTTCAACTTGCGACAACGCCGCCGGCAAATGAACCTGCTCGTTCCAATATGCGAGCACTCCGACCACAGGAAGCAGTGCGACAGCCATAAGTATCACCAAACAGACGGCTTTCAGTTTTGGAGTTTTGTCAGCATTTGAATAGGTGTAAACAGTGCCTGTGGCGAGAAAACTGAACAACAGAGCGGGTGCCAGCCATGTGCCAAGTGAGCCGATAAGTTGTGTCAGCCAATAGTAGTGAATCTGTGGCTCGCCGGCAAGTTTTGAGGTGTTGCCCCAAATCAGCATTGCACAACCTTGCGCTAAAAGCGAGAATATCAAAAGTCCTGTGGGTAGAAAAAACAGCATGTAAATGAATTGCACTCCATAACTGCGTTTTTCAAAAAAATGAGCCTGTTCCTGAGTCATATTTTATTGTTCAATAATTTTATTGACCTGTTCCAATAAGATTTTCTCCAAGTTGTCGGCTTTTGCCACATAATCGGCAGCTTTTGCCACGATATTTGCAGCATATTCCTTGTCATCGAGAGATGAGGCGTTGATTTTCACATTGAGGTACGCGCCAGTGACAGCGGCTTTCGCGCAAAGCACACCCACTCCGGCGTCGGTGACGGAATTAGGATTTCCTTTTTCTATCATTGCTTTGCAAATGTCGAAGACTTGGAAAGAGGCGCACACAGTCTTGAAAGGCACTTCGATTGCATATTTTGTCGCCTCCTGAATGGCGGCGTGGCGCGCAGCTTTATCCTCCTCGCTCTTTTTCGGAAGCCCGAAAGCGGACATTATGCGGTTGAAGGCGTTTGTGTCCTCATCAACGAGGTGGAGAAGCTCATCTTTCAGAGCTTGGCCTTTTTCAGCGATGACGGAAAATTCCTCCCAACGGTCGTCCCAGCCGGGCTTGTGAGATGAAAGGTTAGCCACCATTGTGCCGAGTGCCGCACCAAGAGCGCCCATGTACGCTGAAATGGAACCGCCGCCCGGAGCCGGACTTTCCGAAGCCGTCTCGTTGGCAAAACCCTCGCAGGTCATGTCAATCAGACGGTCGCACTTTTCATCTTTCGCAATGAGATATTCAATGACTTTCTCTTCCGGATTAAATGGCTTGAGGTCGTCCAAACCCATTGACTTGACCGCGATTTTGATAAGTTCGCTTTCGTCAACGCCGAGAGAGCGGTGCTGTTTGGCAAGGTAGAAACGGCCTGCGTCAATCAGGGTTTTCTTTGGAACGAGCCCGACAATTTCCGCGCCGGTCACACGAATGCCACGTGCCGCGGCTTTGGCGCACACCTCCTCAAAAGCAACATGCAACGGTGTGACACTTGTATTTGTGATATTCATTGAAACCTGCGCGACACCGTATTCCTTTATGAACCATCCAATTGCCTTCGTGCCTTTCAAAGTGCCAGGTAACATCACCGGTTCACCGTTCGCATCTTTTATTATTTTTCCTGTAATCGGATTCCCTTCGCGTTTCGGACGGCCTTTCTCTCTGACATCAAATGCGATGGCGTTTGCGCGGCGTGTCGATGTGGTGTTGAGGTTATAGTTTACAGCGATGAGAAAGTCGCGCGCGCCGATGGCAGAGGCGCCGCTCTTTGCAACCTCTTCCGTAAACTCAGCGGGCCCGAAATCCGGTTTCCAGTTTGGATTCGCAAGTTTGTCGCGCAGACCTTCGTATTCGCCTGAACGGCAGTTCGCAAGGTTGCGGCGTACCTCCGTGTAGGCGGCGTTTTCGTAACAATAGACTGGAATCCCAAGCTCTTCACCAACCTCTTTCGCCAATTTCCGAGCATATTCAGCAGTCTCCTCCATGGTTATATTTGCAACCGGCACCAATGGACAGACATCGGTTGCGCCGAAGCGCGGGTGGTCGCCGTGATGCTGCCGCATGTCAATCAACTCCTTCGCCTTGCAAATCGCCGCTTTTGCCGCTGCCACAACATCATTCGGCGCACCGACAAAAGTCACGACAGTGCGGTTCGTTGAAAAACCGGGGTCAACATCAAGAAGCTTTACCCCCTCACATTTTTCAATCTCATCAGTTATCTGTTTTATAATGGATAAATTACGTCCTTCGCTGAAATTTGGGACACATTCTATTAACTGTTTCATATTATCTGATATTTTATTTTCTTTTACAACTGTGCAACTGCCTCTTTGAATTTGTTGCCACGCTCCTTGAAGTTTGCGTACTGTCCTTCGCTTTTAACGCCGGGGGAATAGAGTATAGCGTCACCTGTCTCGGAAGCGTAAAACGCCTTCATGACAGCCTCTTCCATGTTGTCGCTTACAATAATCTGTTTGCCCATGCTCTCGAACATTGCGAGCACATCAATGCTGAAGATTGAGAGAGCCACAACCCTTTTCACTTTTTTCTCTATGAGTTCGCGAAGTGAGTCGTCAATCTCATCAATGGAGTTAATGCTCGTTATCCATGTCAGCGGCTTGTTCAGCGACTCGAGTGAGAACCACAGACGGTTGGTGTTGATCGCGTGTGAGTCGTTGATTATCTCAATGCCGTTTTTCGTGGTGACATGCTCCAATTTGTGGTCGTTGTTGTCAAAGTCGTTCACCAATGCGCGCAATGAGTCGCTGCGGGATTGGATGAGCATTTTGGTGAACCCGTTTTCTGGTTCGCTGTTTTCTTGCCCGAACAGCCCGTATTGATAGTTCTGTGGAATAGGTCTGCTCTTTTTGTTGAAATTTATTTTGCTTTGCATAATGATTTGGTTTTCTTGGTTTTATAATGATTATCTTATCTTCAAAGTTACGATTGTGAGTACTGCACACATAATTGTGATGATGATGAACCTCTGTACTATTTTAGCTTCGTGATAGCCTTTTTTCTGGTAGTGATGGTGAATAGGAGCCATGAGGAAGTAGCGTTTTCCTTCGCCATATTTTTTTCTGGTGTATTTGAAATAATATCTTTGTATGATGACGGAAACAGATTCAATAAGAAAGACGAGACAGAGAATCGGGATGAGGAGTTCTTTTCTGATTATGACACACGACACTGCGATGACCCCGCCGAGCATAAGGCTTCCGGTGTCGCCCATAAAGACCTGTGCGGGATAGCAGTTCCACCAGTAGAAGCCGATGCACGCACCCACAAGCGCTGCGCTGAAGACCACCAGCTCCCCGATGTTTGGTATGTACATTATGTTCAGGTAGTCGGCAAAAACGGCGTTGCCCGACAGATATGCGAGAATGGCGATGGCAACGGCTATCACTGCCGAGGTGCCTGTTGCCAACCCATCCAATCCGTCTGTGAGGTTTGCGCCGTTCGACACTGCCACTATAATAAATATTATAATAGGTATGAAGATGAAGAATGACCAGCTTCCGTCCTCGTCACCGAGCCAGCGTGTGAGCCACGCATAGTCGAACTCGTTGTTCTTCACAAAAGGTATCGTGGTTTTTGTTGAATGGCTTGCGGGCACGTCGCTGAAGGCGCTTGTGGTGCTTTTGCTCCCGTTGTCGAAAGTGAAGACCTCTTCTGTATTGACATATCCAGGGTGTTTCGCAGCACTCTCTTTTATGACGACATTGGTATTGAAATACATCACGACGGCGACAATGAACCCTAAAACTATCTGTCCGCAGAGTTTCATTTTCGCGGAGAGACCTTCCTTGTTTTTCTTGAAAACTTTAATGTAATCATCTATAAATCCGAGAAATCCAAGCCAGATTGTGGTGAAAATCATCAGAAGAATATAGACATTGTTCAGTTTTGTGAAAAGGAGGACTGGCACGAGAATGGAGATTATGATTATGAGTCCGCCCATTGTCGGGGTGCCTTTTTTCTCCATCTGTCCTGCGAGCCCGAGGTCGCGTATGCTTTCACCAATCTGCTTTTTTTGCAGCATGCGGATGATACTTTTCCCTATTATCATTGAAATGAAAAGGGATAAAATTATTGCCGCTGAAGCGCGGAACGATATATATTGGAAAATGCCCGCACCAGGGAATTTTATTTCAGTGAGCCATTTGAAAAGTGGATATAACATATTGATAATGATTTGGTTGTTTTATTATTCGTTCCAATTTTTGATAACTTCCTCCATGTCGTTGAAGTGATGGCGCACATGGTTTATTTCCTGATAGGTCTCGTGCCCTTTGCCTGCGACCAACAGAACGCCGCCGGCGGAGAGCATCATGCAGCCGGCTTTGATTGCTTCGTGGCGGTTCTCAATTACAAGCACATTCTGTCTGAAAGAGACGGGAACGCCCTTCTCCATTTCAGCGAGAATCGCGTTTGGGTCTTCTGTGCGCGGATTGTCGGAGGTGAGTATCACTTTGTTGCTGTATTGGCAGGCGGTCTCAGCCATTATCGGGCGTTTCAGTGCGTCCCTGTCTCCGCCGCAGCCGACAACTGTAATTACTTCTGCACTGTTTTCGGTGATGTCTTTGATAGTGGAAAGCACATTTTTCAGAGCGTCAGGGGTGTGGGCGTAGTCGATGATAGCGGTGCAGCCCTTGATGTTGCGGTAAATCTGGAAGCGGCCGGTGGCGCTGTCCAAACCGCTCATCGTGCGCAGCACCTCCTCCTCCGAAGCACCGAGCAACATCGCCGTGCCGTAAATGGCTAACAGATTGTATGCGTTGAATTTTCCGCACAGCTTGAAGAAGACTTCCTTGCGGTTTATCTCCATCTGCAACCCCTCGAAACTGTTGTCGGTGATGCGCCCTTTGAAGGTTGCCGTTGTCTGAAGACTATAAGTGCTCACTTTCGCTTTAGTGTTTTGGGTCATCACAAGTCCGTTACGGTCATCAGCGTTGGTGAGTGCGAATGCGGTGGCCGGCAGCATATCGAAGAACATCTTTTTTGCCGCAATGTAGTTCGCGAAAGTCTTGTGAAAGTCAAGATGGTCGTGAGTGATGTTGCTGAAAATGCCGCCTGTGAAGTGCAGCCCTGCTATCCGCCCTTGGCAGATTGAGTGCGAGCTGACCTCCATGAAGCAGTATTCGCAGCCCGCGGCAACCATTTCGGCAAGCAGCTTGTTCAGCTGTACCGCGTCTGGAGTGGTGTGTGTCGCAGGAATTTCGCGCTCCCCGATTCTGTTTACTATTGTTGAGAGCATTCCAACCATATATCCCATGTTGGTGAAAAGTCTGTGCAATAATGTTACAGTTGTGGTTTTCCCGTTGGTGCCTGTTATGCCGACAAGTTTGAGGTTTTTGCTAGGAAAGTTGTAGAATGCGCTTGCAAGTTTGCCGAGTGCCGCTGATGAGTCGCTGACTTTGATATAAGTGACGTTGTCTGATATTTCCTGCGGGAACTCTTCGCAGACGATGCAGCCAGCGCCGGCGGCGACAGCCTGCGGAATGAATTTGTGCCCGTCAACCTGCGTGCCTCGCTGTGCAACGTACAGTGGCGCACCGCCCGCCGCCGGCGCTACCTTTCGTGAGTCAAACTCTATGCCGGAAACGACTGCCCCTTTCTGAGAGCCCTTTATCTCGTATTTGTCAAGAACTGCAAGCAACGATTCTAAATTCTTCATAATCACATTTGTTATAAATTATTTTGCCAGATGAAGCACCACAGTGTTTGTTTCAGAATAGTAGTCTTGGTCTTTCACAAAACCCTCTCCCACGATTCTCACGCGGTAGTTTTTCAGTGAGAGCTCGTAAATTGCGTCTGCGGCGTTCATTCCGCGCACATCTGGCAGTTTTGCCTTATTGTTGTAATTGTATTCTTTTATG
>CACYHL010000105.1 GCA_902774205.1 uncultured Bacteroidota bacterium | reverse complement strand
TAACATTAATGCCGTCACTTTTCTCCCTTTTTAAATCTTTTGCGCTTATCGGTGCGTTCACAATCGGGGGCGGCTATGCCATGATTCCCCTTATGGAACGTGAGATAGTGACACGGCACTCATGGCTTACAAAAGAGGATTTCATGGATGTTATGGCGCTGTCGCAAGCCATGCCAGGAGTTTTTGCGGTCAATATGGCTACCAGTGTCGGTTATAAACTGCGTGGGATTGCAGGAGCGGCAGCTGCAATTCTCGGTAACATCCTGGCACCGATTGCCATCATAGTAATGCTTGCCGCTTTTTTCAGCTATTTCAGTGACAATCAACTTGTTGAGGCGGTATTCAAAGGGATACGCCCTGCTGTTGTGGCACTGATTGCAGCCCCTGTTTTCAACATGGCGAAGACGGCAAAACTCACGTGGAGAAATCTATGGCTCCCGGTTGCTGCAGCACTTCTGATCTGGCTGTTGGGCGTGTCGCCGGTCTTTGTGATTCTTGGCACCATAGTCACCGCTTTTGTGTACAGTTACTATAAAAACAGGAGGGGCGTGCTATGATTTTCTGGCGGATTTTCTATATTTTCAGCAAAATTGGCATATTCAACTTCGGTGGCGGGTATGCGATGATAGCTCTTATCCAGAATGAGGTTGTCGAGAAAAACGGCTGGCTCACCGCAGCGGAATTTACCGATGTGGTTGCCATCAGCCAAATGACACCGGGGCCGATAGGCATTAATGTTGCCACTTATACAGGGTACACCGCTGTTGTGAACGCCGGTTATGATGCGTGGCTCGGAGTGGTCGGAGCGTTGTTGGCATCGTTTTCCGTAATATTGCTGCCAGTGGTGGCAATGCTGCTTGTGTGCCGTTTCTTACTGAAACACAGAGAGAACCGGTATGTCAGTGACATATTGTCGGCATTACGCATAGTCATAGTCGGGGTGATTGCAGCGGCGGCGCTTTTGCTTGTAACCCCTGGCAACTTCGGCGACCCCGCGCTTTCAAGGCAATTTGTCGCAAGTGTGGCTATCTTTGCCGCGGTCTTTTTCAGTTCGTACAAATACAAGGCCAATCCCATTGTTTTGATGGTTGCAAGCGGCATTTTGGGGTGGCTGTTATATTTTTGATAAGAAATACAATTTTTATAAAACAGATTCGTTTATCATTTATATTTAAACATTTTAAAATTTTTGTCATCATGTCAAACCAAACAAAAATCATCATCAGCGCCATTATCGGCGTGTGCTTCATTTTGGGGGCAGTGGCTCTCGGTGTATCTTTCTACAAGGCCAAAGGCCCTCAGAAGACTGTTTCTGTGGTCGGGCTTGCGCAACGCGATTTCGTGTCAGACCTTATCGTGCTCGATTTCCATTATTCTGTGCAGAATATGGATTTGAAAACCGCTTACAACGAGTTGAAGAGCCAGAATGAGATAGTGAAGGCATATCTTGCTAAAAAGGGAATTCCTGAAAATGAAATCACTTTTAAAGCTGTTGGTAACGATAAGGATTATGAGTATGTGTATAACTCTCAGACACATGTCAGCACTTCGGTTTTCAAAGGATATGTATTTACTCAGAGTGTCCGCATAGAATCGAAGAATGTTGACGCCGTTGAGGTTCTGTATCAGAATTTGGTGGAACTGTTGGACGAGGGTGTCAATGTTGAGGCGTATTCACCTGATTATTACTACACTAAGCTCTCTGACCTGAAAATGGAGATGCTTGCGGAGGCGACACAGGACGCGCGTATGCGTGCGGAGACTATCACAGCTAATGCAGGCTCTTCTCTTGGCGCTTTGAAAATAGCAAACACCGGTGTTTTTCAAATCACCGCTCCCAACTCAAGCGATGAGGATTACACTTGGGGCGGCGCTTTCAACACGTCGTCAAAGAACAAACGCGCAAGCGTGAATATGCGTCTTACTTATTATGTGAAATAATAGGGGATCAATTCCAAATAAAAAAACGGGGCGGTCACCGTCCCGTTTTTTATTTGTTTAATTTAGTAAGCATACAAATTACAATCTTCCATCAACCATATTTTTCGGAAGCACTGCTTTGACATCGTAAAGTATTCCGTTGTCTTTCAGGTATTTTCGAATGTCCAAGTCAAGGAATTTATTATGAGCTACAGCGAGAATTACAGCATCGAATGATTTTTCCCCGCATTTGTCGAGACTTTTTATTATTTCCAAACCATACTCTTTTTTTATCACTTCCGCATTCGCCCACGGGTCACAAATGGTGATGTTGCCGGTGTATTCTGACAGTGCATGAACAATGTCAACCACTTTGCTGTTGCGGCAGTCGGGGCAGTTTTCCTTGAAAGTGATTCCGAGAATGAGAATATTGGCGTCTTTCACCAAAACACCTTTTTTGTTCATCAGCTTAAGTGTCTGGTTTGCAACGTAGTCGCCCATGCCGTCATTGAGGCGGCGGGCGTTGGTCATTATTCGCGGCAGGACTCCATAGACCTGCGCTTTCTGAATGAGATAGTACGGGTCAACGCCGATGCAGTGCCCGCCCACGAGCCCCGGCTTGTATTTCAGGAAGTTCCATTTAGAGCTCGCGGCCTCAATAACTTCCGTGGTGTCTATTCCCATGGCGTTGAATATCTTTGCCAACTCGTTCATGAATGCGATGTTGACGTCACGCTGCGAGTTCTCGATGATTTTTGATGCTTCCGCGACACGGATTGATGGCGCTTTGTGCGTGCCGTTAATGAGCACGGAGTTGTAGAGCGCGTCCACAAAGTCAGCGACTTCTGGAGTTGAGCCGGAGGTGACCTTTTTTATCGTTTCAACAGTATGCTCTTTGTCGCCCGGATTTATGCGCTCAGGCGAGTAGCCCGCGTAAAAGTCCTTATTGAATTTCAAACCTGAGACAGATTCAACAACAGGCAGACACTCTTCTTCCGTTACACCAGGGTAAACTGTTGACTCATAGATAACTATATTGTCTTTTGCTATCACTTTCCCCACAGTTGTGCTTGCCCCGATGAGCGGTTTCAGGTCGGGGCGGTTGTTCACATCAACCGGTGTGGGCACAGCAACGATATAGACATCGCAGTCGCGTATCGCCTCAAGGTCGTCTGTACATTTGAACCCGTTATCCAAAGCACTGCGTAATAGTGAGTTATCAACTTCGAGTGTGTCGTCAAAGCCTTCTGAAAGCCGTTTCACTCGCGCACTGTTCAGGTCGTAGCCGATGGTTTTGTATTTTGTTGAGAAAAGTCTTGCGAGAGGAAGTCCCACATATCCTAATCCTATTACAGCTATTTTTGTATCTTCTAATTTTTTCATTTCAAGCACTATTATCTTAAACGTCTTACAGACATAAAATCTTTAGCGTCAATAACTTCCACATGGTCAATATTATATACGGCTATAGGCCTGTTGTTTTTGACTTTTGTGTCAAGCAGTTGCCGCGAAGAGGCTGAGACAGCCCTAAGAATTTTCCGTCTCAGCTTTTGGAGTTCTTTTTCGTACATAACTTGATTTTATTAATTTAACAGTGTCATTATCAATGATTTCAGGTTCAGAGTCTTTGGTTTTGTTCATGACGAGTTTCGGTGTCGTGGCTGAATTGTCGAACAGCATCACATTGTCACACAGTGGCATGAAAATGGTGAAGAAATTGTCAAGCCCCTTGTGGTAGCGGCGTTCCACGACCTCATCAGAAACAAAATGCCCGCCCTCGCTCACACGGAGTCGGACTCGCTCTTTCGCAAGGTCAACGCTGTTGAGCCAGAAGAAAATAAGGTTCACATAATATCCGTTTTCCTGAGCTTTTTTTATAATCTCTCTGTAATAAATAGCTGAAAGAGTGGTCTCTATGGCGAAGTCGATTCCGCGCTCGATGAAGTCGTCAATACGTTTCAGCAGAATTTTTCCTGCAGCGTACAACGCCTTGTCGGGTTGGAACGGAGAGAGTCCTTTCGCTATCTCGTCAGCGTTTACAAACTCTTTGCATTGCAGTATCTCAGGAAGAATGAAGTAGGCGACAGTCGTTTTGCCTGCTCCGTTACATCCTGCTAACACATACAATTTTTTCATACTTTTGTCTTAAAATGCAAAATGCAAATATAATCACTTTTTTCTAAATCATAATAAATGTTAAAAGTTTTTTTCAACAATCACAGTTAAATAAATTGCGTTTATAATATTGGAAAAGTTGGTGTATTTTTGCAAAAATTATACTCATGATAAATTCATTGTTTGATAAGTTTAAGTCGTTGAAAGTCTTGGTGGTTGGAGATGTGATGATAGACGCCTATTTGTCGGGCAGTGTCTCCCGGATTTCACCCGAGGCGCCAGTTCCGATTGTTGAAATAAAAAAACGCGCATATCGTATTGGCGGCGCCGCTAATGTCGCGATGAACATCAAGGCGTTGGGTGCGACACCAGTTCTCTGTTCCGTTATCGGCAGCGATGAGAAAGCTGATATTTTTTCCGAACTCTTGGAAAAAAACGAGTTGCCAACAGAAGGGATTTGCCGTTCCGATAAAAGAAAAACGACTATAAAATACAGGATTGTAGGCAATAGGGCACAAATGCTCAGGATTGACGATGAGGACACAGCCGAACTTCCAGCAGACGAGCAGGAGATGTTGTGCGCACGCATTGGAGAAATTATTTACCGCGGCGGCGTTGACGCTATCGTTTTTGAGGATTATGACAAAGGTGTGTTGTCTAAAAGAGTGATAGACAGCGTGATGGCATTGGCGAAACGGCATAATATTATAGTTACGGTTGACCCTAAGAAACGCAATTTCAACAATTATTCAGGCGTAGATCTTTTCAAGCCGAATTTGAAGGAGTTGAAGGAGGGTTTGGATAACCGCAGTGAGGTTTTGGAAATGGCTGAGATAAAGCAGCTTATGGAAGATTTCGCCATGCGCATGGGTATTGGAAAGATGATGACGACACTATCGGAGCGCGGCATTGCGGTATATGACCTGCAAACGCGGAAGTTCTTTTCGCAGCCCGCTTTTCTGCGCAGCATAAGTGATGTCTCAGGGGCGGGCGACACGGTGATTTCCGTTGCGACACTCTGCCTCGCCGCAGGCCTCCCCGCTGACAAAATGGCGATTATCGCCAATCTCGCCGGTGGTATAGTCTGCGAATATGCCGGCGTTGTGCCTATTGAAGCCGAAGTGTTGAAAAGCCATGTGGTTAAAGAATTGGATGGGAATATTTTATTTGATTAATACATAGATGTTTATGAAAAGATTTGTTATATATCTCTTCGCATTTTTGATGATGGCCGCCGCAACTGCGCAGACCGATACAAACAAAACAGATGCGAAAGGCCGCAAACAGGGAGTGTGGCGGAAATATGACGGCAAAAATTTGGTTTACGAGGGCACTTTCGTAAATGACGTCCCGACAGGCACTTTCACCTATTATCATAAAAACGGGAAAGTTAAAAGTGTATGCAATTTCATAAGCGGAACTTCAAAAGTGAAGACTGTGCTTTATCACGAAAACGGTCAGAAGTCTGGAGAGGGGATTTTTGTTGACCAGATTAAAGATGGAGAGTGGAATTATTATAATCAGAATGGTAAACTGATTAAAGTTGAGAATTACAAAAACGGTGAGAAAGACGGCCAATGGAAGACTTTTTCCTCTCAAACGGGAATTTTGTTAGAGGAGGAGATTTATGATAACGGCATTTTGAACGGGGCACAGAAGATTTATTTTGTTAATGGGGAACTCCAAACGGAGATAAATTACATAAACGGCAAGCGCAACGGTAATTTCGAAAGCTATTACAGCGGGAATGTGATTTCGTCTAAAGGCGTGTATCACAACGACATGCCGGTAGGGGAGTGGGCCTTTTATGACGGTGACGGGCAAATTCGCAAGAGTGAGGTCTATGATAGGCAGGGGCGACTCGAAAACACCTATTTCCATTTCTACAACGGCAGCACGCCGCAAAAAGTCAACCGCGACATTATCGCGTATGTCCGCAAAGTCGATGACAAGACAAATGTTGTGATGAACACAGGCGCGGTTTTCGTTTCCACAGATGATTTCAAATATGTGAAAACATTACTCGACATTGATGATTTCTGTCCGGTTACGCCAAACCTTGTCGCGGCAAATTCAGCTATAAGAGGTTACAAACAGATAGAAAAAGACAGGATTTTGGTGAAAATTGTTCCGGATCCCGGTTATGAAGTCTATTCTGAAGGGAATGAGGCGCATTTTGTCAAGATGTTATTCGACAAATCTCCAATCAAAGAGTAAAAGAGAGAAATGAATCCGTTGAACAGGGAGATATTACGGCTATCGCTGCCCAACATCATAGTCAACATCACTGTGCCGCTGCTTGGCATGGTTGATTTGGCGATTGTCGGGCATATTGGCGATGAGACTTACATCGGCGGCATTGCTCTCGGCTCAATGATTTTCAACATAATCTACTTCAATTTCAGTTTTTTGCGGATGGGCACGAGTGGCTACACGGCGCAGGCATTTGGCGCGGGCGACATGAAGGAGGCGTTGCGGATTTTGGTGAGGGGGCTCGCCATTGCGTTGTCGGCGGCGGTGCTGCTACTGTTCCTGCAAAAGCCGATTGCGTGGATTGCTTCGCTTGTGATTGAGGGCAGCGCAAAAACATTGGAGTTCGCTTACACCTACTTCTTTGTGCGCATTTGGGCAGCGCCAGCCACACTCGGACTCTACACTTTCAAAGGATGGTTTCTCGGTATGCAGAACGCCCG
>CACYHL010000104.1 GCA_902774205.1 uncultured Bacteroidota bacterium | reverse complement strand
GTTCTGGGCAGTAGCGTCTTTCTCAAGAGTGGTTTTCGCCAAACAGTTTATCGCTTTTTCATACTGTTTGTTTTCATAATATGTGTAACCGATAGCATAATTGTCATCACGAGTTGGGGTTACTTTACTGTCTGACAGATAGTTATCAAAATAAGTCTTCGCTTTGTCATACTGTCCCATATTGTAATACGAAAGAGCGATTATACGGTTCATCT
This sequence comes from uncultured Bacteroidota bacterium, assembly GCA_902774205.1. Taxonomy (GTDB): domain Bacteria; phylum Bacteroidota; class Bacteroidia; order Bacteroidales; family WCHB1-69; genus RUG11942. The sequence goes on along the minus strand of CACYHL010000104.1, from coordinate 7,724 downwards.
CAGTAGGATTCTCAGATTTCGGAAGCAGTGGCTCAGCGACCTCAACCGCCTTGTCGTACTGTTTTTGCAGGAAATAAATCTGCGCAATATAGAACGGCACCGTCCCCTGATAGTTCGGGTCGTCTTTCAGCAACAGGAAATCCTGAAGCGCAGCCTCATATTTTTGGTCAGTGTAAGCAATATGAGCAGTGTAATATATTGCCTGATGTTTGTATGCCGACTCAGAAGAATCCTTGCGCGCCGCGTCAAAGTTCGCTATTGCGCAGTCGTAATCCTTTGCGGCGAAGCAGGAATAACCTTTCTTGAAGCGGTATTCCGTAAGAGCCTCCTCCGGAACATCACGCTCATCAATCTCATTGAACTGTTCCAACGACTGTTTGTATTTTTTCTGAGAAAAATAATATTTCCCAAGATAAAAACGCGCACTTTGCACATTTGAATGCACAGGATATTTCCTGATATAATTCTTGAGCAGGAAATCAGCATCCGCATGGTCGAGAATCACCGCGCAAACGCCCATGTAATAATAGGAATTCACGCGCACCTCATCCTCAGCACGACTGTCCTCGTACACCTCCTTGAAATGCTGGGAAGCCGCACCATACTGCTCCTTACGCATAAGTTCCATCGCAAGGGTAAAATCGTATTCCGGCGACTCATAAATCACAGGCTTCTGCGCAAAAACCTGCATTAATCCGCATAAACAGAGCAAAAACACAATATTTTTCATGCCTATTCTTTTCATATTACGCACCTTATTTTTCCTTTTATTTTCCTGTTGAATCGTTTTATACCTAATTATGTTATAATAATGTATAATTGTGCAAATTTATAGTTTTGATATGGGTTAAAAGCCGTTTTACAAACAACTTTTCAACATTTCATTTTTAATATTAAATCAACTTTCCACTGTTAATAAATTTTTAATATTATGTGAATTATTTGATAATAATGAATTTATTTTTGTAGCACTAACAAAAGATGAACGATGGCACGAATACTAATATTATCTATTGTACTGTTCGCCGCGCTGAATTGCAATGCCAAAGTCGAAACTGACACGCTGAAAAATAGGCGGCAAGCAGCTGAAACAGAAATTGTCGCGGCATATTTGGCAGACCTTGGGATACGGAGCGACGCCGCAGCCGCATTGTCTGGAGAATCAAGAATCGCAATTGGCTTCCGCAACGACTTCTTGCTGCAAGACCTGATGTACAAATCCCTTTCAGGACAAATTAGCATAACGGGAAACCATCTGACAATCAACATGATGCATTACGGATATGCGCAATATGGTGAATATAAAATAGCTGTAGGGTATTCGAGAGTATTTGGAAAAAAATTCTCCATCGGAATGACATTCCACTATATTGGCAACCATGCGCGGGACTATGGAGTGGAACACTCCATAACTTTCGACATATCAGCGCATTGCAACATCACACAGAAAATCGGATTTGGAGTGCGGGCGTTCAATCCAGCGCATTTGAAATATGGCATTACCGGTGAGAACGCGCCGCGGCTTCCCATGATTTTCAACCTTGACTTCCACTACAAAATAAGCCGTGAAATACTACTTTACATATTTGCAGAAAAGGAAATTGGCGGCGCGCTCCGAATCGGCATAGGAGGCATATACTCACCGCACAGACTGTTCCGAATGAGCCTGCACGCCGCCTTTCCAGTGCCGGAAGCGGAATTGCAAACAATATTTCACTGGAGCCATATCGAATTTGGCGCCGGCGTAATCTGGAAACTGAACCTCGGCATCTCACCGTGCCTAACACTAAATTTCCCACTAAAAAAGCTTAAGCGATGAAAACATTTCGGATATTTCTTACAACTATGGCGCTTATCCTCCTGACAACGCGGCAGATAGAAGCACAAAACGACACGGTGAATGCTGATGTTGATGACCGGATTTTGGAAAATATAGAATCCATTATCGAAGAGAAAATGGAATATGCGGGAGATGAGGCAGACTTTTCAGAAGAGTTGAGAGAATTGCTACGACAGGGGAACGGCAAAATCAATATAAACTCTGTTTCAGCGGAAATTGCTGTTTTGAAACTACAACTCTCTGATTACCAATACTATCAATTACAGAAATACATTGACACATACGGCGAGATTGTCAGTGTGTATGAGTTGCAAGCCGTGGAGGGCTTCGACAAGACACTTGTTGACAGAATCGCACCGATGATAGAAGTCGGTGCGAATAAGCGGACAAGACCTTTCGCGCATTTTTTCAGGAACGGACGGCACGAAATACTGTTGCGATACGGGCAGATATTGGAAAAGCAGGACGGCTACGCTGCAACAAAAGAGAACGGATACCTCGGCTCCCCAGCAAGACTCGCTTTCAAATACACCTTTGAGAGTAACAACATCTTTTCGCTCGGATTATCAGGTGAAAAAGATGCGGGAGAGGAGTTTTTCAAGGGTACGCAAAAACAGGGTTTCGACTTCTATTCGTTTCACATTGAGGTCAAGAACATCAAACTCTTGCGTAAAATTGTCATTGGTGATTATCAGCTCAACTTCGGGCAAGGAGTGATAATTGGAAGCGGTTTGTCAGGGGCGAAAGGCGGCGGCGCGGTCAGCTGCCGGAAATTCACGACAGGCATAAGAGCCGTGACACCTATAAACGAAGGGGAGTTCTTCCGAGGCGCCGCCGCCGAAATTGGCAACGCCGAATACAATGGCACACTCTTCTACTCACACAGTTTCTACGACGGCAAACTCACGACCAATGATTCTGACGGAAAACTGCTTTTCGATGGTTTCCTAAACAACACTGGCTACCACCGTACAGAAAGTGAGATTATGAAAAAAAACGCGCTGATGAAACGCATGTACGGATTCCATTTCCAACTGAACAAACGGATTTTCAGATTGGGGGTGCAAGGCGTACGCACCGACTTCAACCATGAAATCATAGCAAGTGAAACTCCATACCAAAAATATAGGTTCTCCGGCAAAGGCAACAGCAATTTAAGCATTGATTACCAGTTGATTATGAAAAGGCACCTTCTATATGGGGAAATCGGAGCGGACAAAAATTTCCGAATTGGCTTACTACAGGGCGCGACATTCAACATAGACCCGCGCGTCAAAATGTCAGCAATATTCAGATACTATGACAGGAAATACATCGCTTTGAACAGCAACGCTTTCGGTGACGACTCGCAAAATCAGAACGAGATGGGGATTTATGTTGTAACTGACATTGTTTTGGGGCGGCGGATTGAGATGTCAATAAGCGGAGATTTCTACAGACACCAATGGCTGCGTTATGGGGTGGACGCCCCCGCCACGGGCTGCGATTTCATCTGCAAAACCGACATTTCCCCAACAAGAAACATGAAGATAAACTTGCGCTATGACTACCGACACAAAACCGGTAGCGCAGGCGGAGAATATATGAACGGAATTGAAAACCGACACAGACACAGGTTCAGGGCGACATTCACGTACGCTCCATACAATTTTCTGAAACTAAAGGCAGAAGCAGGATTCCTCGCGAATGCACGCAGTTCTGACAAGAAAATCAAAAGCGGAGTGTTGCTATTGCAAGATGTTGACATGAACTTCGAGAAAGCAGGAGTCGGAATCAAGGCGCGGCTCGCATATTTTGACACCGACAGTTACGACGAGCGCATTTACGCATACGAGAGCGATTTGTTGTATTCGTTCACCATAACCCCGCACTTTGACACAGGCATACGCGGTTATCTGATGATAAAATACGGACACAAATGGTTTGATATTTGGGTGCGCGTTGCCCGCACATTCTACACAAACAAGGACAGTATCGGCAGCGGATTAGAAAAAATCGCCGCACCGCACAAAACAGAGCTGAAAGTGCAAGCGGTGATAAAGATGTGATTTAGTTTCTTCCAAATATTGTTCAAAGTAGCTCCAAGCCCAGCGGCGAAACTGTCTGCCTCCCACCCGCTCGGATTTCGACAGGCAACGTAACATTTGTCCCGTCCATTCTGCCAAAGTCATAATAACAGGTTTCGTAGTAATACGTTACCGCATTCTGTTTTTTCACCTCCCCATATTTCAAAAAACTGCCTCAATTTCATACCATACAATCATCGAATCAGTGAATGTCATGCCGTATGGAAAATTGTCTGTAAGAAGATACTGTCCGTTATACTTCTTTACCAAATATCAATGGCGGGGCATAGCTTCCAACTCCCAGCGTCCCAAAAGCGCTAATTACTCATCTTTATCTTGTCACCAGGCTTAATGATAGACTCCTCTGAAAGGTCGTTATAATGATACAGCATTTTCAGCTGAATAGCGTATTTTTGAGATATGAAGCGCAGTGTCTCACCCGGCTGCACCGTGTGTGTCTTCATCAGTTTCCGTCCTTTCGGCTCAATATACACGACCTGCCCCGCCGTCAATTTTGAATTTGGGAACGCCTCGTTATAGCTTAAAAGCTCTTTTTCAGAACGTTGCACCTCAGCAGCGATGCTTTTGTATGTGTCGTAGGAGGTCGCTATCACAAACTGTATCCTGTTGTTTTCAAATACAGGGCGATTAGTCCACGGGCACTCGCTCGACGGGAAATCAGCGTTAGTGGCTGTAAAGACCGCTTTTGAAAACGCTGGTGTGTTATTTTGTGTGGATACCGGAACAGATGTATGCGTTGACTCCTGAATAGCAGCGGAATTGCCATTGTTTTCCGCAGGTTGCTCGCGCTTGTTACCATCTTTTACAGCGTGGTCATCATTTTTTTTGTGATGATATTTGTTATCTTCGTGTTGCTTTGAATGGTTGTGCTGGTGGTTATTATCTTCGTTTGCGATAGCAGCTGTTGTGTCTGGCATCGGCAGCTTTCCCTCGCGCTGAAGACAAACCGTATCAATATGCGAGATATTGTAAGTCTCAATCAGGTTTATCAGTCTGTCGGCATACTGCGGATTTGTCGCGTAGCCTGCCTGTTTCAGTCCCCGCGCCCAACCAGCATAATCTGTCGTTGCTAACGAAAACAATGATTTATAGCGGTTTCTGGTCGTCAGGAAAAGAGAATGGTCATTATACGAATCCTCCACTTTTTCATATTTTCTAAAACACTCCTGAAGCTGGTCATCGTCAATGTGGATAGTGTCGCCGTGCCAGTCACCATGACATTTTATCCCGAAATGGTTCTTGCCTTCTGTCGCCAATTTGCTGGTCCCGCACGCACTCTCAAAAATGCCCTGCGCCAACGTTATGCTCGCCGGAATCTTGTATTTCTCCATTTTGTCAATGGCGATTTCCTTGTAAGTTTCAATGTATCTGTAAATGTCAGCTTCTGTGTATTGTGCTCTGACAGAGATATTTGCAAATAAAATTATTGAAAAAGAGAAAAGAAGGCTTTTTTTCATGGAAAAACACAAAATATATTGTTTAAGTTTTTGATTAATAACAATTTATAGAAAACGAATATTATACAGCAAAAATAATATTTTATTCGGAAATTACGCTTGTTTTGGGATATTAATTTACATACGTAGAGACGTTCCATGGAACGTCTCTACAATTGAACATCTCCACAAAAAAATGTGAAATCTCAAGACATACCGAGATAATTCAAAAAATAATGTATTTTTGTAATGTTAATAACATGGAAATTTAAAATGAAAAAGATAATCGCGTTTTTTCTGTTTTTTGCCGCGATGTCGCAAATTGACGCGCAGGACTACTATTGGGTGTTTTTCAAAGATAAGGCAGCGGTAACTTTTGACCCTTACGCTTATTTTGACACAAAGGCAATTGAGCGCAGACTTAATAACGGCCTCTCTCTCAACGATTCCACCGATTTTCCGTTAAATGAGGAATATAAGAACAAGACTGTCGCGCTTTCTGATGAGTTTGTCGGTGAAACACGCTGGTTCAATGCTGTTGCGGTCGCCGCCTCCGCCGAAAACATAACCCGAATTTCATCTTTGCCCTTCGTGGCAGCGGTCGTCCCTATCGTTTCGGAAACACATTGTGCTTCGTATGAGGATGATAATCTTGATATTATGGAGCAATTGGATACGTATATGGAAAACAGCAACACACTTTACCGTCAGCTGGAAGTCATGGGCGGCAACGAGTTTTTGAATAACGGGATTGATGGGCATGGCATCCGTGTGGCTGTTTTCGATGGTGGCTTCCCCGGCGTGGACCAACACCCATGTTTCGCTCATCTCCGCGACTCTAACAGGATTATCAAGACATGGAATTTTCCGAGAAACAAAGAAGATGTTTATGGCTGGAATTCGCACGGCACAATGGTTTTGAGCTGTATTGCAGGCAAAAACGGCAACAAACGCCTCGGTCTCGCCACCGGCGCCGAATTTCTGCTCGCCCGCACCGAAGTCGGGCCGGAGCCTAAAAAAGAAGAGGTGTGGTGGATGCAGGCTGTGGAGTGGGCTGACAAAAACGGTGCCGATGTCATCAACAGTTCTCTCGGCTACGGCAACTCGCTAATATGGCCGCCGCAAAGGGTATGCTTGTATGCAACTCCATGGGCAACGAGGCCGATGACAAATCGTGGAAGGTGCTTATCACCCCCGCCGATGCCGACAGCATTCTCTCTGTCGGCGGTATTGACCCACAAACAATGCGGCATATCTATTTCAGCTCATACGGTCCCACCGCTGACGGACGCATGAAGCCTAATGTATGCGCTTTCGGTCAGGCGCAGGTGGCAAGTCCCCGCGGGGGCTTCACTACGGTATTCGGCACCTCGTTCTCAAGTCCACTTGTAGCAGGGTTCGCCGCCTGCGCGTGGCAGACACGCCCCGGCTACACCGCAATGCAGATGAAGTCTGAGATTGAACGCTCTGGCGACAAATATCCATATTTCGACTACAAATACGGCTACGGCATTCCGCAAGCCGCCTATTTCACCAACGACAAAGGATATAAGAAAAAGCCCGAGCCGACTGTCGCTTTGCAGGAAATTGGAGATGGCAAAATTATGATTAAAGTATTGGATTTCAAAGAGAAAGAGTTTCTATATTGTCATATTGAGGGCTGTGACGGCAAGCTAAAAAGCTATTGGGAAACGGAAGTCAAAAGCGAGGCGCAAAACGTCAAAATCCCTGACGGGGCTGTTACCTCGGGCGACATTATAAGAATATTGTACAGAGGTTACTTCTTTGAAACAAAATACGAGTCCGGGAAATTCAGGGACACAACGCCGCAAAAGAATATCAGTTGGCTGGTGCTGCCTCAGAAAAACGCTTCAGACGTTTACAAACGCCGTGCTTTCGGTGCTAATTCAAAATATTATATCCACCCGTATCTCACTTTGGGATTCTTCACGCCGCCGTTCAACAATACCGATTATGACATAAAGTTCTCGAAAAGCGAGACTTTCAGATTTGGGATACGCTTCATTGGGAATTTGGGCAAATGCTACAGGCTCGGTGCGGCAGTTGAGATTGGTAGCGACTGGTACGGAGTGCGCCGTTTCATGGGAAATAATCCCGTGCAAGGGAAAATAAAATCAGAGCACGAGAAAGTCTCTTATCTGGCTATGGAAGTTTACCAGCGTTTCAAATTCATGTCAGCGCAATTGGTTGGAATCGGATTATACTTTGACACAGGCATATATGGAGAATGGCTCTATGCCGCGCAACACAAGATGAAGGTTAAGAACAAGAATATCACGAACACGACCAAAACCAAAAATTTAGCGTCTTTCTCGCGCCTGCAATGGGGGGTACGTGCCC
>CACYHL010000103.1 GCA_902774205.1 uncultured Bacteroidota bacterium | reverse complement strand
GGATCGAAGGATCATCGCTGTGATCAAGCCTGCAAATTATGAGATATCCAAAACGCGAAAATACAAATCAGACATCAGCCGCAGGGAAAACATGCCGTACAATCCTGACGGTGACTTCTACACTTGTAAAAGAGGATGCCGGCTATACGCACACGGCATACACCACAAGAGATCTTCAAGCGGATATATTCGCAAAGTAACAGTATACCAATGTTATGCGTGCCATGACTGCCATCACAAGTCTGAATGCATCAAAGGCAAGAACTGGAAGACACCAGAGGAAGCGCGATTCAAAAGGCTCAAAGTATCGAGGAAGTTCGAAAGGCAGCGAAAGGAATGTCTTTAGTCGCGAAAAATGACAGTCCGAACAGCACAGGTGTCAACGCCATTAACAGCAACGCGAAAATTGCAGCCTTATATCCTGCTAACCGTTTGGCTGTCAATGCTGTAAAGATGATCAACAGGTATCCCCAGAAAGCGCACAACAGGTGCCGGAAAAGATAAAGCTGCTGTTCGGGCAAATGCAGATAGCGTATCGCAAATGACGGCCACAACTCAAAGCCGACACCGTAATATTTCATGTGCCGGAAACCGTGGTTAAACTCCGGAACCTGAGAATAATCAACGAAAGTTGTGTCTCCGTCAGCATAATATTTCAAAGCATAATATCCGTTAAGATTGTCAAGAAACTCATCGCCTGTCACACCAACTCTGGTTGCTGTGAAAGCCATACACACAGCCAAAATCGCAGCGAGTGCGACAAACATCCATTTGATATATGGCGCAGCCGTAGTTGCTTGTTGTATGGGGACTTCATTATTATCCCTTGTGTATTTACTCATAACTATTGTATTGATTTATTGATTTTTGTCTGCCTCACAAGTGCAGGCATCGGCGAAGCGTTTATCACTCCGACTGTGACATTGTTTTCGACGGCGCACTCACGTATCACTTCCTGAAAATGAAATCCTACTGAGCCTATGATATTAAGTGTATATTTTTGATATTCAGAGAAATATAAAATTTGATTTTTAAAGAAAGTGTCGAAACACGATTTGCAGAACGCCCATATTTCAGGTTTGTGCAGTCTTGCAGCGATGAATGGCGCAAGCGAAGCCATGAAGCGGTTCGGAGCGGGCTCGCGGTAGATTTTCCGTATTACCGTGGCTGTGTCAATGGAAAACTCATTTTCAAAATCGTTTGCAATATCTTTCGGGAATTTTCCGAGCAGGTAGTCTGTAAGGAACATCTTGCCGAGGTGGGTACCACTTCCCTCGTCTCCGAGCATGAAGCCGAGCGAAGGGGCGCGGCTGACGATGTGGCTGCCATCGTAAAGGCAGGCGGCGGCGCCGGTTCCCAAAATGGCGGCTATTCCGGGTTGTGACTCGCAAAGAGAGCGGCAAGCCCCCATTAGGTCGGAGTCAACGGTGATATGCGCTACGGGAACGCTGCGGCGGAGCAGGGTTGTCATTCTTGCCTTGTTCGCTTCGGCGGCGCACCCCGCACCATAATACAAAATTGACTCTATCTCATCATAAATCCCTTTGGGACAATCTGATACAAAAGATTCTATATTGGCTACGATGTCACTGTCCTCATGATAGTTCGGGTTTATGCCAATTGACACGAAGCGGTGCAGCACTTTCCCGTCCGCCGCCACGCACCATTCCGTCTTTGTAGAGCCTGCATCAATAATGAGAGTTGCCATAAGGATTTTGATTAGGGGTGGTTAAATTTTTTCTTTTGTTTCTGATGTAGATATAGTATTCATTTCTTCAACAGAATAATCCATAATTATCAAATGCTTCATGTTCTACCAGTATATTGTGTTTATTTGTTTTAATCCCTCATACATTGATACTATGCGATTATAATCCAAAAATTTCACTCGTTTTTCTATTGGCGCATATAATGAAACATGTAATTTGTCCTCAAATTCCTCTTTACGTCTTTTGTCTGCAACAATATAAAATCCCGCATAAAAATCTTGTAACTCATAAAATTTTGACAATGAGTTTTTAAAATCAGTTGTATGCTCCACCTCATAAAAGTCAGATGGCATACTACGCTGATTAAACCAGATGACATCTATAGTTCGGGCTTTTTTCAGCAATTCATCGTATGTGAATTTTGGGAGCTCTGTTACGGTTGTAATTTCGCTTAATGAATGCCCCATAAATTTACGATTTTTATCTTGGGCTGGGACATAAGTCATTTTATTGCGGAAGTTACCAATTTCAACAAGGATTCCCTGATAGTAACCGTGAGTGAATTGCTCCTCACTTTTTTTATCCCCTATCTTTAATTCAAACTTTCTCAGAACTTCATCTCGCATTTCTTCCAATGCCCACAAGCCAGGTTGAATTCTGAAAATACTTTTTTCCTGCTGAACAATTCGTCTAATGGAAGCCTCAGGGGTTTTTGTCTCCCATTTTGAAAAATCAACAATTTCGCTTAACCTGCGCAATGTGGCATATCCACCTTCTTTGCGCATAGCTTCAATTACTTGCGAGGATTGTTTTTCTTTTATCATGATAATCCAATTCCTTACCCCCTGAATTTTGTCTCTATCCGGCAGATTTCGCGAGCTCCCTCTTTGGCCACGATTGCCGAGTTGAAAACGCCAGGCTCCGTCTCATGCGTGTGTATCGCATACTCGTCTCCGAGCCGAGCCTGCGAGACATAATTGACTGTGAGCTCCGCTATCCTGCTGATGTCTTTATGCTCAAAACCACTACTGTCAAATAGCCATTGCAGATATTTTGTGTTGTTGACATGGTGGTTCCTGTCCAAATCTGAATGAAGGACTTTTGAATAAACCATTGGCTCCGTAGGCAAGTCTGTCTTCCTGATTTTCGGGGCGGCGCCCTCTATGGCAACCCGCTCCTCCCAATACGGCAGTCGCTCCTCAAACCTGTCGAGACGCTGGAATTTGCCTGTCACACCGTCTAAAATGATCCACGATGATGTCGCCCTGATGATTGTCTGCCCGCTACCGTCAATGATTTCGAACTCGCGCGGCTGCGTGAAGACATCGTGACGGCGAGCCCACGTCCTGACAATTATCTCCTCGTCCCATTTGGGCATACGCTCTATCTTAATGTACATTTTCGAGAGCACCCAGAAAAGATTGAACTGCCCAAGATAGTCCCAGCCGATGTCGAGCAGGTTCACTTGTGTCAGTGCCGTTTCCTGCAGATAACAGAACAGAGTGTTGACAGCGAGGTTCATGTCGCAGTCAATATCGTATGATGTGATTCTGAATTTGTGTTCAAACGGTTTATATTCCATTGTCAGAGCACGTTATAAGTCTGTTCGGCGCGTACACGTGAAGTGTGCTCGATGTTCGTTGCGGCAAAATGCGGCTGCACGGCAAACTCCATTCGTATGTCATTGTCGGCAGGGAATGTTATCGAGTCGGCGAGCCGGAGCATGGTGTACATTTCATCACACGACGCCTCTCCTTTCTCAACTTCACATTTGATTTGCGCTGTGTCGCAGTAGCAGTGAAACTCTACCGCCACATCTTTTTTGTCAATCTGGAAATTGATATCAACTTCTGGGGCAGTGTCCTGCGCATACGCGAATATACTTTGGAGCATTTCCGTGACTGCCAGCGAGAGCGTCCCAAAATGGTCGTTCAGGGAGTATTCGTCACAGATGTTCTCTATGGCTCCAGTCGCCGCGGTCAGCGCAGTTTCAGCGTTCAGACGTGGTAATTCTATTGTTATCATTGTTTTATAGTTTATTCTATGTTGTAAAAATATTGGTTCACTTTTTCCTTGTAATAATAATTCAAACTCGGAGGCACGGACTTTATCATCTCGGTCTGTCTCTGTTTCTCCCTGTCCATATTCCACTCTTTCGGCGGATTAGGGTTGTGTATCTCCTTCGATTCTGTTGATTCTCGCTCCTTGTCCTTGTCTCGTTTCATTTCGGCGCGCTCACTTTCCAAAAGCCGTGTCTCAATCTGTTTTTGTCTTTCTAGCGTCTTTTGGGATATTATCTTATTAACTAATTCTGTTTCAGTCTGTTCCATTTCCTTTATCATCTGCTCGACGTTCTTGTCGCCGACACCGTTCTGGCTCTTGAGTGCGTCCTCGTATTCCTGCATCATCTTTCTGATTGCCTCCTGCTGTGCTGCCATTCGCGCGAACTGCTCACTCAATGACGGCTGCTGTCCGTTTTGCCCCGTCTTGCCCTGCTGTTTTCCCTGCTGCTCCATCTGTTTTTTCAACGCTTCCATCTGACGGTTCAATTGCTGCTGCAACTCTTTCGCTGTCTGCGCTTTGCTCTTCTTGTTATTGCCCGGATTCGAGCACGATGACGAGCTTTTGCCTTTCTTCTTGCATTGCTGGCATTGCGCGTTCACCGACTGCTGCTTCTCTTTCACCTCTTTCATTGATTCAGCAAGCATAAGCGCAAGGTTATTCATCGAAGTGAGAGCGAACTGCTGTCCGCTTGCCGATGTCTGCATACGCCTTTCGTTGAGGTCGTTCTTGGCGGATTTGAGGTACTCGTTTACTTTCGTCACCTCTTTTTGTATGAACGGTCGTACGGCTGTCTGCCTGCGGGCAAGCGCGTTGAGTGAGTCCTCAATCAGTTTCATGTTGTCCTGTATGCTGACCATTTCCCGCAGCGCATCCCCAATTAGAGACGACCTGTTCGACATTTTCGATATGCGTAACATGTTGGTTTCCTGCTTGAAAGAGATTTGAACGAGATTGTCCAGCACCTGTCTCAACGCCGCATAATCCTCTTCAAGTTCCTCTTCCTCATCTTCCAACATCTGTATCTGCATTTCGTTAGCCAACTGCTCCATTTTGTCTGCCGCCTCTTTGTGCTTTTCCGAAGATTTGCTCTTGTTGTTTTTCTCAAGAGCGTCTTTTCCCTCCTTCATATTCTGCTCTATCTCTTTCTTCAACTCCTCTTTATCCGGCAGATTATTAGGCTCTTCCAACTCATTGTTCAGGTTTTTCAAGTCCTGCATCTCTTTTTTCAGGTCATTGTACTGCTTTTCAATATTGTCTTGCTTCTTTTTGAGTTCATCTTTTGGAACTATGCCATTTTTAATGTCTTCAGATAATTTATGCTCCTCTTCCGCAAGAGATTTAGTCTTTTCAATCACATCGTTGAATTTCTTCTCGAACTCCAATTGTTTGAACAACTGAAGCTGCTCGTCCAAGTTCTTGTTTATCTCCTCCGTGCTTAGTTTCATCTTCTCCATCGCCTCTTTCATCTTGTCCTTGTTCATCTCATTCATCATGTTCTGCATCTTCTCGATCATCTGTTTCATCTCATCGTTGAGAAGCGCGTCAAAACGTTTTTCAAGTTCCTGCTGCTTTTGCAAAATTTCTGATGAAAGGTCTTTGAACTGCTCTTCAACCGCACGCTGCTCTTTCTGTTCCTGCTTCAGCTCACGAATCTGCTTCTGAAGGTCATTATACTGCTGCATAAGGTTTTCGAGTTTTTTCTTCTCCTGCCACGATGGATTGTTGCTCTGCATCATCTGCCGGTTCAGATTCTCAATCTCTTTGAGGAACTGCTCCGATTCTTTCATAAGGTCCTGCATTTTGTTTTTTGCCTCCTCGTTTTGCGATGCGAGTTCTTTTTCAATCTCCTCTAAAGTCTTGACTGTAAAGTTAAAATCCCCACTCTTTGCCAATTTCGGACCGTTCACGCCGTCATTGTCGCGCACCTCGAAATGGTATTCGATTTTGTCGCCAGGGCTCAATCCGAGGGTGCCCGCGTCAAAATAGTAATAGAAATCTTGTATCGTGTTCTGGCGATTGATGTCGATGGAGACGGTTTTGCCGGTTCCCACAACCTCGCCGGCAGCGTTAGTTTTCGTATAGACAAACCTCAGCGAACTGAAGCCGTAGTCGTCTTTTATGTTTCCTTTGAAATATAGCCGGTCAGCGAAAAGCGAGTCGCGGCGGCTTTCAACATAGATTTCAGGATACTGGTCGCTGATGATTGATATGCTGTGTCTCAGCGTGTCTTTACTTGTGTAATATCTGTTGTGATTTATTATCGCATAGTCGAAAGGCGTGCGAGCTACCGTGCTTGTGCGACACACGTCCTTATCAGGCGTGAGGGCGTATTCTTTCTCGTTGGCTATAAACAGCAGACTATCAGTGTTTTTTGTGTAGAACGCCCAGCTGATACGCGTGCCTTCGGGAACGGTGACAGTACCATTGTTCTCAACTGTCTCGCTGTTCTTGTTCAGGTATGACGGATATTGCAGCTGCATAACAAAACTGATTGTCATCGGTTTTGGCAGCACATTGATAATGAACTGTTTAGATGAGACCTCGTCTGTAAGGAAGTTGAAGGTGACGTCACTTTGAAGAGATGTGAAAGTGTAGGTAAAACGGCTGTTGCCGACTTTTAACATCTTGTAATTCTTCTTGTTATAAGAAATATAGACCTCTTCAGGAATTTCATCTCCTATTACTTTCACATTCACTGGGAACTCATCATTCTGGAAAGCTGTCAAATTCTCATTTTCGATTTCGAATCTATAAGGTGCGGGACGTTCGTATGTCTGGCTGTGATTCACAATGCGCTCTGTAGAGTCTGTGAAAATCTCACTTTTCACAGAAAAGATGATAGCGAAAAGAAGTACGGGCACTGCCGCCCATTTCAGGTATTTTGTAGTCGCCTTGAACGGTATCGCCTTGACAAACGGAAACGGCTTGATTTTCTCTATTTTTGTGTCGATTGCGGCAAGAAGCAGT
>CACYHL010000102.1 GCA_902774205.1 uncultured Bacteroidota bacterium | reverse complement strand
AAGATGCAAGATGAAGAGAGATTGGGAATAATAAGCCAAAATATCGAAAAGATTAAGGCAGAAGCCATAAAAGGAACTCATTATGAAGCAGTTATAAAACCGTTTTTCTATGGCAACCAATATTTCCTGTTTGTGAATGAAACCTTTACGGACGTCCGTTTGGTGGGTGCTCCGCCGGAGAACATCGGCAAATTCGGGGGCGACACCGACAACTGGATGTGGCCGCGCCATACAGGGGATTTCTCACTCTTCAGAATCTACACAGACAAAAACGGCAATCCCGCACCATACTCAAAAGACAATATCCCGATGAAATCGAAAAAGTATTTCACAATTTCGACAAAAGGGGTTAATGAAGACGATTTCACTTTGGTATTCGGCTACCCGGGCAGCACACAGCAGTTCCTGCTCTCTGACGCGGTTGACATTGTGGCAAACGTGCAGAACCCTGTCGCAATACAGGCGCGCACAATCCGCCTCAACGCCATGAAATATTGGATGGACCAGTCGCTCGAAACACGCCTCATGTATTCCGCAAAAGCAAATTCCATATCAAACGGTTGGAAAAAATGGCAGGGCGAAAGCAAAGGCATCAATGAATGCAATGTATTGGAAAAGAAACAGTTGGAAGAGATGGACTTCGACCGCTGGGTGAATGAGGACAAAAACAGAGCCGAAAAATACGGCCAGCTTCTTTCTGAAATGAAACGCCTTTACAAAGGCTATCGCGACAATATTCAAATATACATCTACAATCAGGAGACATTCTTCGGCGTGGAGATGTTGTCGTTCATATATAGCAAAGTGGTGCCGGTGATAGAAGCCGCCAAGCTGATGCCGACAAATCCAAAAGAGTTTGAACTTGCACGTGTGAAATTGGCCGCCTCCGCAAAGTCATTCTTCAAAAATTATAACGCAAACATTGACAATGAATGTTTTGTAAATCTTCTCTCATATTATTTCTCAACCCAAAACCCTGAATTTATTCCTGACGAATTGAAAAAATACATAAATATTTCTGATGTGTCGCTTATAAAGATCAACGACAATATGTATGAAAAGAGCCCGTATTTCACTAATCCTGAAGCATTTATAAACTTTATAGAGACTGCATCTGCAAAGGATTTCGTGAAATTGGAGAAAAACGAAGTTGTGAAAATGATTATCACAATAGCGAACCAGTCAGATAAAAACATTTCAGAATTGCGCCCTAAGGCAAGCAAGCTGAACTCATATTACAAAACATACGTTAAGGCGCTGATGGAAAAGGAGAAAGACAAAACATTCTATCCGGATGCGAACCTCACTATGCGTGTCACGTACGGCAATGTGAAAGGCTTTGAGCCGAAAGACGGCGTTGAATATGTATATTACACAACACTGGACGGAATAATTGAAAAAGAGAATCCTGACATTTTCGACTATAAAGTTGATCCTAAATTAAAGGAATTATACGAAAAGAAGGATTATGGAAGATATGCGAATGCAAAAGGAGAAATGCCGGTTGCGTTCATCGCTTCAAACCACACCACAGGCGGCAATTCAGGAAGCCCTGTCATAAACGCTGACGGTGAGCTTATCGGCGTGAATTTCGACCGTGTGTGGGAAGGCACAATGAGCGACATCAACTATGACGTTAACCGCTGCCGCAACATCAGCCTCGACATACGTTACTTCCTTTTCATCGTTGACAAATTTGCCGGTGCGCAGAACATACTTTCTGAGTTGACGATAAAATAGCAATCAGGATGCAAGTCAAAGTCATAAACAGGTCGAAGCATGCGCTGCCGGAATACAAGTCGGCGGGGGCGGCAGGTTTGGACCTGTATGCTGATTTGGACGAGCCCGTAACATTGCAGCCGTTTGAGCGGCAACTTATACCGACCGGGCTCTATATTGAGTTGCCCGAAGGATACGAAGCGCAGATACGTTCCCGCAGCGGGCTTGCACTGAAACATGGGGTCTGTGTGCTCAACTCACCCGGCACTATCGACTCCGACTACCGTGGCGAGATAAAAGTCATCCTCATCAACCACTCTGACGAGCCATACACTGTAGAAAATGGTGACCGCATAGCGCAAATGGTGGTGGCGAAATATGAAAAGATAGATTTCCAACCTGTAGAAGCACTCTCCGGCACCCAAAGGGACAGCGGAGGTTTCGGCAGCAGTGGAAATTAACTTAAAACATTGTAAGACAATAAACTATGAGTGACAATAAATCAAATTCACTAAAGAGATTAGTCGGGCAAACAGCGATATATGGTCTAAGCAGCATAATAGGACGATTCCTGAACTATCTGTTAGTTCCGTTGTACACGTACAAAATCGCGGCAGCAACCGGTGGCTACGGTGTTGTCACAAACATTTACGCTTACACCGCACTGCTCTTGGTAATACTAACCTTCGGAATGGAGACCACATTCTTCCGTTTCGCGAACAAAGAGGGAGTGAATCCCGACAAGGCATTCTCAACCTCCGCACTTTCTGTCGGCTTTGTATCACTCATATTCCTGATTATATGTACCCTGTTCCTCTCCCCCATTTCCGCCGCGCTGAACTACGCTGACCATCCGGAATACATTGAGATGATGGCATTTGTGGTTGCATTGGACGCTTTTCAGGCAATACTTTTCTCCCGTCTGCGGCAACAGAACCAGGCTGTGAAATTCGCCACGCTCAAGCTCGCCTTCATCTTCTTCAACATCATGTTAAACCTCTTCATTTTCCTTGCCGCGCCGTCATTGAGTCAAAGCTATCCAGAACTAATGTCTTGGTATAATCCTGATTATCAGGTTGGTTATATCTTTGTGATAAATCTGATTTGCACCTCTTGCATCACTCTCGGATTCATTCCTGAAATGAAAGTTCTGCGCAACGGCATAGATATGCAGATACTGAAACAGATGCTGAAATACACGTGGCCGCTGCTGCTTTTGGGGCTGTGTGGCATCTTGAACCAAGTCGCCGACAAAATCTGCTACCGTTTCCTTGTGCCAGGCGAAGAAGGTGACGTACAACTCGGCATTTATGGGGCATGCGTAAAAATAGCGATGATAATGGCCATGATAACGCAGGCGTTCAGATACGCTTACGAGCCATTCGTTTTCGGTGGAGAACGCGACAAAAACAGCAAAGAAAACCAAGCTTTGGTTATGAAATATTTTGTCATGTTCACGCTGCTCGCCTTTCTCGCAGTGATGTTCTACATAGATGTTCTCAAATATATCATCAAACGCGACTATTGGGAAGGCCTGCGCGCAGTTCCCATTGTCATGATGGCTGAGATTTTCATGGGTATCTATTTCAACCTCTCATTCTGGTACAAGCTCACCGACCGCACATGGTGGGGAGCGATAATATCAGGTATCGGATGCGTGGTGTTGCTCGCCGTGAATATAATCTTTGTGCCGCAAATCGGATATATGGCATGCGCATGGGGCGGTTTCGCAGGCTACGGGGTTTGCGTGCTCCTCTCCTATTTTCTTGGACAGAAAAACTATAAAGTCCCATACGATGTACTCGGAATCGCAGGTTATTTCGCCATAGCACT
This sequence comes from uncultured Bacteroidota bacterium, assembly GCA_902774205.1. Taxonomy (GTDB): domain Bacteria; phylum Bacteroidota; class Bacteroidia; order Bacteroidales; family WCHB1-69; genus RUG11942. Next base: position 3,193 of record CACYHL010000102.1, on the reverse strand, counting down.
CGGACTCTATTTCATCAGCACACTTTTCCATTTCGAAAACACTATCCTGACATTAGTTGTCAACTCGGCACTGCTGCTTGTCTATGTCGCAATAATAATCTACAATGAGCGTGTTTTTGTGAAAAGTGCAGTTCAAGCCATTCGGAAAAAGATTTTCAAAAGACATTAAAATAATACATTTATCATCAAAAATATCAGAAAAGAAAAAAATGTAAATTTGCAAAAAATGATGAGAAGTTAATGTTTGTTTGATACAAATTAATTTTATAGCAATTATCAGAATCAAAAAATAATTTCAAAAATACTATGACGACAGAAGAATTTCAAAATGAACTTAGAAAAGGCATTCCAGACGAACTGCCGGCACCGAAACCATACGATAAAAGTGTAAACCACGCCCCTAAAAGGAAAGACATTCTTACAAAAGAAGAAAAAAAGCTTGCGTTGAAGAACGCCTTGCGCTACTTCAAACCGGAATGGCACGCTACACTTGCGCCAGAGTTCCTGCAAGAATTGCACGATTATGGACGTATATACATGTACCGTTTTCGTCCAGACTATCCCATGTATGCCCGACCGATAGACGTTTATCCCGCGAAATGCAAGCAGGCGGCGGCCATCATGCTGATGATTCAGAACAACCTCGACCCTGCAGTGGCTCAGCATCCGCACGAGCTCATCACATACGGCGGCAACGGAGCCGTGTTCCAGAACTGGGCGCAGTATCGTCTCGCAATGAAATATCTGTCGGAAATGGAGGAAGACCAGACTTTGGCAATGTATTCTGGCAATCCGCTCGGACTGTTCCCCTCTCACAAGGATGCCCCGCGCGTTGTCGTGACAAACGGCATGGTAATTCCAAACTACTCAAAACCAGACCATTGGGAGAAATTCAACGCACTCGGTGTCAGCCAATACGGACAGATGACTGCCGGCTCATATATGTATATCGGGCCCCAGGGAATTGTTCACGGGACGACAATAACGGTGCTAAACGCCTGCCGTAAGATAGGTGGTTCTTCAGCGGGGCGGCTCTTCATCACCGCAGGACTTGGCGGAATGTCGGGCGCGCAGCCAAAAGCGGGAAACATAGCCGGGGTTGTCTCCATAACCGCCGAAATCAACCCCGCCGCGACACGCAAACGTTTCGAACAGGGCTGGGTTGACGAAATCCACGATGACCTGCCAACACTGATGGCAAAAGCTGACGAAGCACGCCGCAACAAGCAGGCACGCTCCTTCGCATATCAGGGCAACATTGTAGATTTGTGGGAATATTGCGTTGAGCATGACATAAATGTTGACCTCGGTTCAGACCAGACCTCGCTGCACAATCCGTGGGCGGGCGGCTACTACCCTGTCGGCATCTCGTTCAACGATGCGAAAGTCATGATGGCTGAGGAACCTGAAAAATTCAAGAACGCCGTTCAAGCGAGTCTCCGCCGCCAGATTGCAGCCATTAACAAATTGGCAGCCAAGGGAATGTACTTCTTCGACTACGGCAACGCGTTCCTTTTGGAATCGAGCCGCGCCGGCGCTGACGTGCTCAAAGCTGACGGCTCTTTCAAATATCCGTCTTACGTTCAGGACATTATGGGGCCTCTCTGCTTCGACTACGGCTTCGGCCCGTTCCGCTGGGTATGCACGTCTGGTAAACCTGAAGACCTTGAAATGACTGATTTGTTGGCAATTAAAGTTTTGGAGGAGATAAGCCAGAATTCGCCGGAAGAGATTCAGCAGCAAATGAAAGACAATATCAGATGGATAAAAGGCGCGAAAGCTAACAAGTTGGTAGTCGGCTCGCAGGCGCGCATTCTCTACGCTGACGCCGAAGGCCGTATCAAGATTGCCGAAGCGTTCAACAACGCAATCAGAGACGGAAAAATCAGCGCGCCGGTTGTGCTTGGCCGCGACCACCACGACGTTTCAGGCACCGACTCACCATTCCGCGAAACCTCAAACATATACGACGGCTCATCGTTCACAGCGGACATGGCAATACAGAACGTCATCGGCGATTCGTTCCGCGGAGCGACATGGGTGTCGATACACAACGGCGGCGGCGTCGGCTGGGGTGAGGTCATCAATGGTGGTTTCGGAATGTTGCTTGACGGCAGTGCAGACGCCGACCGCCGACTGAAAAACATGCTCTACTGGGACGTGAACAACGGCATCAGCCGCCGCGCGTGGGCACGCAACGACGGCGCAATATTCAGCATCAAACGCGCCATGGCTCTCAACCCGAAACTGAAAGTCACTCTCCCGAACATCGCTGACGACAATCTTATTAACGACATTCTAAAATAACTCATTCACAACATCTTACAAGATGATTCATTAATCAATTATAAAAAAAGAAAAATGCAGAAAATCAAAAACATAGCTATAATCGCTCACGTTGACCACGGTAAGACAACCCTTGTTGACCGTATCTTATATCAAGCGAACCTTTTCCGCGCGAATCAGGAAGTAAAAGAATTAATTTTGGACAACAATGACCTTGAGCGCGAACGCGGTATAACAATTCTCTCCAAAAACGTTTCAGTACGTTACAAAGACTACAAAATCAACGTTATAGACACCCCAGGGCACAGCGATTTCGGCGGTGAGGTTGAGCGCGTGTTGAACATGGCAGACGGTGTCCTCCTCATCGTTGACGCTTTCGAAGGGCCGATGCCGCAAACCCGCTTCGTAACACAAAAAGCCATCGAACTCGGACTCAAACCTATAGTTGTCATCAACAAAGTTGACAAGCCGAACTGCAATCCAGAACTCGCACAGGAGGCCGTTTTCGACCTGATGTTCAACCTTGGAGCTTCTGACGAACAACTTGACTTCCCAACCGTTTTCGGCTCAGCCAAACAGGGCTGGATGGGACCTGACTGGAAAAATCCCACTGACGACATCAGCTATCTGTTAGATACTATTATTAAATATATTCCTGATCCAAAAATTGAAGAAGGTAATCTGCAAATGATGATCTCATCGTTGGATTATTCATCATACGTTGGGCGAATCGCAGTCGGACGGCTGAAACGCGGCACTTTAGACTGGGGGCAGAATGTCTCTCTCGTGAAACGTGACGGCACAATAGTACCTTCCAAAATCAAGGAATTGTACGTTTTTGAGGGCTTGGGCAAGGAAAAAATGAAACAGACTGTCTATCCTGGCGAGATTTGCGCAGTGCTCGGCC
>CACYHL010000101.1 GCA_902774205.1 uncultured Bacteroidota bacterium | reverse complement strand
ACTGAAAGACATAAACAACAATCTTCTTTTCGACCTGCCGAATGAGGAGATAGCTTTTGGGGACACGCCTGTGCACGCCACTCCGATGCCTCCAATGGTAAAAGCCGCGACAGACACAGTCTCTGTGAAGAAGAAATCGAAAAAGGAGAAGAAAAAAGCGAACGCGGAGGATACGGAGCAAACCGCCGCAACAACCACTAACATTGAGACCGACACAGCCAGCATACAAAGCGTGCTGTGGCTCTTCGCCGAAAAAGACACAACTCTGAAACTGCTCGCGTGTAAAAATCCGGCGCAAGGAATATACAACATCATCTACAGCAACGAAATAGGCGATTTTTCAATTAATCTCCCCGATTGGCTATTTTATGAGACAATCTGTGAAAAAGGAGACACCATAACATTGTATTTCAAAGAGTTGCCAAGCGATACAATTACATTTGGAATCACTCATGGTGAGGTTACTGACACTATAACGCTATCACCGTTCAAAACCAAAAGCGTAAAAAGCGGAAGGAGCAAAAAATCAGAGAACGCTCCAAAACTCAGCGCTACCCCTCAAAACAACGGTGAGTTATACAAGCCATTCACACTGACTTTCCCCTACCCTCTCAAACCATCTGAAAAAATTGAATATCATGTGGTAAAGAAAAAAAAGAGCGGCAATGATACAACCACGATGCGACTGTCAGTCCCCGACACATTCATCACTTCTATTGAGATACCTTTCGACAAAGAAGAGAAAGTCCCATACAACATTTCTTTCAGAGACTCTGTCTTTTATGCGTATAACGGGCTCACAAACGACTCTTTAAGTTACAATTTCACTATACATTCTGAAAAAGACTATGGAAATCTCATTATCAACTACAAAATGGAAAAAGCGGAGACGTACATCGTACAACTACTCACAACCAATGGCAAAAAAGTCTGCGAAAACGCTATCACAAACTCTCAAAAAATTGTATATGAACATCTTACACCAGGAGAATATAAGATAAAGGTCATTGAAGACAGAAACAAAAACGGGAAGTGGGACACTGGCCATTACAGGAAAAGAGAGCAGCCCGAAAAGATTTTCTATTTCAAAAAGAAAATAACAATACGGGGATATTGGGAACTGGAAGAGGATTTTGATTTTAAAGAATATTAAAAGACAATAATATAACCATGAAAAGGAATATAACAGTAACCGTTTTTATCAGTTTGTTACTATTCAATGCTTTATACGGACAAGTAGCTGTACAGTCTTCCGCGGGAATGACACCGCAGCAGTTAGTCAGCTCCGTATTGGTCGGCAACGGAGTCACAGTTTCAAACGTCAAGTTCAATGGGATAAGCACAACCTTGGATGCGACAACCGGTGCGCAGATCGGCACATTCACCAATAATCTTTCCGTATATGCGCCGCTCGGTTTCTCATCAGGTCTGATTATCACAACGGGTGACATATCTGTAGCCCCTGGCCCGAATTCACAAAACGGGGCGGCAAGTGCGGTTTACAACAGTATGACATGCCCTGAACTCGATAACCTCATATCTGGCTGGGGCTACACAAACTATCCGGCAGTCCTTGAATTCGACTTCTCAACTACAGGTAACTCAGTGGCATTCAGATATGTTTTCGCATCAGAGGAATACCCTGACTTCGTGGGGACGAGTTACAATGATGTATTCGGATTCTTCGTCACCGACAATGTCACAAACGCCACACAAAACATCGCGCTCATCCCCGGCACAAGTCTGCCGGTGACAATCAACAACGTCAACTATAGTTCGTACTCCCAGTATTATATCACCGTCCCAGATGGCTCGTATGCAATGGAGTACAACGCCCACACCACTCCTTTCACCGCCGGCATGAACGTTGTGCCATGCCGCAGCTACCACATGAAGATTGCAATATCGAACGTGAGTGACGCCGCCTTCGATTCAGCAGTCTTCCTCGAGGCACAGAGTTTCAATGCGACAGCAATCAGCGCGAATGTCTCATACGACAACCAGAACCTGCCACTTGTGGTTTATGGCTGCAACAACGCACTTCTAACTTTCTCAATACCAAACGTGCTGCCATACGACACCACCCTTGCACTCACTTACAGCGGAACTGCAGTCAATGGTGTTGACTTCCAGCAGCTCCCGCCAAGTGTAACAATTCACGCAGGTCAGACCACAGCCACTATCCCTGTAGTTTGTCTGCCCAACCCCAACAACACCGATACTGTCACACTCACAGTAAGTTACTCAAGCACCATTTGCAACTCAACAACAAGCACCGATCTCACCATTCAAATTCTGAATGACAACAGGATAGACATCACCTCGCAAGACGTGAACAGTTGTATGCCTGTGGATTCGGTATCTGTAACTTTGGTTGATGGTGAATACGGCTCAATACAATGGTACCCGTCGAGCAACCTCACCAACCCCAACGATTTGCAAAGCGGGTTCATCTCACCGTTTGAAGGCGAGCAGACTTACACTGTCATAGCCACAGACAAATACAACTGTTTCTCAGACACCACAAAATTCCATTTCAAGCAGGGCTCAATGTCCATTGACACTATCAAAGCCACTATTTGCGAAGGGAAAGCGTACACTGCCAACGGCTTCTATGCAACGACCCCTGGAATACACACAAATAGCATCCAAACCTCACTCGGCTGCGACAGCATTGTCGTCCTTGACCTTACCGTGCTGCCAATTTCCGTCTCCATTGAAAAGCTGACAGAGGATTTCTGCGATGACTTCACAATGACACTAAAAGCTTCCGGGGATAGCATTGATAAATTGTCATGGAGTACTGGTGAGACCACAGAACAGATTACTGTAACCTCCCCAGGTTTATATACCGTTACCGCCAGTAATGCCAACTGTTCCGCAAATGCGCAAATTCAGGTGTTAGGCTGTACTTTCGACATATTTGTGCCGAACACATTCACACCAAATAATGACGGAGTAAACGACCTGTTTTATATCCCGATGATGGATGGTATGCCTTTCGAGTCATTTGTCATATATATATATGACAGATGGGGCAGAATGATTTTCACTTCTGATGACCCATATTTCAAATGGGATGGGACATACAAAGGCAAAAAAATACAGACTTGTACTCTGTCGTACAGAATTGACTATAAAATGCAGTATGAAACAGCTGCACAGATGAAAGGTCATATCAACATAATCAGATAGGCATTAAACATCTGATTGTTTTTTTGTTCTTCAAATTAATAATCACTAATCTCCGATATTTTTTATTGGGGAAATATTCATTAACTACAAACAACTAAATTATGAAAAACATTGATAAAGAAATAATTAAAGTTTTATCTGCAAGTAATAACGCGAAATATAGTTTTAAACAGATAGTCGCCAAAATAGGAGCTTTTGATAAAAAAAGCAGAGAGGAAGTCAGGCAGACGTTATCGAATTTTCTGAGCGCGAGCATCGTATTGTCTGCCGGCAAAGGCAAATACAAGTTGAATCCGCGGTATATGACGACCGAGAACACGGGGCGCAATTACGAGACGGGGCGGCTTATGATAAGCGCGAGCGGCTTGGCATTCGTGTCGCACGGAACACCTGGCGAGAACGAGGACATAATGATTGCCGAAAGTAATCTTCTCAACGCTTTGAACGGCGACTTGGTTAAGGTCCTGCTCTTCCCGCGCCGCAAGGAACGCCGATTGGAAGGCGAAATTGTAGAGGTTATTGAACGAAACACCAAACCGATAGTCGGGGTGATTTCCATGACCAAGAGCATGATTTTCTTTACGCCTGACAGTCCCGCCTACCGCAAGGATTTCCTGATTCCGCAACGGCTGTCGAAGAACGCGAAAGACGGCGACAAGGTTGTCGTCTCCATTGTCGAGTGGATGCAGAACTCACGCAGCCCCATCGCAAAAGTGGAGGCAATTCTCGGCAAACCCGGCGACAACGATGTGGAGATGCAGGCGATATTGGTAGAGAACGACTTCCCGCTGAAGTTTCCTGACGAGGTTGAAAAAGCCGCCGCCGCAATTTCCACCGCAATTCCAAAAGAGGAAATCAAAAAGCGGCGTGACTTCCGAAACGTGACCACTTTCACTATCGACCCCGAAGACGCCAAGGATTTTGACGACGCAATATCATACGAAAAGCTCGAAAATGGGCTCCACAGAATCGGCGTTCATATTGCAGACGTGTCTTTTTATGTTCAGAAAGGTTCTGTCATAGACAAAGAGGCATACGAGCGCGGAACTTCCATCTATTTGGTTGACAGGGTTATACCGATGCTTCCAGAAGCGTTATCGAACAATCTTTGCTCACTCCGCCCCCACGAAGACAAACTCTGCTTCAGCGCGGTCTTCGATATTGACGACAACGCAAAAGTGCACCACGAGTGGTTCGGCAGAACAGTCATCAACTCAAACGAAAGATTCAACTACGATGAGGTGCAGCAAACGATTGAAACCGGGAACGGCAAACTATCAGAAGTGATTCTCACTATCGACAAATTGGCTAAGATTCTCCGCAAAAACCGCATGGACAACAACGCTATCAATTTCGAGAGCGAGGAGGTGAAATTCAAGCTTGACGAAAAGGGAAAACCGATAGGCGTTTATATAAAAGTGAGCAAGGATGCAAATTGGCTGATTGAGGAATATATGCTTTTGGCAAACAAAAAAGTGGCAGAAAAAATCGGTAAGAAAAGTTTCAAGAACAAGGAAATCAAGACTTTCGTCTATCGTGTGCATGATGAGCCGATAAGTGACAAGATTGAGTCGTTCAAGAATTTTGCGCAAAAATTGGGCTACGACATCAAGACGGGCTCGCGGAAAATGTTAGTCAATTCCTTCAACAACATGTTGGAATCGGCGAAGGACACGGGCGAGGCTGACATTCTGAACCGTCTGACGATACGCCTGATGGCCCGGGCTGTTTACTCAACAAACAACATCGGGCATTATGGCTTGGCGTTCCCGTACTACACCCACTTCACATCGCCAATCCGCCGCTACCCCGACCTGATGGTTCACCGATTGCTTTCAGCGTACCTCCAAGGCGCACCGTCCGTCAACAAAGAGGAGTTTGAGGAATATTGCAAACACTCGTCACTCATGGAACAAAAGGCGACCGAAGCTGAACGCAGCTCAATAAAATACAAGCAGGCTGAGTATCTCGCCGACAAAATCGGGCAGGTCTTTGAGGCAAAGGTCTCCGGAATCGCGAAATGGGGTGTCTTCGCTGAACTTGAGGAGTCGAAATGTGAAGGGCTCATCGCGATGCGGAAATTCGACGACGATTTCTATTACATTGATGAGGAGAACTACACTTTAGTGGGTTTGCACAAAGGCACTTCCTTACGCATCGGCGACAAAATCAAAATCCGCGTGGTCAGCGTGAACCTTCTTAAAAAGCAGATGGATTTCGATTTGGTGAAAGATTAGATTCATTGATAAAATCCTCATAAAACTATTATTTTCGTTTAATTTGCTGCCTCTATTGAAAAAAAATATATTTTTGCAGGTTGAATTATTTTGTTTTAATAAGTTAATATCGTAAAAACAATATTTATTATGAAAACATCAAAATTATTTTTAGCGTTGGCACTCGCTTTATTTGCGTTCAGTTTCAGTTATGCACAACAAGAACAGCTTTATGCTGTATCTGTTTCAGTAAAAAGCAATGACAGTTTAGCGGCTCACACAGAAGCTAACCAGAAACTTGTAGAGAAGATTTCTTCAATAATCTATTCCGAAATAATCAACAACAAGCAGTACACTTCAGATGATTTCGCACTTGAGGCTAATAAAGCGCGTATTCTTTCACTCATCGCGTCAGAGGTGCGTGTCAACATTGACGACGCAAAATGGACAGGCAAGAAATGCACGATGAAAGGCTCTACCAGCACCGACATTTATCTGTTGGCGAAAAATGTCGAGAAACGCTTGGGCGAACCCGAATCACCTGCACAGAATGGCGGCGGCGCGGCAATGATCACCGCCGTGAGCGACAACAGCGCAGCCACTGAGGAACCTGCCACAGAAGAGAGGAAGGAACTTACCGAGCAACAGATGATTGCAGCGAGCACATACTTGCAAAAAGGTATGGAAGCCCAAGCCAAGAAAAACTATGATGAGGCTATCAGAAATTACCAGCTCGCCGTTGAGATAGATGCGACCTCCGCCGAACCGTTCTTCAAGATGGGCAACGCCTTCTATGAACTGAACCGCTACGACGAAGCCATAACCTCTTACGAAAAAGCTCTCGCAATCCAACCTGATTACGCAGATGTGATTTTCAATTTGGGTAACTCATACCTCGAAAAAAGCAACTTCCCGAAAGCTATCAACGCATACGAGCGCGTTCTCTCTCTCGACCCGAAAAACGCTGACGCATACTACAATATGGGCGTGGCACTCTTCCAAAACGGCGATCAGCAACAGGCTATCGGCGCTTTCCAAAACGCAGCACGCAACGGCTCAAGAGACGCACAGACTTGGCTTAACGCAAACAAACTCACTTGGTAATTTGCCACAAACACACTTCCTCTTTCTGACATTGACATAGAACCGGTATGAATTACATCGAATTCGACAAGGAAAAATTAGTGAACATCCCGTATGCGAAAAGCAGGGAGGTGCTCCGTTGCAGCCGTACAGGGGCGTATGCCACAACAACTCTTCTCGGTCTGAATACCAGAAAGTATCACGGGCTTTTCATCGTCCCGCAAGACGCCATTGACGGAGAACGCTATTTGCTTGTCTCGACTCTGAACGAGAATATTGTCGTCAACAACATGGAAT
>CACYHL010000100.1 GCA_902774205.1 uncultured Bacteroidota bacterium | reverse complement strand
TATAATACAGATATTTATGGATTAAAAATTTTATTGGAAGGGGTTTGTTACGAAGGGAAGGATGCGTTAGTTTTAGGCAGCGGCGGGGCGGCGGCAGCGGTCTGCTTCGTATTGCGCCAAAAACAGATTCCATACCACATTGTCTCCCGAACCCCCAAAACAGGAATGTTCGGATATGATGAGCTTACAGCAGAAGTTATTGATAATCATAAGCTTATAATAAACACCACACCGCTCGGAATGTTCCCGAACGTTGAAGCCAAACCTGAAATAGACTACGGAGCCATCGGCAAAAATCACATTTTGACAGACCTTATTTACAATCCTGCAGAGACGGCTTTTCTGCGCGAAGGTCGCAAAAGAGGCGCAAAAACAGTGAACGGAGCCGCAATGCTGACGGCGCAAGCGGAAAAGTCTTTCGAGATTTGGAATAAATAAAAGTATTATATTTGCAAATGTAAAGAATTCATTCAACATTTTTAGCAAGGAATGGAAGAGGGAAATCTAAATCAAGGAAATTCATTCAACTAAAAAGAAACCATGAAGTGATGAAACATTTTTTAGCATTATATACAATATTATCATGCTTATTTGTTGGTACAATCCGTTCACAGTCTTTGACATGGAATATCACCCACAACAAACCTTATTTTCACAACCATCTCTATTTCCTGACAGAATTAAACTTAAAAAACACCTCCCCAGACACATTGATTCTTTGGATAACAAAAGACAAAAAAAATGATAATTCCGAACTAAATATTGGAGAATATTTTTTTAAACTATCTAAAAACTCTGATTTCACATTGTCGCAACTTATATATGAATCCATTGATTTGAGCAATGTTTACAATGTGGTTGGAAGTAGTTTTTTTAAAGAACTTTCCCCGAATGATAATTTTACAATAATATTGGTTGACTCAACAGAATTAAGCGATGATTTTTGTACAAATTTCATAAACAATCATATTGTTTCAATAGACAAAAATGAACTCAAGCGATTTGAATTTGATAATTTCCCAACTTGGAAGATGTTGCAATACCAATATTCATATATTATATTAGGTGAAATTAAAGAATTCAAAAGATAAAACAAGCATTTTGTCAGACTATTAAACATAACCTGAGTTCGAGATATGCAAACAACAGATTATCAATAAATTATATTTATCAATTCAGCCCGCACGCCTCCAGCGTGCGCGACAACCGATGTGCCACAAACATCCTACCACGCCCTGCAGACCTGACGGCCTGCAGGCATTTACAGAAATTCACAATGTCTTTCTTTCCCATTTACCAATTTGATGATATTTGCAGTCCGCTGGACTGCATGGCTTGGTAGCACGTAAGAAATGGCGTATTATTTTCGCAGGCCAGAGGCCTGCGGGCTATTTTTCTGTGAATTATCTTACGGAATAATCCATTATAGTCTTGTTATCATCTGCTAATTCCTTATAAGATTGTGTTATAGGCAATGTTCTCCATTCCGCGGTGAGCAGCTCTTGACTTTGCGGGAAGGTTACAGCGCACCGCGGAGGCCGTTCGGTGGTCATTCCATACCCCAGATTACGCTGCGATTATCTGGGGTTAATAAAATCTGACCTCTTCGAGGTCTTTCTCATATTCAAATTCATCTTATTAGGACTTATTGTCTCGAGAGACATCATTTTAATAACTTCATACAAACGACTGAAAGGAGTGCAGTATGATGTAATTGAAAACGCGACAAATCCTTTCACTATAAGACTCAGAACAAGGAGACAAGCACAAAAAGCCAGTGAGCGGAGATGCCAGCTAAAAGGCCACCGATGGTATGTGCCAAAATTGCCTTTGATATTAGCGGGCGATAGCCGAGGGAGTCGAGCATGGCGGCATGAGTGCTGAGATAACCGCTCCAGCACATTCCCATCGCTGTGAAGACTGCAATCGCGTTATTGTCAATAAGATGCGCTGCGTTGAAAGTCGGGACGAGCCCCAAAGCGGCACCAACCGCACCGAGAGTCGTTATCGGAAAAGATATGAGCTCGGGATAATTGAACCCGAAGAGCCATTCGAAAATGAAGTTCACCTTGCCGGCAAGCCACGGGATGACGGGCACTCCTTCAAAAGCCGCGCCAGTGTAAGAGCCGCCGTGTCCCGCTCCGAAAGTGAGCATCATCACGATTGTAGAGATGACTAACACGCCCGGAATGATTGTTAGTCCGATTTCCACGCCGCTTTTACCTCCGTCAAGAATGGAGTTCAGCACACGCAGGAATGTATTTTCGCGCTTGTAATTCACTGTATCCTGCTCAGGCTCAGCTTCCCCTGCGGCGGCTTGTGCCAAAGCATCTTCGGCGAACTCCGGAAATGCCTTCAAGGTAAAGCGCTGCATAAGGCGGGTTGAGACAACACTGCCCACCACCGCACCGACAAGGCCGACTAAAGCGCCGCTACCATAGCCGAGCCCGACCATGTAGGCAAGCACCACCAACCCCATCCCAAACGATGTCCCGAAATTTGTCAGTGAAGCCATTTGGTATTTCTTGAAATAACGGCTGAAAGCCTTGTCTTTCGAGAGGGTTATGATAGCCGGATTATCGCTCAGGAAAGTCATCACCGCGCCGAGCGAAGCCACCCCCGGAAGATTGTAGAGCGGGCGCATCAGCGGGCGAAGCAGTTTTTCAATCAGCCCCACAACGCCGAACTCCACAAACAGTTTGCTTATCGCACCTGTCATAACCGTAATCGCCATTATGTAGAAAACGGTGTCGAGCAGCAGTCTGTATGCCGTCTGCATGAACGTGTTCAGCATATTCGGCAGGGACATCGCCACCGAAAGTCCGACAAAAAAGCCGAAAAAGCATATCAGAAAGATTGCCGTTTCCACAGGCTTGCTTTGTCTTATTCTCCGCAACGCCCTGCGATTGAAGAACTTATGAGCCATTACTTTCATTTTGTAGGATTTAGTTTTTTCTCGAAATAACGCAGAAAATTAATATTCCATATCACACCGACTTTGGCATTAAGCGCGCCATAACGCTCTTTTGCCGCAACATCTGTCTCAACGGCGTTCGAAACGCAGAAATGGATGCTCAAATCCTTATTCCCCTTAGGATTATATTCAACTCCCAATCCATAAAACAGATAGCTCCGCCCTGGTGTCATCATCGGATCACGAGCTTCCTCAATAGGCCCTTCCTCTGCCATATTCTGGTCATAACCGCCTTTAACAAACATATTTACGTTTTTCACTCTCACATCAAATCTTGAAACGACAGTAAAATCGGCAAAATACTTTTTAATATCGGTGGCGCGGTTCTGGTAGTCAATGTACAAGCTGCACGGTCCGAACTCGAACTTGTTGCCAAGCGCGATATAATTGGCGAAACTGCCACGCTTCCTTTCAAAGAAATTGACAGAATAGAGTGTCTTGAAATGGTTGAAATCACCGTTCCAGAGCAGGCTGTAGCCAAAAAGCCCCTGTTTCCACTCCTCGTCAGTACCCATGAAATGCACATACGGCGAGTTTGAAAACTGAAGTGTCAGCGTATTATGTTCAGATTTATCTGTATATGAGGCAGATAAACAAAGCTGATAGCAAGAGAATTGGGTCCAGTAGAATGATGAGAAATAGACGTCAATAGGCGCTGCGTCATACTCGAAGCCGCCAAGAGCCACAACGTCCTGCCCCACACGGAACGCCCAATGCTGATTCGGCGAATACTGTATATTAAGGGCTTCCATATTGTCGAAAAGCGAGGAAGCGCCCACCGCCGCATTAATGGCTTGCTTGTACATGTAGGAGAATCCCTTGCCAAACTCGCCAGCCACGGTGAAAGCGAAGTACTGCCCCTTCAAACCATAGTCGTTGCCCGAAGTTGCGAGCTTGCTGCAAAGCGTGTCGTTATAGTTCGAGATGAAATTGCCGTCAATGCGCACTTCGAGTTGAAGCGCTGTGAACTTATGGCGCACACTGTCTCCTGCCCGGAGCCCAATCGGAACGACCAACAGAAAAAACAGCACAAGGCTTAATTGCAAATATCTTATTTTAAACATTTTATAAGACAAAAATGGTTCTTTTTTCAAGTTGCAAAGATATAACTTTTAGAAATGAAAAAATTAGCTTAGAAATATTTTTACCGGCAAGTCCTGCCTCCGCCCTCACACTCAAAATTAAACTTATCTTTTAAATTTATTTTTCACCAAGTATCCAAACAAACTTTTTTTTCTAAAAATCCTTAAATAATCAGAGCAACCTATACTAAACTGAACTGTTTTAATGTTATATTTGCACCTTAATTCTAAAATGTAACAAGATGAAAAAATTATTATTGGCAATTTTCGCAATCGCTTTATTATTTGGGGCTAACGCACAGAACAAAAAAGACATTCAAACCATTGTAATTCAGACAAATGGAGTATGCGGCAAATGTCAATCTCGCATTATGGAGAACATACCATACGAGAAAGGCGTTACCGACTGCAAATACGATTTACAGACAGCGAAAGTGACAGTTTCATATAATTCAGCAAAGACGAATCCTGACAATATTCGCCAAGCTATCAGCAAGTTAGGCTATAATGCTGACAATGTGAAAGCTGATGCTGACGCGCGCGCGAAACTTCCGGCATGCTGTCGCGCTGAAAAGGGCGCACATAGTTCTTGCGGTGCGCAACCTTCTGGCTGTCAACATGCGACAAAAGCCGAATCCGCACAACCAGCCACAAGGCAACCAGCCGCACAATCCAAACCAAGCATCAACAAATCGAACCCCACAATAAGCACCCAGACAACAGCGAAGCCAAAAGCGCAGCCCGTACAGAAAGAGACCACGCCAAATACCGCCGCACCTGCGAAAAAACAATAATATCTGAAAACAACCCCATTTTTCCACTATGGAAGACAACAACTACTCTGAAGACCAACTGACAATAATCGGGGCAAAAGAGAATAATCTCAAGAATATATCACTGCAAATTCCTCAGCACCAGTTAGTTGTCATCACAGGACTTAGCGGCAGCGGCAAATCCTCATTAGCGTTCAACACCATTTATGCTGAAGGTCAGCGCCGCTACATGGAGACTTTCTCCGCTTACGCAAGACAGTTCATCGGGAATATGCAACGTCCTGATGTGGAGAAGATTTCGGGGCTCAATCCAGTCATCTCCATAGAGCAGAAAACCGTAAACAAAAACCCCCGCTCAACAGTCGGGACAATAACCGAAATTTATGACTTCCTGCGCCTGCTCTACTCTCGTGTTGCGGACGCGTACTCATACGTCACCGGCGAAAAAATGGTGCGCTACACCGAGAACGAGCTCATAAATCTGCTTTTGCAACGCTATCTGAATCAGAGTGTAACACTTCTCTCGCCTGTAGTTAAGCGACGCAAGGGACACTATAAGGAACTTTTTGAAAACATACGAAAACAGGGATTCACCAAGGCGCGTGTTGACGGGGAGATCTGCCCAATAATATTCAATATGAAACTCGACCGCTACAAAATCCACGATGTGGAGGTCGTCATTGACAGCCTTATCGTCAAGGAGAGTTCCAAACAGCGGTTAGTCAACAGTTTACGCCTTGCCCTTAAAATCGGCAAGGGAGTTCTGATGATTTTGGACAACGGGAGCGGTGAAGTCAAAAATTACAGCAAGTTCCTCATGTGCCCCACCACCGGCATTTCGTATCCTGAGCCGGAACCAAACACTTTCTCGTTCAACTCGCCATACGGAGCTTGCGAAACATGCAACGGGCTCGGCAACATTTCCGAAATCGACCTCGACAAACTCATTCCCGACAAGAAAAAATCCATACGGGACGGCGGAATAGAAATTATCGGCAAAGCCAAGAGCAACACCATGTTCCGCCAACTTGAGGCGCTCTCCGAAAAATATGGATTCTCGTTGGACGAACCGATAGAGAACCTGTCGGAACAGGTGATGAACGTGATTTTGTACGGCTGCAGCGAACCTTTGAAGATAAAGCACGAGATTGCCGGGCTTGCGCCAACAACCGTGAATTACGAAGGCATTATCAACTTCATACAAAACCTCGACCCCGAAAATATGCCAGCGTCAATCAAAAAATGGATAACCCAGTTTTTTGACGAGCACGAATGTCCGACCTGCCACGGCACGCGGCTGAAAAAGGAGTCGCTGTATTTCAAAATCGGAGGGAAAAATATCGCAGAGCTTTCCTCCATGGACATTTCTGAACTCTCGAAATGGATTGACGACATGCCACGCCACCTCAACGAACGGCAGCGGCAGATTGCGGCTGAAATCATCAAGGAGATAAAATACAGGTTGCGCTTCCTGAAAGATGTTGGGATACAGTATCTTTCGCTGAACCGTTCAGCAAAAACGCTCTCTGGCGGGGAGGCTCAGCGCATACGTTTGGCCACACAGATCGGCTCGCAACTCGTCAATGTGCTGTACATTTTAGACGAGCCAAGCATAGGGCTGCACCAGCGCGACAACCACCTACTGATTGATTCGCTGAAACAGCTGCGCGACTCAGGTAATTCTGTCATTGTGGTTGAGCACGACCAAGACATGATGGAAGCCGCCGACTACATCGTTGACATTGGTCCCGGCGCGGGCGAGCATGGCGGCGAGATAAGCGCGATAGGCACATACGATGAGATTCTGAAGACGGATTCGCTCACCGCACAATACCTGAAAGGGGACAAAAAGATAGAGGTTCCGGCGGAGCGCAGAAAAGGCAATGGTAAAAAAATACGCCTCGGCGGAGCCAGCGGCAACAACCTCAAAAATATCTCCGTTGACTTCCCATTAGGCACATTTATCTGTGTGACAGGTGTTTCCGGCAGCGGAAAATCGTCACT
>CACYHL010000099.1 GCA_902774205.1 uncultured Bacteroidota bacterium | reverse complement strand
CCTGTCACGGCTTGCGAAGAGTACAGGTGGGAGGTCACAAACATAACTTACGAGGAGTCAGGCGACTACGTCTATATTACCGAAAACGCTGCCGGATGCGACAGCATCGTCACGCTGCACCTCACCATCAACCAGCCCTCAATTGTCAGTGTCGAGGCTGAAGCGGACAGCGACTACACATGGGAGGTCAACGGCGAGACCTACTCCGAATCGGGCGTCTACTCGCACACAATATACGGCGGCGCGCAGAACGGCTGCGACAGCACAATCATACTCACCCTCACCGTGAAGAAGCCCGACGGCATTGGCGATGTCTCGGCAGAGACTGTTGCCGTGACCGCTTACCCGAACCCGGCAAGCGACCACATCGACCTGCGCGTGGAATCCGCTGAAGCATACAACAGCGCGCGATACCAGCTCTTCGATGTCATCGGCAAGTTGATAACATACTTCCTGAGAGTGATACTCGCCGATGACGACATCAGAACATTGAAGGTCGTCAAACGGTAACGTAACGCAACTTCACGCCGGTAACGGCATTGAATATGAGAGGGTGACTAAAAATAGTCATCCTCTTTTTCTTTCCAAAAACAAATCTTTGTAATTTACAATATTTTTATATAATTTTGCCAACAATATACAGCATTAGCTTTTGCCGATGAACCGCACACGCACATTTCAAATATTATCTGTAATCACTTGTATAGCGATAAGCGTATCATCATGCCAAAATGGCGAGCCAGAAACTGAAACCGAAGCCGAAAGCATCGAAACAATGAATACTGACTTTCCCTTGCCTGACACGGCTTTCCCTTCCATTGCAAACCTCACCTATAACATCACCATATTCGACAGCATAACTTCCGGAGAAATCGTAAACTTAAACGATGCCTATTCTGATGTCCCCGGCATTTTCACATTCAGAGGCAACTCGTTCCGAAACCCGCCTTTCTGCGGCCACATCGACAGCACGCCCACTGAAATCAGCATCGACTGGATTTTCAAGACAAGTTTCGACACCACAAAAACGATTTACGGGATATGGGGCGGTGGAAATGGCTGGACCGGGCAGCCGTTATATGTGGAATGGAACGACACCATGATGCAAAAGTTCAGAAAAGAATCAGACTCCCTTACAGCCAACTTCAGCAATAAAGAGTTAATTATCAGTTCTTTATGCGGAAAGATCTATTTCTTAAACTATGAAACTGGCAAGGCTTCGCGCAAACCTATTGACGTACACAATCCAATAAAGGGCACCGCAATGCTCGACCCGCACATCAACTGGAACCTTTATATCGGTCAGGGCATTCCGCGAGAACAGCCAATGGGCGCGCTCATCATCAATCTCTTTGAACATAAAATCTCAAACTTTTTTCCTCAAGACCCAAAGGCTTGGAAAGACTGGAACGCATACGATGCCTCACCGCTTATTGTAGGAGATTTTCTTATCCGTATAGGTGAAAATGGAACTGTTTACAAATTCCACAGAGAGAATGACAATATAAAGCTCCACTCAACACTGCGATACCGCAAAAAGCGCAACAATGCCGCCGGCATGGAGTCCTCTATGGCTGTTTACAAGAACTACGGATACACCACCGACAATCATGGTAACATATTATGTATCAATCTGAACAATCTCAAGCCAGTATGGCTCTACGACAACCATGACGACACAGATGCCTCACCAGTACTCGAACTCGAAAACGGCATCCCTTATCTGTACTCCGGCAGTGAAATGGACAGGCAAGGTTTAGAAGGAATCTCATATCTTGTGAAACTCAATGCGCTGACAGGAGAAGTCGTTTGGGAGCAACAAATACCGTGCAAGAAACTGATATACAAGGGGAAAACTTTAGATGGTGGAATGTTCTCCACAATGCTTTTAGGCTCAGGCAACTGCGACAGCCTCCTTTTCACTAACATCTGCACCAACGAGCCGTCTACAGCTGGAAAATTCTATGCCATAAACAAAAAAACAGGTGAAATAGCATACTCAAAGCAACTGAAACACTACGCTTGGTCGTCACCCGTGGCAATAATGAACAACAAAGGCGAAATGATGGTGCTCGTGTGCGACTGTATCGGAAATGTTTACATAATTGACGGAAAAACAGGAGAGTTTCTTATAACACAAAAGATAGGTCTCAATTTCGAATCATCACCGATAATAATTGACAACCACGTTGTGATAGGTTCGCGAGGCACTAACATTTACAAACTTACAATAAAATGAAAAAAATCATAGCAGCAATATTATTCATAATTCCACTTTACGCGAGTTCGCAAAAGCTCATCGCCTACCGCGACAGCGTGAAAGAGAGCTACAATTTCTGGGTATATGTTCCAGAATGTTACGACTCCGTTTCGGGCACAACACCGACCGTTCTTTTCCTTCACGGGCAAAGCCTTTGCGGACGAAAGCTCTCGATGGTACGCCGCTACGGGCCGCTCCACGCCCTATCAATGGGTCGCAATATCAATGCTGTGATAGTCGCCCCGCAAAATCCGGGCTCTGCATGGAAACCAGAAAAAATAATAAAGATAATTGATTGGGTAACAGATAAATACCATACCGACACAAACAGGCTCTATGTGATTGGAATGAGTCTTGGCGGCTATGGTACAATTGACTTCACCGGCTCCTACCCCGACAAAGTCGCGGCGGCGATGGCACTCTGCGGAGGCGGGACACTGAAATCGTACTGCGGACTAACAAATGTGCCGCTGTGGATAATGCACGGCACCGCCGACAAGGCTGTTGGTGTGAGCCAGTCGCAGGCGGTGGTTGACAAAATGATAGAATGTGGCGACACAAGCCGTCTCATATTCGACAAACTTCGTGGGGCAAGCCACGGCCGCCTCGCCCGAACATTCTATCTTCCAGAGACTTACGAATGGCTATTCTCACATTCTCTCACAGACTCATCAAGACAAGTAAACAAGAACATCACTATAACAAATTCCACTTTGGACCTCGCTTACCAAAACCTTGACAAGGAAAGCATAAACCTGAAAGTTATAGACCCGAATCCCCAGGCCAGTTCAAACGACCCAATCGACCCGAACGCAAAATACTATGTCATAAAAAAAGGTGACACTTTGAGCCGTGTCGCAAAAAAATACCACACGACTGTATCCAAACTTTGCAAAATCAATCATCTCAAAGAAACCAGCATATTGCAAATCGGACAGAAGATATATCTCAAATAGAATCTGCTGTAAATCAACAAATCAATGTGTATATCTTTATTATTGTAAAAAAAGCGTAATATGGAAAATTGAATAAATTTGCAGATTTAGGAAACAGACAGACAAAATGAAAAAATATATCCTCTTTATTGTGCTTGTATGCTTTGCTACTCTTGTTATGGGGCAAAGTAAAAGTGACAAATTGAAAAATGACAAAAAACAGATAGAGAAAGAGATAACCAACACTCAAAAACTGCTTGATGAGACGAAAAAGAACAAAAACGCCTCATTGCAAGAGATTTCCGTTCTCAGAAAACAGATTTCGAACCGCGAGGCGCTGATCACGGCTATGAACAATGAGATTCTTGCTCTTGAAGAAGAACTCGTCCTGAACGAGAAACTGCTTCTGAACCTCGACAAAAAACTGTCATACATGAAAGCCGACTATGCCCACGTGGTATATGTCGCCTACAAAAACCGAAAAATCACTGACCGTATCACGTTCCTGCTCTCAGCGGAAAGTTTCTCGCAAATGTTCCGCCGCGCTAAATACTACACCATGTTCGCGGAAAACGTCAAACAGCAGATGGAGCTGATTTACAAGACTCAAGAGGAGATAAAACAGAAAAATGAGACTATTATCGCGCTGAAAGAGGAAAAGACAGAACTGCTTGCAGGCAAGGAAAAAGAGGTAAAAGCATTGGAGCAGGACAGGAAATCGAAGAGCAAAAAAGCGGAGGAGCTGAAAAAGAAAGAGAAAGACTTGGCTGCCGAACTGAAAAAGAAACAGGCGAAACGCAAAGAACTTGACGCGGCAATCAAAAAAGCAATTGAAGACGAAATAAAGGCGGCAAATGAAAAGAAAAAACGCGAAGCTGAAAAGGGCAAGACATCAGGCAGTGGCAAGTCAAGTGGTAGCACCACGACCACGCCGTCACCTGCAAAATCGACTGAACTTATCCTGACACCTGAGGAAAAAGTGCTCAACACCTCTTTCGTGAACAACAAAGGCAAACTCCCGTGGCCGGTCGCCAAAGGTGCGAAAGTGCTCGACTTCGGCAACAACCCGCACCCTGACGTGCCATCTGTGATGATTGACAACAAAGGTATTGACATTCTGGTTGAAGCAGGGACAGCGGTGCGCGCCATTTTCAACGGTGAAGTCACAGGAATCCTTACCGTGGGCGGAACAAAGGTTCTAATGATACGGCATGGCGAGTATCTCTCTGTATATCAAAATCTTGCGACTGTATCTGTGAAGAAAGGCGACAAAGTGACCACCAAACAGACAATCGGAACCGTAAGCAGCGGCTCAGCTACCACTGAACTCCATTTCGAGATTTGGAAGAACAGCACTCCGCAAAACCCGAATCTCTGGCTTATGAAAAAATAATCCCTTGATATTTTGAATTTTAAAAACTGTAAAATGAAACAGACTTTTGTAGAAAAAATATTGGGCGGAAAATGCGGCGCAATCGTCTTCGCCGCGCCCGACATTGTGCTGACACACGACAACACGGCGAGCATTGCCGGCACTTTCCAGAAAATGAACGGCACAAAAATCGCCAATCCCGACCAGCTGCTCATCGTGCTTGACCACAACGCGCCACCAACATCATCAACTCTTGCAGACGACTACAGAAAAATACGCTCCATCGTTAAAGAGCAAGGTATCAAGAAGTTCCACGATGTTGGCAAAGGCATTTGTCACCAAATGATGTCTGAGTACGCACGTCCGGGAATGATAATTGTGGGCAGCGACAGCCACACCTGCACCGCCGGAGCGTTCAACGCCTTCGCCGCCGGTATAGACCGCACTGAGTCGGCTGGGCTCTGGAAACAGGGAGAGACATGGTTCCGCATTCCCGAATCGGTGAAGATAACGCTGACTGGAAAACTCCGAGATGGCGTTTACGCGAAAGACCTCGCACTGTGGATTATCGGAATGATTGGCTCCGCTGGCGCCGACTACATGTCAATAGAATATCATGGCGAAGGGGTGAAAACACTGAGCATTTCCGAAAGAATGACTTTGGCGAACCTCGCCTCAGAAATGGGCGCGAAAAACGCCGTGTTCCCCGCCGACGAGGTCTTGGCTGACTTCCTCGGTCATAAGGTCGATGGCGTGTGGGCTGACCCTGACGCAACATATCTGAAAGAGATTACTATAAACTTGGCTGACATATTCCCTGTCGTTGCTGCGCCGCACCACGTTGACAACGTGAAAGCTGTTTCCGAAGTCGAGGGCACCGTCCTCGAGCAGGCTGTCATCGGAACTTGCACAAATGGTCGTATCGAAGATTTGCGCATTGCTGCGGAAATCCTAAAAGGCAACCATATTCCAGAGGGCTTCCAACTTCTGATAATTCCGGCTTCACAGAAAATTTATCTTCAAGCGATGGACGAAGGGCTTATCCGTATTTTCATGGAGGCGGGCGCAAGTGTTCTCGCCCCGTCATGCGGTCCGTGCCTCGGCACCGGTCAAGGAATTCCCGCAAGCGGAATCAATGTTATCTCCACAGCGAACCGCAATTTTAAAGGGCGCATGGGCAACAAGGAGACGAACATCTACCTCGCCTCCCCAGCCACTGTCGCTTACTCTGCTTTGAAGGGCTGTATTGCCGACCCGCGCGGCAGCAAACATGGTGATGTGTTCCCCTACCCCAAAAAGCAGGTCAGCACGGTGGATGTGGCAAAAGACGACAACCGCCGCATTCTCAACACTTGGAATTACACCGACATTGACAATATGAACACTGACGCCATGTTCGCCGGCAACCTCACTTACAGTGTCAAGAGCTCCGAGCCAGAGAAAATTCTGCCACACCTTTTCGCGGGCGTTGACGAGAATTTTGCCGCAAACGTTCAGGCGGGCGACATCGTGCTGGCAGGCCGCAACTTCGGGTGCGGCAGTTCCCGCGAACACCCCGCGGTCGGACTTGCCCACGCCGGTGTCCAAGCGGTGATCTGCAAATCGGTGAACCGCATTTTCTACCGTTCCTCTGTCAACCAAGGGCTGCCCATTTTGGTCGTGCCAGAGGCAGTTGACGCCTACAAGCCCGGTGACAAGGTAACTGTGGATTTCAAAAACGGAATCATCAATATCGACACAAAAACGTTCCACTTCGAGCCGCTGCCCGATAAGCTCCTCGGCATTTTCGAAGCAAAAGGATTAGCAAATTATCTGAAAAAATAAAATGCGGAATTTCATAAGGAAACTTCATATTGTCCCTTCGTGGCTCATTCTTCTGCTCGACAGTTTCTGCGTCATAGGCGCGGCATCGCTCTCAATCCTCCTGCGCGAGAACTTCCACATTCTCTCAAAAGTAAACTTCAAACTTCAGGAATATTTTCTCATCATCATTCTTCTTCTTGCAGTGAGAATAATCACGCTCATGCTCTTCCGTGTGAACAAAGTTGTCATCAGATACACTAATACTCAGGACATTGCCAAGCTTTTCTGGAGTTGTCTCACCGGAACTTTCACCCTGTTTATCATAAACGGGATAAGTTTCCTCATCATACACAGGTTCTTCATACCGACCTCTATCGTCATTGCTGAATTTTTTATAACTACTTTTCTATTAGTGTTTTACAGATTGTCTTTCAAGATTATTTTTTCTGAGACGATGAATCCTGTGAAATACAGAAGGAACATTGTGATTTTCGGTGCGGGCGAAGCAGGTATCATCACAAAGCGCGTGCTTGACCGCGACACGCTGAACAAGTACAACATTCTCGCTTTTGCCGACGACGCGCCCGAAAAAATCGGCAAAAACCTTGAAAGCACGCCGATTATCCCATCTTCACAACTTCCGGATTTCTTTTCCAAAAATGAGGTCTCTTTTCTGATTATTTCTGTGCAGAATCTTTCTCCGACAAAGAAAAACGAGCTTACGGAAATCGCGCTTCAGTCACATGTGAAAGTGTTGGTTGTGCCGCCTGTCGAAAGATGGATCAACGGGGAACTGAGTTTCAAGCAGATTAAGAAAATAAAAATTGAGGATTTGCTTGAGAGAGAAGAGATTAATATTGATAAAAACTTAATTTACAATGATTTAAAAGACAAGACGATATTCATTACCGGTGCGGCGGGTTCCATAGGGAGCGAAATCGTCCGTCAGGTGTCGGAGTTCCC
>CACYHL010000098.1 GCA_902774205.1 uncultured Bacteroidota bacterium | reverse complement strand
AATCATGTGCATTTTGCACAATTTGCGGAAGCAGCGTTGCCAAATGTCAAGAAAAGAAAATAAAACAAACATTATTCAATCAAAAACGTAATGAAATTTTGACTATTTTCGCAGGACTAAAAAAACAGACAGATGATAAGTGATGACACTTGCGTATTGTTGAGGCAGTACGCTCAAAAATACGAGACCGCTGATTTCCTCTGCGGCGATCCTTCGTGGTTTATGCATCAGGTTGAGGGAGCGCTAAATCAAGAGACTCTGGCGTTTTTGGCTTCGTGCCTGAGTTACGGGAGCCGTACGCAGTTCATTCCGAAAATCGCATTTCTGCTCGAAAAAGCTGATGGTGAACCATACACTTGGGTGCGGTGTGGCGCGTTTGAAAAGGAGTTCCATAAAGCAGACGGACAGTGTTTCTACAGACTATATACAAAAGGGTTGATGTATGATTTTTTGTCGGCGTTGCGGCGGCTTTTGTGCGATTACGGTTCACTTGGCGCGTACATTCGCAGTGAGGCAAATGACGGTTTGGGGGCAGTGGCTGCCATCTGCCGCTTTTTCAGCGGTCAGGGCATAAAATTGGTGGTGCCGCAGGATACACAGTCGGCGTGCAAGCGCGTGTGCATGTTCCTCCGCTGGATGGTGCGCAGCGGCTCGCCAGTGGATTTGGGGCTGTGGGCTGATTTCATTGACCGCCGCACACTTGTCATGCCGTTGGATACGCATGTCCTCTCACAAGCCTGCCGCATTGGGCTGCTAAAGAGCAGGAACGCCACAATGTCAACCGCCATAAAACTTACAGAGACACTAAAAGAGGTTTTCCCTTAGAAATGTTTTGTGAAAAATAAATACATTTACTATTGTCATAACAAAAAAATTGTATTTTTGTAAAGTCTCGTTATAACGATAGTATTATGAAAAAAATAATTTTGTATCATGGTTCGGCTAAGGTCATTGAGAAGCCTGTTTTCGGTAGAGGGAACTCGAAAAATGACTATGGTCTTGGTTTTTATTGTACTGAGAATCTGGAACTTGCGAAGGAATGGGCTGTTACAGAAAATAACGATGGCTTTGCCAATTGCTATGAATTGGATTTGGAAGGGTTGGACATTCTGCGATTGAATGATAATTCTTATAATATACTGAATTGGCTCTCGATTCTGCTCAAAAACAGAACATTTGTGCTTTCACAAGGATTGCCTGTCGAGGCGAGAAACTATCTTTTGGCACACTTTTTACCTGACTATGAGCAATATGACCTCATTATCGGTTATCGTGCTGATGATTCATATTTTGCTTTTGCCAATGCTTTTCTGAACAATACTATTTCATTGGAGCAACTTCGTAAAGCAATGTTATTGGGAAAATTAGGGGAGCAGATAGTGGTTAAAAGTGAGAGTGCATTTGCGAGCATGACATTCAAGGAGAGTATTTCTGTTGACAGATGTCTGTATTTCCCGAAAAGACAGTCTCGTGACAGGCGAGCAAGGGAAGATTTTCAAAACGAAAAATCCACACTCCCAGCCGTGGATGCCATATATATGATTGATATTCTCAGACAAAAATGGAGTAATGATGACCCGCGCTTATAATCAGTTATACCTTGCAGATGCAATGCATAATATTGGCACTATGCTTGATTATGCTGTCAATACATTGCATTTCGACCTGTCGATTTTCTACGAGATGTTTTTGGCCAGTGGGGTTGCTTCGCAGATAGAGTCGGGAAATCCGCGTTATATTTCAGGATTATCTGGAATTGAGCTGACAAAAATTGTTCTGGAAAAAGCATCTGATAGGTCTTCGTTTGACACAAACTATATTCTGTCTGAACGTACTAACGAATACTGGACGGGTTGGGCTTTGGTTTACTACCAGTGGTATACCGCCTATTCATTCTCATTCATTCAAAGAAACGGATTGAATATCAGCACGATTCAATCGCTTTATTCTACCATGCACGAGGCTGACATTTCGAAGTTTGTTCAGACAGCCAATCGTATTCTCCAACGGCAGTTTGATATTCGTCAGAATATGCTGAAGGTCATTCGGAAAAGGCAGCATATCACACAACGCGAACTCGCTGGAATGTCTGGGGTTACTCTCCGCATGATTCAAGCCTATGAGCAAGGGGATCAGGATATAAGAAAAGCTGAAGCACAAACTGTTTTTGCGCTATCGCATGCTCTTGGTTGTGTGCCTGAAATACTTTGCGAAAGATGATTCCGTTATTTTATCCCCAAAACCTCTTCCACATATTTGTATGTGGAGAGCAGTTCGGTGCCCTGTTTTGTGATGGCAAGCTGGTGCTCGAAATGGGCGGCGGGCTTCCCGTCAAGGGTGCGGATTGTCCATTCGTCATTGTCGATTGAGATTTTGTGTGAGCCGGCGGTTATCATCGGCTCAACGCAGAATACCATTCCTTCCACAATGCGCTCGCCACGCCCTGGTTTGCCGTAGTTTGGCACATCAGGTTTCTCGTGCATTTTCCGCCCGATACCGTGTCCCACAAGTTCGCGGACTACCCCATATCCGAATGATTCCACGTATGATTGCACAGCGTGGCCGATGTCACCGATAGTGTTGCCTTTTTTCGCAACTTCGATGCCTTTGTAAAGGGACTCTTTTGTGCGCTCTACTAACAGACGTTTTTCTTCAGAGATATTACCGACAGCAAAAGTGTAGCAGTAGTCTCCGTGGTATCCGTTCTTGTATGCGCCGCAGTCTATTGAGACAATGTCGCCGTCTTGAAGGAAGTTGTTGCGCGGGATGCCGTGTACCACAACTTCGTTGATAGATATGCATATAGAAGCGGGGTATCCGTTGTAGCCTTTGAAAGATGGCACGGCTTTGTTGTCGCGGATAAATTCATCGGCTATTTTGTCAAGATAGGTGCATGGCACGCCCGGTGCGATTACCTTAGCCACTTCAGCAAGAGTGCGGCCTACTATGTCCGCACTCTGTCGAAGAAGTTCTATCTCTTCTTCGTTTTTCAAATAGATTCTGTTAAACAAGCCCATTGCTTAGTAAGCGCCGCCCGTACGGCCTTTAATACGTCCTGAGGAAGTTAAGCCGTCATAGTGTCTCATCAGCAAATGACTTTCGATTTGTTGAAGTGTGTCAAGTACGACACCGACCATAATCAGCAGCGAGGTGCCGCCGAAGAATTGTGCGAACTGCTGGTTGACGCCGAAGTAGCGGACTATAGCCGGCAGTATTGCGACAATACCGAGGAATATTGACCCCGGCAGGGTTATTCTTGACATAATTGTATCTATAAATTCAGCAGTCTGTTTGCCCGGTTTTACACCAGGAATAAAGCCGCCGTTTTTCTTGAGGTCTTCTGCAATTTGTTGCGGGTTGATTGTGATAGCAGTATAGAAATATGTGAAGGCGATAATCATCAGGAAGAATACGATGTTATAGCCGAGACCGTTATAGTCAATGAAGCTGTACCAGAAGCCTGTGCCG
Organism: uncultured Bacteroidota bacterium; assembly: GCA_902774205.1. GTDB lineage: Bacteria > Bacteroidota > Bacteroidia > Bacteroidales > WCHB1-69 > RUG11942. The sequence continues at coordinate 8,581 of CACYHL010000098.1, read as the reverse complement.
CCCTGCTGTGAGAAGTTTACGAACATAAGCGGGAGGAACATGATGGCCTGTGCAAAGATGATAGGCATTACGCCGGCAGCGTTGACCTTCAATGGGAGGTAGTTGCGGACACCGCCGTACTGCTTGTTGCCGACAATACGTTTTGCATAGTTGATAGGTATGCGGCGTGTGCCTTGCACCAGAAGAATACAGAGGCTGATGATGAGCATCATGACGAGAAGTTCTATGATGAAGATGATAGGACCGCCGTTCATCTCACTGATTCTCGAAACAAATTCGGCTTTGATTGCGAACGGGAAACGAGCAATGATACCGATCATGATTATCATAGAGATACCGTTTCCGATGCCGTTGTCGGTAATGCGTTCACCGAGCCACATGATGAAGAGTGTACCGGCGATGAGGAGCAGGAAGCTCGTGATAGAGAAAGCCGTAAACCCCAAAATTGTGGCGTTGCGCATTGTCGCTGAAATTGCGTATGCGAACTGTCCTTGTATCTTCGCGATATAAGCAGGTGCCTGAATTGCGATGACGGCGACGGTGAGATAACGGGTTATCTGGTTCAGTTTCTTACGGCCGCTTTCTCCCTCTTTCTGCAGTCTCTGGAAATAGGGGACTGCGAGTGTGAGCAACTGTATGACGATAGATGCCGAGATATACGGCATGATACCGAGTGCGAAGATTGAGGCGTTTGAGAATGCACCTCCTGAGAAGAGGTCTAACATTCCGAGCAGACCTTCCTGTGTCGATTTGGTGAATGCCGCCAATGACCCCGGATTGATACCCGGCAGGACTATGTGCGCCCCTAACCTGTAAACCAGAATAATGCCCAAGGTGTAGAGAATACGCTTGCGCAGTTCTTCTATTGCAAAAATGTTTTTAATGGTTTCTATAAATTTTTTCATTTTGGAGCTTACTTATTGTTTATAATGTAAAAGGAGTATTTCCCTCCTGTGCCGGCACTTTTATTCGGCTTCTGGTGCACCAATTACGATGGCTTTTCCGCCTACGTTCTCAATAGCTTCTTTCGCGCTTTTTGAGAATGCGTGTGCATTGACCGTCAAAGCAGCCTTGAGTTCGCCGCGACCGAGTATCTTGACAAGGTCTTTCTTTGCGATGAGACCGCATTTGTTGAGCAGGTCAATAGTGATTTCGGAAACGCCGTGCTTCTCAGAAATAGCCTGCAACGTGCTGATGTTGACTGCACTGTATTCCACACGGTTGATATTCTTGAAACCTCTCTTCGGCAGAATTCTGTATATAGGCATCTGACCTCCTTCGAACCCTATTTTGCGGCTGTAGCCTGAACGGGATTGAGCACCCTTGTGTCCGCGTGTTGATGTGCCACCTTTTCCGGATCCCTGTCCTCTACCAACTCTTTTTGAATTTTTTGTTGCGTTTTCTGCCGGTTTTAAAGTGTGTAAGTTCATTTCTCTCTTCTTTTAATTGTTTTCCGTTTTAATTAAATTTCTTCAACTTTTACCAAGTGCTTGATGCTTTCAACGATACCCAAAATTTGCGGGGTGCCGTCATGTTCCACTGTCTGGTGCATCTTTCTGATTCCTAATGCTTGGAGTGAGCGTTTCTGACGTTCTGGTCTGTCAATCGCGCTTTTGACCTGCGTTACTCTGATTCTTTTCATCTTTTTCTCTCTCTTTTGTTTGTTTAAGGTAATTTTCCTGATTTTTTAACCCTTTTGTCAGATAATTTTGCAAAATATTGAAAGCCAGATGATTATATACATCAAATAACCTTCTCTATACTGCACTTTACATCATCTAAAAAGGCTGGCAAATATACAAATTTTTTTTGTAAAACGAAGTGGCTTTTAAAAGATAATTTTTGATGAATTTAAAAATTTGTTTTTCATCCCGCTTTTATCATTTTTCTGTCCATTTTTGGCGCACCGCCTCGAAATTCACTTTCATCATGTTGAAACAGTATTCCCTCATCTGTCCTGAAATCTGCTGATCGTGAACTGTTATAGCTGTGTCTGGTGCAATTTTATATGTGTGTTCTTTATGTGAATTGAAGTTGTAACAATAGAAAAGAGAGTCATTGGCACAACCTATATGGGTGTCGCTGACAAAGTATATGTATTCCCTTTTTTGGTTCAGAATGTCAATACCCATAGTGTTGTTTGTGTATGGTTGTCGCAGAATCCCCATGACAGTGGCGGTGATGTCAATTTGTCCGCCAACCTGTTCCATGCGTTCAGTTCTTTTGTCAGGGGTGATTATAAAACAGGGTATATGGTTGAATGTGAGTGGCATATCATAAATTCCGCCGATTGTTTGTGTATATCCATGATCGCCTAATAATACAAAAACTGTGTTTTTGCCCCATTCAGTCATAAGCGCTTTTTGAATGAAATTTTGGATGCTGTTGTCGGCAAAGGCAAGCATGTCTAAGTGGTCGTCATATCCTCTGCCTTTAAATTCTTGGGGGACAATATAAGGCGGATGGTTGCTCACCGTGAGGAATGTGGCGGAAAAAGGCTGCTTCTCATTCTCTAATGCGCCTAATCCGAATTCGAACAAATAGTCGTCCTGCACGCCGAAATTGTTGACAATCTTTTCTTTAGGATAGTCGTTCTGGGAATATATTTTGTCGATGTTGTTGTCGTACAGAAAGGAGTTCATCCTGTCGTATTGCGGATTTCCGGTGATGAAAAAAAGATTGGAATAGCCGTTGCTTTTCAGGGCTGTGGGTAGCCCTGAATATTTGTCAGACGGAATTGTCATTGTGGGGCGGTCAAAATTTGGTGCAAATCCGTATAGCGTTGCCGTTATCCCACAGTTTGTGTGTATCCCCGCTGAGAAAAAATTTGGAAAATAGATACAACTGTCGCGCAAAGCTGAAAGATAGGGCATGATTTTTTTACCTTTGTATTCCAGATCCAGATTTATATTTGCGACAGATTCCATTAAGATAATAACAACATTGTATGATTTCGGTTCAGCACCTGATATGTTGCGGCATAATGGATGTCCGCTGTCGTAGCCCTCTGTTGCTGTGGCAATTCCAAATTGTTGCTGCACGTATGCAAGCGCTTCGGTTATATTAATATCAGCAATCTCCTTTTTTGTGCCGACATCATTGTTTTTCATGCTTTCAATAATATTGAAAACAGGCGCGATGCCGACCCGGTTATAGAACGCATTGTCGCAGAAATAGGCGTCACCCACACGCAACGGGTAAAGCTCCAGAGTGCCGCGCATCCCGATAAACAGAAGTCCGCAATACACCAATGCAAGCGGTAAGGGGCGGAATCTTTTTATCCCGTGTTTTTTTTCACATTCTATGGCAAAAATTCTTTTTTCAATATATGAAATTGTCTTTACAAATAAAAATATTGTTATAAATATTAAAATGATATACAAGTAGTTACGCAAGTCGCTGAAAAGCATTCCCATTGTGTCGCCAAAAAATTCAAACCATTTGAAGGCGTTTATGTTCAGATGGTCATGGAAGTATGCAAAATAAGGTATATCTGCTATTGTTAAAATGAAAACAAGAGGAAAAAGTGTGAAAATCCAGATGTTCAGATAAATTCTGATTTTTGGGGGAAGAATATTGAAAAAAGTGAAAATTAAAATTAGTAGGGAAGGGAAAGCGAGGATGAACGAGACTATAACACAATCGAATTGGAGGCCTTTCAGCAAAGCCTTGGTGGTGTGCCCAAAATTGAAAGCGCCCTCAGGCAGATTAACAGCCATGAACACACACCGGATAGCCGACAGAAAAACCAGCGCCGCAATGGAAATTGAGAATAGGAGTGTGAGACCTGCAACAACCGGGGATTTTCCCCCGCCTGCCTTATTACAAAACATTAACGTGTCCTTTGAATACCATTTTCTTTCCGAGAAGTGTGGATAGCTTTATAACCCAGTTGAAAGTGTGGTTAGGTATGAATTTTCCGTCCACTTTCCCGTCCCATTTGAAATTGATGTCATCAGATTCAAAGACTAACTTGCCCCATCTGTCGTAAATGTAGATTTTGAACTGTGAGACATTTTCCTTGTTCCCTGAGACGAAGAAGTAGTCGTTAACGCCATCGTCAACGTATGGAGTGAATGTGTTAGGTACATAAAGGTCGAAAGGACATTCAGGAATGTTGATATGTGCTGCGGTTTTGCACGATTCGTTGTAAGCGGTCACAGTGTATGAGCCGTTCTTGTAAACTGTGATTTCAGGGGTAGTTTCGCCGTTATCCCATTCTACATTCGGGGCATCTGTTTCGGCGGTGAGGGTTGTGACATACTCTTCGCAGTAATCGACACCCTGTGAGATGGTTACATTGACGTGCTGGTCAAATATTTCGACCTCATCGGTGGCGGAGCATTTAAGAGTTGGGCTGAAGTTTATGGTGCCGGTAGAGGGTTTGTACGAAGAGCTGACAGTTACGGAGTATGTTCCGGCATTTGACACCGTTATGGTTTGTGTCGTGTCGCCGGTTGACCAGAAGTAGTGGTCGAATTGTCCTGCGTTCAGTGTCAGCGGGAATTGGTTCAGATCGCAGATGGTAATGTCTTTGCCGAGATTAGGCTCAGGAATTGGCATGACGGTGACGTCAAGGATTGTGGTGCTGTCGCAGCCGCCTTCTGAAGTGCCGTAATTGGTGTAGGAGTGGTAGCCGACCTCCTGACCTATTATCGCGAAGTTGTTTTCAAGATAGAAGTCCCCTTTGCAGATTGTGATAGGAATGTGAATCGGGTCAATAGGGAAGACCTTCAAGTCAAGGTGCACCACGCTGTCGCAGCCCCATACTGTAGGATAGACGTTGGTGATGATGGTGTCGTGTGTTCCGATTACTGCGAACCCGTTGGCGTTGTAGTTGAATCCATAGCAGATTGATTCGTGGATGGTTGTGTCATTCTGCAAAATTCTGACTATACTTGAAATGGTGTCGAAACCGCCGCAGTTGTTGTTTGTGCTTCTGCGGTCAATAATCATGTTGACTTGGTAAATGCCGTAGGTGGGGTAGAGGTGGTAAACTGAGTCTCCGCTTGCTGTTGTGCCGTCACCGAACTCCCAGATGATAGAGTCGTAAGCCATCTGGACATTCCCTTTGAAGTAGATGCTGTCGCCGTAGCAATATTCCTGAAGTGCTGAAATATCGACACTTGACACGTCGTTGACGTACATTTTGCTTTTGAGGTTTGCGGCGCTACTGCCCGCTGAATAAGCGTATGACTCGTCTGTGCCGAGGCCGTAAACGTGAGCCACCACGCCCGAGTCGCATTGTATTGTGTGTGTGCCGTGCGCCACCGACATTCGTGCGTAAGAATAGGCTGTGTTGGCTGGAACCGGCGAGAATTGCTGGGCTATGTTGTTGCCGTCAAGGGTCATTGAGGGCAGCCCCAAAGTCGGTGTTACTATATTTATATATTGTGTCAATGTTTGTCCTGGGGAGAATGTCCCGAAGGTGACTTCCTGAATCCGTTGTTCCACGGGGCTGATCCACACGCTTGCGGGGTCGCCGTTAGAGCCGCCGCACGAGCTGCCCACGATGTACAGATATACACATACTGGCTGCGTTGCGGTGATGTACGCCACGGTCTTGGTGTTCGACATGGTGAACTCGTATGAGTTCCCTGCGTTCAAGGTGGTGAGAAATGTGCCGTCACCATAAACCTGTGTGTTGTTCACTGAAGCGGTTACACGCACGCGGTCCTGTGTACGAGTGAGTGAGCTTGTGACCACAAACTGCTGCCCCCACGAGAAGACCGGCCAAATCTGTTCGACAATGTGGTCGCAGTACGGACAGCCGTTTGGAATGTTGGTGCAGCGGGCCCCTGCAAACACGGCTATCTTTTTGCAGTCGCGCGCTACAACCTTTGAGCCTGACAAGTCGCCTGTCGATGATGAGGAAATCACCTGATATGTCTGCCCGCGGTTTAATGTTATTGAAAATGTTGTGCCGGCAGAGTGCCCTCCAAGGGTGTAAATGGATGGGGTGATGTCAATAATTGTGTTGTCTGTGGTCGCGACAATGGCAAATTCGCTGCCGTCATATTGTCCGTTGTATGATGCTATAATGTGCTCATCTCCAAGAGCTTGGACTGGTAGAATGTTGGTCGCGTCGAATGTGTAGGCGATATAGTTGGCTGCGTAAACGGAGATGGTGTCATTAGATTGCACTAAAATACCCATGTTCTGGACTGATTCTGTAGAGGTAATATAGCAGTAGGTGTTCGGAATGGAGACTTCCACACGTCCTTGTGCGGGAATGCTGAAGTTTGTGCTCCAGCCTGAGTTTGGGTTCGATACAGTGCCGGTGGTTGCATTCTTCGCAGAAAGAATAAGGCTTGTGGTGGCTGAAGTCGAGTGGTTATACATAAAAGTCAGCCAGAATTCCGTGCCCTGGGTGGTCGGTATTTGAGCCCACGAGACCATGGAATACAATATAAGTAGAATAAATAATATCGCTTTTCTCATATTCTTCATAATAACCTGCAAATATAATAATTTTTTAAACACAATAGAGTTTAAAAAATTTTTTTAAGAAAAGTGTGAGATTCCCTAATCCGTGTAAATATTAGGGCTCGCTAAAGCACGTTGACATGCCCTTTTAAAACCTGTTTTTTATTGCGGGTTGTCGCTAATTTGATTACCCAGCTGAATGTGTGGTTCGGAATGTATGCGCCATCGACTTTGCCGTCCCATTTGAAATTCACGTCATCAGATTCGAATACCAGTTTTCCCCATCTGTCGTAAATGTATATTTTGAATTGTGCGATTGACTCTGTGTTTCCTGAGATTGAGAAGAAATCGTTGATTCCGTCTTGCACGTATGGGGAGAAGGTGTTGGGCACATATATTTCAAAAGGACACTCTGCAATGTTAATATGGGCTGTGGAGCTGCAGTGGTCGTTGGAGACGTTTACTGTATAGCTGCCGTTATCGTGGATGGTGATAGTGTTGTCAGTTTCACCGTTACTCCAAAGAATATTCGGCGCGTCTGTTATAGCGGTGAGGGTTGTAACATATCCTTCGCAGAAATCAATCCCTTGTTCAATGGTCACTTCGAGATGTTTGTCTGCAATTTCAATCATGTCTGTTGCAGTGCAGCCGACACCGGAGCCTACAGTTACAGCGTAAGTGCCTTCTTCGTATGCGGATATGAATTGTGTGGTGTCACCTGTTGACCAATGGTAGTCGTTGAATTGTCCGGCGTTGAGAACTATTGGGAATTGGTTTGAGTTGCAGATTGTTATGTCATGGCCGAGATTTGGTTGGGGCAGTGGCAGCACTGTCACATCAAGAATCGTTGTGCTGTCGCAGCCTATAGATGAAATGTCATAGTTTGTGTATGAAAAATGTCCAGGCGTGTAACCTGATACAGAGAAATTGTTGGCTTGGTAGGAATCCCCTTGGCAGATACTTACAGGAATGTGTATCGGGTCAATTGGATAAACTTGCAGGTCTAAATACACGGTGCTGTCGCAGCCGTGTATGGTGTTAAGGTGTTGCACAAAAATTCCTGTTGTTGATTCGTTGAACCCATTAAGTGTGTAAGCGGAGCCTTGGCAGATAGAGGCAGACAGCTTGGTGACTTTTGAAGGATGCACATGGAGGTGTAACGTGACTGTACTGTCGCAGCCTTTGCTTGTGAGCAGGTTTTTGGTGTATGTTCCCGATAGCGACACATTGAAATCATACATTGTATATGGAAGCAGGTCCTGGCAAGTGGTGTCGTAAATCTCAATGTCATAGCTCGGATTTATGGTCAGAGAGAGCACTATTGTGCTGTCGCAGCCGTTTGCGGTGAGCAGGTTCTGTGTGTAAGTGTAGGTGCCGGATGCTGAGTCCTTCGAGTCAACGGTGAATCCGTTTTTGCTATACAGGTCACCCTGACAGATTTTGTCTGTCAGATTTATGTTGTAAACCGGATTTACCGTGAGTTGCAGTGTCACAATACTGTCGCAGCCCCAAACGGTGGCGAATTTCTTTGAGATTGTGGTGTCGTTGTTGCTGAGTAGTGAGAATCCGTTGGAATTGTACTGAAGTCCGGCGCAGATTGTGTCTTTGATTATGGTGTCGTTGAAACAAGCTTCAAGTTGAGTTATAAGTCATAGACAATTAATAAACAAACACAAACCTATTTGAATCCATGAAAGTAGAATCATACATGCCGAAACCAATAGATACCACAGATATTGAGTTGCCAGATGAATTGAAAATGTTAGTAGAGCAAATGTCCGAGAATGTACATGAGGTTTGGGCAAAAACACGCATTAAGCAAGGCTGGACGTATGGATTGGAACGTAGTGATAAGTTGAAAACTCATCCCTGCCTCGTTCCTTACAATGAACTGTCAGAGGAGGAAAAGGAATACGATCGCAATACCAGCATCAGTACGCTGAAACTGATCCTGAAGTTGGGATTCAAAATAAGCAAATAGCAGCGTTTCTGAGCGACTCAGCGCGGGCTTTTCAGGGTTATGCCCACGGGCTTTGGCGAGAAGACCGCACCCAGCATCATCTACGTATGGGACCTAAATAAAAAGACATTGACCGATGCCATCGACCTGCGCGGCAAGCTCGACCACGAGATGGAAGATGCCGACTTCTATCAG
>CACYHL010000097.1 GCA_902774205.1 uncultured Bacteroidota bacterium | reverse complement strand
ATGAGTTAAAACCATATATGTTGCCAATATTGCCGCTGTTTTTCAAAATGATAGGGTCATTGTGCAGATATTGTGCTGTAAGCATGTTGTTAAAGCCTTTCACATCAAAGCCTATCGCACCACCATAGCGTTGTTGGTTATGGGCGCCGTAAAGCGCATTCAGATTCAGTGACCAAGGTTGTTTTTTCTGTTTGGTAATAATATTGACGACACCGCCCACAGCATTCGAACCATAAAGAGACGAAGCGCTTCCTTTCACTATTTCTATGTGGGAGATGTCGCCTAATGACAGCCGGTTGTAGTCCACGTTGTCAAGCGTTTCGCCAGCCATGCGTTCCCCGTCAATGAGAAATAGCACAGAGTTGCCGCCAAAACCTTGCATATTAAGCGAAACCTGCTGGTTCATCGAGTAGGTGAACTCCACACCGGGCAGTTCGGCCTGTAACAACTCCTGAACATTGTTCACATCTAATAGCTGTATCTCCTCTTGAGTGATGACACGCGTGATGATGGGGGCATCTTTCAATAGTTTTGGCGTGCGGGTTCCGGTTACCACTACCATGTCTAAGTTTTGCGAATGGTTGTCAAGCACAAAATCCATTGTGCTTCCTCCTTCTGGCAATGTTTGGCACTGGCTGTCGTAGCCTAACAAGGTGGCGCAAATAGTGCAGGCGGTGCGGCTGTCGAGGTGTAGTTCATAATGTCCTGCCGAGTCGGAATAGGTGGCTATGTTGGGGAATTCCTTTATAGCAAGACTTACTCCGGAAATCGCATTGCCATGTTGGTCGCGTATAATGCCGGAAACGGTGTGTTGCCCAACACACCGTATAGGATTGCCCCCCCAAATGGCTATCCATAAAAACACTGATAAAAATAGGGTTTTCCGAGATGTCATTAGTAAGGGTATAGGTAATGAATGGTGACAAATCCTTTGACACTGGCAGCATTCATATAATTTAAAAACAGAAGGGCAGCCCTTGAGCCGTCAGGCATTTGAAGGATATAGACCTTGTTGGAAAGCGTGTAGATGGGCGGCATGACACTGGTGTCCACATGCATCCATTTCGAAAGGACAGAATTGCGTGTAGAGTGGGCGTATAGGATAATGCCATCCATCATGCCCGACATGTCTACTGCGACAGAATCTTCCACATCATACACAAAATGGCTGAAGTCAATATCTCCAGCGGCATGTAAATCCTCCAAAGAAGAAAAATTTGTCTCACAGGCACTTCCATTGCAAGTTTTCACATCGTAGCGATGCAAGGCAAAACTCCATTGTTCAGGCTCTTTCTCATCCATTAGAATGTTGGTGGTATCTATTTTCCGGTTTTTGAAGTCAATATAGACCCAACGGTCGTAAGTACTGGCATCCACGTAGATGATTCCGCTTTTGTCGGTTTCGTTGATTTTGATGAACCCGTACGTGTTTTCTGTGGCAGGCTTGGGGTCATAGTAAAGATTATGGAAGATGCCATCGCAAGACCAGAACATCCCTGAAAAAAAGAGTGACAGGAAAAAAAGAAAGAGCCTGTTCATGTCAGATGTTTTTGGAACTTTAATGGAGTAAAGGAGGCTTTTTATTTATCGTTGGTGGTGAAGACAAAATTGATGCTCATCGGCATTGCACCGGGTTTGACAGAATAGTTGAGTGTCAGTTTCCCGTCATTGACGGTGCCACTGACTTTTCCAGAGTACTTTGTGTCATTTACAGTCTGGTCAAAAGAGGTTTCCGACAAGATGAAGCGTTTATAGTCAGAAGTGGTCACAGAAATGTTACCCACGGTTAATGCTGGAATGGTAGACATTCCGCTGCTGACTTCAGGCAAGGTGAGTTTGACTGCATTTTTCCCATTGCCTTCTAATTTTATTTCAGCGTCAAACGGGTCGTAATTGGTGCCACCGACCGACATGACGACAGAACCTTTATATGTGCTGGCTACGTAAGAGTCTGTCGATGCTTTTTCTTCTTCTTTTTTACAACTGGTAAATAGGGTTGCCAATGCCACTAAGGCACATAGAAACATTTTTGCTTTTTTCATTGTTTTGGATTTTAGTTATTATTAATTTGATTATTTTCGGTTGCAAAAGTACTTTGATACCAGCTCGTGAAAAATCCCTAAAAAATGTGAAATTTTGAAAACGAATCACCATTTTTTAGGATAAGGGTCCCTTCCCCTTAGAAAAATGGCTATTTTTGCACACCAAAAATTTTCAAGCAATGGAAAAATATATAAGTCTTATTCTTTTATTGTCATGGATCTTTTTCTCCGGATGCCAACAGGAAAACGGGCTGCCCGTACAGAACGGGGACCTGCTTTTTGTCGGGTTGCCTGTCAATTACACTATTGGGGACACTACAGGAATGAGTAGTGCCATTGCTGCCGCGACTGGCGATGAGGATAGTCTCAACTATATACATGTCGCCATTATAGAGGTGGATGGGCACGACAGTATTTGGATTATTGACGCCACCCTGAAACATGGTGTGGACAGATACCCGTTCAGTACGTTTCTTGCTGATTTTACGTTGGATGATGGCAGTTATCCCCAGCTGGATGTTATGCGTTTGAAGGACAATCGGCATGCTGCCGACTATGTGGAGCAAGCTAAAAAATTTTGTGGACAGCCGTATGATATTTGTTTTCTGCCTGATAACGGGGCTCTATATTGTAGTGAACTGGTGCGGAATGCTTATCGCAATGCGGACGGCACCTATCTGTTTGGTGAAGAACCGATGAATTTCAAGTCGGCGGACGGGACATTCCCACCTTACTGGGTTTACTTGTTCGATAGTATTGGCCAGCCCATTCCGCAGGATGTGCCGGGCACCAATCCGAACGGCATGTCAAAAGAACCCTGTCTGACGAAGGTACTCACATTGGAACAACCGGATAAATTGGGTGAAAAATAAAGAATTGTAAATCAGATTGTTACTTTTTTAAGAACTTTTCGTCTCTGTTGCAAGGATGTTGTAGTCTGGTGTGACTTAATTCTTTACGGCTTGGGGTGTCCAGCTTCGGAAAAAGCGCAGCACTTTCTCTTTGTTGTACCCTTTTCCTTCCTCCAAAAAACTGGAGTCTTGGATATGGATGACCTTGCCTTTTTCATCCAAAACAACAAAAACGGGATAGCCGAAGCGACCGGGGTTGCCCAGCCGTTTCAGCATGGTTGAGGTCTGTTGGACTTTCTCTGCATCGCCCGACTGTCGGGAATTATAATTCACATGGATATAGACAAAATTTTCCTCAATAACCTTGCTGATGGTGCTGTCGTTAGTGATGAAATCAGCGAAAATCAGGCACCAGGGGCACCAGTTCCCGCCCACCTGACAGACCACAAATTTATTTTCCGACAGGGCTGTTTCCAAAGCTTTGTCAATCTGTTCATTAGGATTGGTATTTTCGTCATAAACCCGCTTGATGGGGTTTTGTGCATAGATGCTGAATGCAATCAGGATGATGAAGAAGGAGAGGAGGGCTTTTTTCATGGGGTATTATTTTTTGATTGTAGAGACGAAATGCGTCGTTTGTTAATTTATTCGGGTGTAATTTCTTTTGTTACAGGCCATTTGTGATCTCTTCCGCAATCAGTTCTGCCTGTTTCAAAACGGTTTCCGTAGCTAACTGCTGCATGTCTGGCGGATAGCCATATTTGCGCAAAAGCCTTTTCACCGCCACTTTCATCTTGGCACGCACATTTTCCTTGATGGTCCAGTCGATGGAGGAGTTCTTGCGGATGGTTTCGGTCAGCACCACCGCCAACTCGCGAAGTTTGTCCTTCCCCATCAACTCCTTCGCGCTTTCGTTGTCGGCAACAGCGGAATAGAAAGCATATTCGTAAGTGGTAAGCCCCATGCTTTCGGCATCCTTGTCTTTCTCCACAATGGTTTTTGCTCAACTTGATCAATTCGTCAATGACTTCTGCGGCTGTGATGATTTTATTGTGATAACGGGTGATGGAGCCGTCCAACATTTCCATCAGCGTGCGGCCTTCCACCACATTGAACTTGGCTCTGGACTTGATTTCGCCTTCCAACAATTTTTTCAGCACTTCCAAGGCAATGTTCTTATGCTCCATATCTTTCAGCTCCATTAAGAACTCTTCCGAAAGAATGGAAATATCCGGCTTTTTAATGCCTGCCGCATCGAACAAGTCAATGACTTTTTCTGAAACCAATGCTTTGTCAATTACCTGACGGATGGTGGTTTCTATTTCTTCGTCGGAATGGCTCAATCCCGTTTGGTCAAACTTGCAAAGACGGGCTTTCACGGCTTGGAAGAAAGCCACCTCATCTTTCACGTCCATAGCTGCATCCTGCGGAATAGCCAAAGCAAAAGCTTTCCCCAAGGCGGTCACCTCGTTCACGAAACGCTTCTTGCCATCGTCCAACCCCAAGATGAAATCCTCGGCTTTCAGAATCCAAGAGAGTTTTCCAGAAGTGTCGGCAGTGAAATATTGCTTGTAGTCGAAGCCAAAAAACATCTGTTCCACCACTTCCAACTTCTCTTGCATCAAGGCAACAGCCTGTTCCTGCTGCAAAGTGGGGTCGCCCTTGCCGCCCGAATCGGAATAGAACGACAGAGCCTTCTTCAAGTCCGCTGCAATGCCCAAATAGTCGACTACCAAACCGCCGGGCTTGTCTTTATAGACGCGGTTCACACGGGCGATGGCCTGCATCAGGTTGTGGCCCTGCATTGGCTTGTCGATGTAAAGCGTGTGCAGGCAAGGCACATCAAAGCCTGTCAGCCACATGTCGCGCACAATGACCAGCTTCAGCTCATCATCAGGGTCTTTCATGCGTTCGGCTAAAGCCCTGCGTTGTTCTTTGGTCGTGTGATGCTTGGCGATATTTGCCCCGTCAGATGCGGATGAGGTCATCACCACCTTGATGGCACCTTTCGACAAATCGTCGGAATGCCATTCTGGACGGAGTTGGATGATCTCATCGTACAATTCGGCGGCGATACGGCGGCTCATTGCCACCACCATCGCCTTGCCCTCAAACACCTTTTGGCGTTCCTCGAAATGGGTCACAATGTCCTTGGCAATATTTTTTATGCGGTTGGGACTGCCAATCAATGCCTCCAACTGCGTCCACTTCGCCTTGGCCTTCTGAACATCGTTCATGTTCTCGGTCTCCAGCTCCTTGTCAAGATCTTCCACCAAACGTCGGCCTTCATCGCTCAATCCCACTTTGGCGAGACGGCTTTCGTAGAAAATGCGCACCGTGGCACCGTCCTCAACAGCTTGGGCAATGTCGTAAACATCAATGTAATTGCCGAAAACAGTGGGCGTGTTCTTGTCGTCCTTCTCTATGGGCGTACCCGTAAAACCGAGATAGGTGGCATTGGGCAGCGCATCGCGCAGATATTTGGCAAAGCCGTATTTGATTTCCGAGCCAATCACCTCGTCGGCCTCATTCTTCACATCCACCGTCTTGGCCTTGAAGCCATATTGGGTGCGGTGCGCCTCATCGGCAATGACAATAACATTGCTGCGGTCGGTGAGTTGGTCATACACATTGCCCGATTCGGGCTGGAATTTCTGTATCGTGGTGAAAACCACGCCACCAGATTGCACTTGGAGCAAGCGTTTCAAATGTTCGCGGCTCTCGGCCTGAACCGGCGTTTGCCGCAAGAGCTGTTTGGAACCTGTAAAGGTGTCGAAAAGTTGGTCGTCGAGGTCGTTGCGGTCGGTGATGAGCACGACAGTCGGGTTGTTGAGCTGCTGTACAATCTTCCCGACATAGAACACCATCGTCAGCGACTTGCCGCTGCCCTGCGTATGCCATACCACACCGGCGCGATGGTCGCCGATTTCCTGTTGCTGCACAGTTTTCAATCCATAATTGGCAGGGGATTCCGCCACAATGGACTTTTGATTGACTCCCGTGGCCCGAATGGTCGATTCCACGGCCTTGTTCACAGCATAATATTGATGATAAGCAGCTATCTTCTTCACCGTACGGATATAGGTAAGATCCGGCAATCCCATGACGCTGCCATGGGTTATATTTGTAGCAGGCTTGCAGCCTGCCCCCCCTGTAGATTCTTTCGTGAAGACGGTAAAATGTTGGATGAGGTCAAGCAGAGTGTCTTTGCACAACATGCCGTTGACCAGCACTTCCAATTCGCTAACAAGATGTGAAGCAATGTTCTCTCCATCATCGCTTTTCCATGCGGTATAGCGGCTGAAGCCCGCCGAGAGCGAGCCTGCCCGTGCCTCCAAGCCGTCGGAGATGACCACCAACGCATTGTAAGTAAACAACGATGGGATTTGCTGCTTGTAGGTTTCAATCTGCCGATAGGCACTTTGCAGCGTGGCGTTTTCATCGGCGGCGTTCTTCAATTCGAACACCACCAAAGGCAGACCGTTCACAAACAACACCACATCGGGGCGGCGGTTGTGGCCATTCTCGATGATGGTGAACTGGTTGACCGCCGTAAACTCATTGTTCCACGGGTCGTTGAAATCGATAAGCCAGACACGATCGCCGCGTTCCACGCCATCCTTGAACACCGACACGGGAATGCCCTCGGTCAGCAGGCGGTGGAATGCCTCGTTGTTGGCTAATACATCGGGAGAACTGATACGCAGTACCGTTTTGATGGCCTCGTCCTGCACGGCATAGGGCAAAGCCGGATTAAGCCGTTTCACCGCATTCTCCAATTTGTCGCGAAGTACCACCGTCTCAAAACTCTCACGCAGCGGAGTCTCGCCGTCGGGCGCGATGTCGGGACCATAGAGATACTGGTAGCCTTTGGCCTTCAACAGCTCGATAAGCATCTGCTCTATGTCGGATTCGTGAAGTGGGGGCATAACTTATTTTAATCTTTAAATATGTATTCGGGATTATATTCGATATTGTAGGCTTGCAAAAAAGCCTCATATTCTTCCTGAAAGGTCT
>CACYHL010000096.1 GCA_902774205.1 uncultured Bacteroidota bacterium | reverse complement strand
TGTCTTTCTGGACCGGGATGGCGTCATCAATGAACTGCGCGGCTTCATCCGCCGGGAAGAGGAGTTTGAGCTGCTGCCGGGCGTCACGGAAGCGCTGGGACGCATCAATTCTTCCGAGTACCTCGCCATCGTCATCACAAATCAGCCGGTGATCGCCAGGGGCGAGACGACCTTCGAAGAGCTGGAGAACATTTTCAATAAAATGAAGACGCTGCTGGGGAGAGAGGGCGTCTACGTGGACGATCTTTTCTTCTGCCCGCATCATCCCGACAAAGGATTCCCGGGAGAACGGCCGGAATTCAAGATCGACTGCAGCTGCCGCAAGCCGAAGACAGGTCTGCTGGAAGCCGCCGCAGAAAAATACAATATCTCCCTCAAGGATTCCTGGATGATCGGCGACATGACCCAGGACGTGGAGTGCGGACGCCGCGGCGGCCTTCACACTATCCTGGTGAAGACCGGCCAGGGCGGAACCGACGGCAAATACGACGTCACTGTTCCTGAAAGCATGGTCGGTAAAACTGTAAAAGTCACTGTTAACGCTGATATGGGCGGCAAATCGCAAGCTCTCGGCGGATCAGAGTTCCGTGTGAAACGTGTTCCTGACCCGACATCATACATCGGCGGTAACATCTACGGCGGCAAGCGCTCAAAACAAGAGCTTATGGCTAACCCGTTCCTCTCAGCGCGTATGAGCGATGACTTCGCATACGACCTCAAATGGAAGATCGTCTCTTACAGAGTCACATTCGTCGTGAGAGGTAACGAAGACCCGCCAATCGCATGTTCAGGTGGCGCGTTCAGCGAGGCTGTGAAATCAAAGATCAACAGTGCAAGCGCCAACACGATTGTCCAGTTCACCGACATCCGTGCTGAATCTATCGCTGGCAAACGTACACTTAGAGACTTGATGGTTCGCATAAAATAACATAAGTTGTATAACTTATAAAATCATAGAATTATGAAAAAACTTGCTTTAATTCCCGTATTTTTGCTCATCGCAGCAGTGTCATTCGCTCAAATCGATGAAGAGGAGGGCGCAGAGGAATATTCTGACGGCAGCACCCTTGAGCAGCCGACCCAGCCGGTCCGCCCCGCGGTTGAACATTCGTGGGAGCAAGAGGATATTGGTGATTTCGCGACACAGGTGCCATACGTGCACCAGCGTCAGGCAGATGTGATGTACTACATTACAATCTGGCGTAGGATCGACCTTCGCGAGAAGATGAACCATCATCTCTATTTCCCGCAGGAGAAACGTGGCACGTGGCGCAGCCTCGGTCAGGTGATTCTTGACGCGGTTGATCTCGAAAATGCGGAGAACAACCAGGACGCACTTCCGTTCTATACAGACGAGTTCTGCAATATCCCGCAGTCTCTCGAACAGACGAAAGCTGCTTTGGTTGAAAGGCGTACAATCCCCAAATACGACCCTGAAACTTTCGAGCTGATAGGCGAGGAGGAGATTGTGGAACAGCACGCGGCAAAGGAAATTTCCTACTATGACATTAAAGAACTTTGGTTCTTTGACAAGGAACGTTCCGTGCTGGAAGTCAGAATCCTTGAGGTGGCACCGAAAATCGAGTACGAGAAAGTGCTCAACACCGGTCCGCAAGAAGGTGATGAAGAGGCAGTCGGCGGCGTGAAACAGACACGTACCCTTGGGCATATTTATTATGACGAGCTGAGACCGTACCTCGCACAACAGGAGGTCTTCAACGTCAGAAACAATGCGCAACGTCCCTCGTTTGACGACGTGCTCACGTGGAAACGCGAGTTCTCAAGCTATATCTACGCTGAACAGAATGTCTATAACGACCGTTGGATCAGCGACTATATCCTGAACGCCCGCGACCAGCGTATCGAGTCGGATAAGATTACTGACAAGATTCGCTCATTCGAACACGAACTTTGGGAATTCTAAAAGCAGTTTTTTAAAATATAAAAGGGCAATTGTATATACTTTTGCCCTTTTTTTAAATTCGTTAACATGGTAACATTTGTAATATCACTGCTCCTTCTTGTTGCAGGCTATTTTATTTATGGGAGGCTCACCGAAAGGATATTTGGAATAGATGAGAAGCGCACCACTCCTGCATATACGAAGCAGGACGGTGTGGATTATGTTCCGATGAAATCGTGGCGCATTTTCCTGATCCAGTTTCTGAACATCGCGGGTTTGGGGCCGATTTTCGGGGCGATTATGGGCGCGAAGTTCGGCACGTCGTCTTTTCTGTGGATTGTTTTCGGCTGTATTTTCGCCGGTGCAGTCCATGATTTCCTTTCTGGCATAATACTGCTCCGTCTCGGCGGTGTCGGTCTGCCAGAGGTGCATGGCAAATATTTGGGTTTTTTTTTTTTTTTTTTATCTTCCTCTATTATGTGGTCGCCACGCTTGTGCCAATCGACAAACTTATCGGAAAAATATATCCTGTTTTCGGTTTTTGTCTGCTTTTTATGGCGGCTGGGATATTGGTCGCGTTGTTTGTGCATCACCCGCAATTGCCTGAAATTTGGAACGGGTTGGACAATAAAATGCCAAATGCGGCCAACAATCCGATTTTCCCGATGATGTTCGTCTCTATCGCCTGTGGCGCGATTTCCGGCTTCCATGCTACGCAGTCGCCGCTTATGGCACGTTGTCTGACGAATGAGAAACAGGCGCGCCCCATTTTCTACGGAGCCATGATTACCGAAGGTGTTGTCGCGCTGGTTTGGGCGGCGGCGGCATCATATCTTTTCTATACTCCTGAAGGACAGGTTGTTGCAAATGGGCAAAGTACAACCCCAGCTTCAGTTGTGAATATTCTTTGCAACGAGTGGCTTGGTACGGTGGGGGCGATACTTGCGGTGCTTGGTGTGGTGGCGGCTCCCATCACTTCCGGTGATACGGCGTTCCGCTCGGCGCGGCTCATTATCGCGGAATCTTTCAATATCAACCAGAAACCTTTGATGAAGCGGCTTTCCGTTGCTGTTCCGATTTTCGTGCTTGGATTGCTGGTGTTGATTTATAGTTTCAAAGATAAGGACGGATTTGCTGTGATATGGAACGGCTTCTCATGGGCTAACCAGTTTATGGCAATGGTAACTCTCTGGGCTGTAACTGTTTGTATGGCGCAAAACAAGAAATGGATTTGGATTTCGCTGTTGCCGGCATTGTTCATGACAATGGTTTGCACATCTTATTTGCTTATCTCAACAAAAACCGGTTTCGGGCTGCCTCACTGGCTTGGCTATCTGATTAGCAGTGTCGTGACTTTCTCACTTTTAGTATGGTTCTTCGTCTGGAAAAAACGCAACAGTAACAACTTTATACCTACTTTATGAGCTGTGTGGCAATGATTTTCGCTGCCGGACTCGGCACGCGACTCTATCCGTTGACGGCTGACAAACCGAAGGCGTTAGTCGAGGTTTGCGGCAAACCACTTTTGGAACATATAATTAACAAGCTGATTTCCAATGGTTTTGATGATATTGTTATTAATGTCCATCATTTTGGAGAATTCGCCGAGCCGCTGTTTCACGGGGCGGACGACATTCTGATGTACAATGTTGACATACTTTCTGACATTGATTTGAGAGTTTTTTACCAGTATCATCAGAAAAATGATGCTTTGGCGACACTTGCTGTTAAAAACCGCGAAACTTCGCGTTATTTTGTATTTGACCGCGAAAATATGCAATTAATCGGCTGGAAGGATATAAAAAGCGGTGAAGTGAAAAAATCGCATGAATTTGGCGATGGTGTTGAACTTGCTTTCAGTGGTATTCATATCGTGAAAAAAGAAATCCTCAATTATATCCCTTCTGGGAAAAAAATATCAATGACTCCGTTGTATTTGGAGCTGGCGGCTGAACACAAGATAATCGCTTACGACCACTCGCATGACAGCTGGTGCGATGTGGGCAAAATTGATGTTGTGGAGCGGCTGAACGGTCAAGTCCATTAATTTTTTACGATTTTTTTCTTTCATAATACAATAAGTTTACTTAAATTAATGTTATTTAAAAGTAAACTAATTATTAAAATTATGATTGAAAATTTGTTGCATTATATCTGGAAGACTCGAAACTTTGATGTTATTAATGTTAAAACCACTGATAATCAAAGTGTTAAGATTTTTAATTCTGGATTATGGAATCGTGATGCCGGTCCCGATTTCAAACAGGCGATAATTGAGATTGGTGGTGTGACATGGGCGGGTGATGTGGAGATTCATGTTCGAAGTTCAGATTGGTACAGGCATAATCACGATAAAGATGAGAAGTATAATTCTGTAATTCTGCATGTTGTGTATGAGCATGACAAAGATGTGCTTTTGAAAGGTAGTGAGAGCATTCCAACTTTAGAACTGAAAAAATATATTGCTGAAGAGACTTTTAATAGTTATAAAAGATTGGCTGACAGTGATATGCGGATTCCCTGCAAATTCGGTGTCAAGGATATTCCTAAGGAAAAATTTGAGGAGATAATGCTTGCGACTTCCATTGAGAGGTTAGACCGAAAAAGTCAGGCTGTGTTTGAGGAGTTGCGAGGTTGCGGTTATGATTGGGAGGAGGTTAGTTTTCGGCGAATGGCGCGTAATTTTGGGTTCAGGACAAATTCCACAGCGTTCGAACTTCTTGCTAAAAGCGTTGAATATAAGCAAATTGCAAAACATACCACATCTAAATTGCAGGTATATGCGATTATTTTCGGGCAGGCTGGGTTGCTTGATGATGAAATTGAGGGTGACACATACTACGAAGCACTGCAATATGAGTATAACTATTTGAAATACAAGTATAAATGGATTGCTATTGATAAGAAAATATGGAATAAACTCCGTTTGCGACCGGCAAATTTCCACTGCATACGTCTTGCCCAGTTTTGTGAACTTCTTTTAGTTCCTAATCTGATACAAAACATCTTTGATGATAAATTTTCTATTGAAGATTTGATTCCCCAAGAGTTAGAGCCTCATGAATATTGGAAAAAACATTATGAGTTCGCGAAAGAGAGCAAATCTCATAAAAACAATATTGGAGAAACTGCAGTTAATTTATTGTATATCAATACTATAATACCTATAAAATATTCATTCGGAATTTATGTTGGGAAACCGGCAGTTACTGAGCGGGCTGTGTTGTTTCAGCGAGGATTGCAATTTGAGGCGAATCATATAACGCGGAAATACAAGGAGGCGGGGTTTCTTTGTCGCAGCGCCGCTGACTCACAAGCTATTATGGAGATTAGCGAGAAGTACTGTGTCTCACGTAAATGTGCCTGTTGTCCTATCGGACAGCAGATAATAAAAAAGCCTCCCGTTTAGAAGGAGGCTTTCGATATACATTTTATTTGTGGCTTATTCAACAATGAATTTGCGGATTGTCTTTCCTGAATTTGTTTCTATATTCATGAAGTAGAATCCTTTAGCGAGATTATTGACAGAGAATTGGTATGTTGATGAGCCTGCGCTGTGGTTAGCGCTTTCAGCCATAACAACCTTGCCTGTCATGTCGATGATTCTGAAACTCACGTTCTGGTCATTGTCAGAAGAGAGAGCTACATTAATCATATCGGTAGCAGGGTTCGGGTAGATTGAAACATCTTGCAGACCACTGTTTTCGTTGATTTCTGTTGTTCCGCCGTATTGAAGTTCAAAGCCTTCACCTTCAGCCCAGTTGTCGGCGACGAAAGTAACTTTAATGTCTGTGAAATTGCATGTAAACGCACCAGATGGCATGTTATAGATGTCGTAACGTGCAAAGCGGACAGGTTTTTCGCCTTGGCTCATATCAAAGATGTCGATGAAGTCCCCTTCGCGGAGGTCAAATTTATTGAAGGCGAAAGTGAGTTTTGTAAGACCGAGATTTGATGCGGGTTTGACACGCCATTCGCAAATTTTGTCACCAATATAGTTGCCGTCTTCGTCTTTGTCTTTGAGAGTGCCTTCAGCAGCTGTAAGGAAGCTGTTTGGTGTTGGGGTGCAATTTGAAGCGGGTTTGAGGTCGGCTTCGAAATAGATGAGGAATCCGTTGTCTGTATTTTGTGCATCAGACTTGAAGACAATTTTAATACTGTCGGCAGTGAGTTTGAAATCTTCCGGAAGAAGTTGTCCGTCAGGGAAAATGCCTTCAGGGCGGTTTATTGTTCCGCTGTAGTTGGAGAACACATCGCCGCTTGCGATGTTAAGATAATGACCTGAATACGGACCTGCGAGCAGCGTGCCTGTAGCGGCATTGTAGAATGTTATTTCATCTTTGTCTTGCTCTGTTTTGAGTTTTGCGAACTGGAAGGTGTATGCGCGAGCGTTTGGAGCGGCGAGAATCCATTCTCTTTCGGTGTTGTTTTCATACGAGAGGTTGCCAGCGCCGTCTGTCACGCAGCCGCGTGTGGCTGTGTTTCTTACAGTTCCGGAAGTGGGTTCAGCCTCTTGTTCTTCGGGATAGAGATTGTAAATGACACTTTCGTTCGTGTTATACGAAACACCGCCATCGCCTTGAGGATCAACAATGAAGTTAATCTGATAGAATCCGTTGCCGAAACCTTCCCACCCCCAGTTGATGTGGAAGAGACCTGCGTTGTCGAAGCCGTCAACCATGAAAGCGTGACCTGTCGCGCCTTCTGCAGTTGTCGCGGCGAAGTAGAGCGGGTGAAGTTGTCTCAATTCAGCTTTGAGTGTGTCAGCCCATTTCGGATAGTTGTTTCCTGCAACAATAGGAGCGGCTTCAAGGACAACGCCTTTAGAGCTGAAGCCCCAGTTGACTTTCATCGCACTCAACGCATTTGCGTCATTGCCACTACTGCCGTCAATAGTACCATCGTCGCCATATCCGTGGCCGTAAGCGATACGGGCAGAGACACCGCAGTGGTAAATCAGTTTTGCAAGTTCGCCAGTGTAATTTTCGGCTTTTCTTGGAATAGCGTCGAAATTATAATGATGATTAGCGAACATCACTTCCAAACGAGGATAAACAGGATTGCCATTTTCATCGTATGTTGCTGTGTAATAAGAGACTCCACCGATACCGACTTCAGGATAACGGTAATAGTTTCTGATGTTTGCAAGGTTAAGTGCAACGCAACCGACAACAGCATGCTGGTCAAAACGGTCGGCTGATATTGTCTGATCGTATGGACAGTATGTGTTGTAGTATTTCTCTTGGGTCCAAGTGGTCGTAATTAGCGGGTCAACATAATCTGTCGCACGCTGCGGCTCAGGATTGAATTTTTCAACATTATAATGGCTCCAACTCTTCTTAGCTTCGATAAATGCTCTCGAATTGTCAGCTTTAACGGCTTTTATCTGTTTTTCATATTTGTTCAGATACATATCAGCGATAGGATTCGGTTTGTATGTCCCTTCGAATGAATAGGCGAGGATAGGAGAAACCAAATCTGTAGCCGACACGATGATGAAACCGGAGTTTTTAATGTCGAAGCGGTAGAAAACAGGCTCCCCGTTGTCGTCAGTTTGGACAAACGTCAGATTGATGTCGGAGAGTTGGATTTCGATTTTTTGTGCCGCATAATTTTCCACAAGGAAATTCTTTGCGACACGCTGCGCCTCTTTTTCTGAGATGTTACCAGCAAAGAGCATCGCGCAAAGACTTAACATCAGAGTAAGCGAAATGATTTTTTTCATGGTCTTATGTTGTTTTGTGAATTTATAATTTTCCAAATAAGGCACAAAGATACAAAAAAAATTGTTTTTGTACTTAATAAACGAAAAAATTACAAACATTTGATTTTTTTGCTGTGTTTATTTTGGTATAAGAATAGGGGAAAATTTCTGTTTTTTCAGTTCGAAAAATGTGTACTTTTGCAGTTGTTAGAAAAATGATATTGTATCATGATTTTTATTGAACAATATTATTGTCGTAAAGTCTTTATAATTAAGTAGTTGATTTTTGTCTCATGAAAAAAACAGTTCTTTTTTTTGTAATCATCTCTTTGTCTGTTTTCGTATCAGCCCAAACCGTGACGTTGACCTTTACCGGTGAAGACGGAGCTGGACGGTATAAAAAATTGGACAGCGTGTCCATTGACAATACAACCAAAGGATGGCGTGAGGTCATCTATTATCCTGACACCGTTCTGACATTGCAGGATAGGACGGGGATTGATGATGTTGTAGAGACGTTCCATGGAACGTCTCTACAATTGTTCCAAAATAACCCCAATCCGTTTAATGGTGCCACGGATGTGACATTGTACGTCGCGGATGTGGGTACGGTGACATTAAAAATTATGGATATGAATGGGCGCTCCATTGCGACGACGCAAACCGTTGTAGAGGCGCACGGCCGCGCGCCTCTACAACAACAAAACGTAACCCACAATTTCCGCATTACAATTGCAAATGCCGGCACATACGTTTTGACCGCAACCCAAAATGGGAAATCGTCATCGATAAAAATGGTTTGCAACGGCGGGGGCAATGGAAACGGAATTGAATATATTGGAACCGTCGATGATACGTACGGCCGCGCGTATCAACAAAAAACCGCAAAAAACAACGTCCGCGGCAATTCAACACAACCATTCAATGCCGGTGACCAAATGGAATATACCGGATATGCGACAATAAACGATGAACCTGCTGAAAGTGAACATATATTGCAGAATCAGAATGAATCGCAGATGTTTGTGCTGCATTTCACTGATTCACAATATGTTGTACCGACAATTCTGACGGATAGCGTTGTCACTGTTTTGGCGGTGACTGCTGATATTGCGGCGACAGTGGTGAGCGATGGGGGCACGCCGATTATCGCTTGCGGTGTCTGTTGGAGCACTGCACCCAATCCGACTATCGCTGACAGCATTACTGTTGACAGCAGTGGCGTGGGCAGTTTTCTCTGTACTGTTTCAGGATTGGAGCATGCAACAACATATTACGTGCGAGCATACGCCACAAACAAAGTCGGCACTTCGTATGGCAGCGAACTGACCTTCACAACAGCTGATTTTCCAGCCGTTACAACCTCTGCTGCTGGTGCTGTTACTACAACTGTTGTTTCTACAGGCGGTAATGTCGTCTCTGACGGCGGCGCGCCCGTTACGGCTCGCGGGGTTTGCTGGGGCACCACTTCCACCCCGACAATTGCTGACAGCATTACCGTTGACAGTTGCGGTCTCGGTGCATTCTCAAGCGTAATTACAGTTTTGTCGCCTAATACAACTTACTATATACGTGCATACGCTACAAACATTGCTGGTACAGCATACGGCAGTGCAGTGAGCATTAAGACCCCGAAATATCCTTCTGTGGTTACGACAGCTGTGAGCAACATCACTGCTACAGGTGCCATTTCGGGCGGCAACGTGACCAATGACGGCGGTGTGGCGATGGTGGCAAAGGGAGTCTGCTGGAGCACTTCACCCAATCCTTCCATTTCTGACAGCATTACAGTTGACGGCAACACTACAGGCAGTTATTCGAGTACACTTTCCGGGTTGCAACCCGCAATAACTTATTATGTAAGTGCTTACGCAACAAACACTTTTGGTACAGCATACGGAACTGCCATAAGTTTCACAACAAAGTTGGGCGGACTGCCTTGCACCAGCACCCCGACAGTAACAGATTATGACAAGCATGTCTATAACACTGTTCAAATCGGGAACCAATGCTGGATGCGCGAAAGTTTGCGCTGCACTCATTATGCTAACGGGAACATTATTAATGAAGGAAGTACAACATCTTCATCTACAGCTTATTACTATCATGCAAGCGGTAATAGCAGCAATGATTCCATTTATGGTTTGTTGTATAACTGGAAGGCTGTCATGGGAACATCTTCCTCCTCATCATCAAATCCGAGCGGCGTGCAGGGAATTTGCCCCAACGGGTGGCACGTTCCGAGCGATGCGGAATACACACAGTTTGTAAATTATATGAGTTCGCAAAACAGTTACGCTTGCAGCGGCACAAGCACATATATCGCGAAAGCGTTGGCTTCGACTACAGGGTGGGGGTACAGCGCAAACGAGTGTTCTATAGGGAAGGATTCCTATTTGAATAATGATGCTGGATTTTCAGCATATCCGGGAGGATATTATTACGGTTCATCATATCAACATCAAAACCCTTGATCTGCGGTTTGGTTCGGCGTCCTTTATAGCGGTTGATCTTGCCGTTAAGGGAACGGCAGATCCGCAAGGCATTCTGATCATTGCCGTAACGCTGATTGGTAATGTCATAGCGCATCGTCGATTCAAGCAGATCGATGTTGGTGATGGAAGACATGCCGGTAGCGGGGAGACCGAGATTGTTCAGATCGATTTCCGGATAGTGATGTGTAATGAAATCCTTTTCTTCAGATGTCAGTTTTAAATAGTTGTCTGTGATCATATCGGTAATAATCTTCAGGTGCAGCTTAAGCCGCACAGATATTATATCTTATTTGTGCGGGCTGAGTTAAAAGAAGATGATAGAATTAAAAGGGAGCAGAACAGATGACAGTTAAAATCGGACCAA
>CACYHL010000095.1 GCA_902774205.1 uncultured Bacteroidota bacterium | reverse complement strand
GTTGTGCGCGATACCCAGGAGCCGACCATGTCCTACAAACGCACCATGTATACCGGGCAGATCATTGAAACGCTCGACGACAGCTACGGCGGCTATATGACCGGGTACAAGCGGTTGAAAGACGCCAAAGCGGATATCCTGTCCCACCAGAACAAAGCCGTTACCCTGCAGGAGCGCAAGCCTGCACAATAAAAGCTGTATTTAAAAGAACAACGTCCATTGGCAAAACACCAATGGACGTTTTCTGTTCAGGCTTTCTTGCCGCAAGGCGCACGAAAGAATCAAACGGAAGCGCCTGCGTGAATGCCGGAGGGCACCGCTCAATCCGTGATCGGGTTTTTCAGTTCATAGGTGCGCTCGCAAAGTGTTCCGTCGTCGTCATAGACCCAGGCGCTTCTGACGAAGTTCCGTCCGCGCACCAAAAGACGGTCTGCATACAGCTCCACGATGATGCCTTCCCCGGTCTTTTCGGTCATATCATGGGGTTCCACGTCGGAAAGCCGCGACAGCGATGGCGCATAAATCTGAGGAATGCCGTTCTGGAACCGGAACGACTGGTCGCGCTGCAGCGGCGTGTGGTGGTGTCCGCACAGGAAAAACAGGTCGTGCTCCCGATAGTAGTTCTGCAGAATCTGCAGTGGTCGCCAGGTCGTCTGATAATTCTGATCCTTGGACCAATGCAGCGGGAAGTGAGCAATCACAAATGCAGGCTTACCGCTTGCAGCCGCCAGTTTGAGCGTATCCTCCAGCCAGTCGAGCTGCGCGTCGGAATAGACACACTCCTGCGTCTGATCGGTTTCCATGCCGAGGATGATGAAATAATAGCCGTTGATCACCTTGTAATAATAGGGATGCTCCAGCTGAACATCAAAGAAGGCGTCCGAGAACCGGTACCAGCGGTTCAGAATTTTGACCGGATCCCCGTCGCCGTTGCCGGCGTCATGGTTGCCCAAAACAGGCAAAACCGTTTCGTTGCGCAGGAACAACCCCGCCAGTCCGTGAAAGATCACGTTTTCCAGATACTGACCGCACATCACGCTGTCGCCGAGGACAACGATCGCATCGTTGCCGCTTTTGTTTTTGGTCACGTTCTGCAGCCCCTGCGTGAACGCGGGGTACCGCTTCCAGTTATTCGTTTCCACATGGACGTCGGAAATGATGGTAAAGTTCAGCTTGCAGTTTTCGGGATTTCGGATGTCGAACGGTTCACCGCCGACTTTGCCGCGAGCGTGCCAAACGTCACAATTTGCGCCACACGCTCCACACCATACTTGTCGATGACGTACTGGATAACCTTTCCGCGCCCTGCATCGTCAATGTCAATATCAATATCGGGCATGGAGATACGGTCGGGGTTAAGGAAACGTTCGAACAGCAGGTCGTATTTGATAGGGTCAATGTTTGTGATACCGAGGCAGTAGGCGATTGCGGAGCCCGCCGCAGAACCGCGCCCCGGACCGAAACGGATTCCCATCTGCTTGCCGGCGTTTATAAAATCATGAACTATAAGGAAATAGCCCGGAAAGCCCATCTTCTTAACCGTACCAAGCTCAAACTCAAGACGTTGCTTAATCACATCGTCCATCTCAGGCCAACGCTTCTTCGCACCTTCGTATGTCAGATATTCAAAATAGTCATACTCATCTTTAAAACCCTCCGGCACATCAAATTTCGGCGTAGCAGGCTGTTTCACAGAGAGTTTCAAAACATCAACCTTATCAACAATATGTTGGGTGTTCATAATGGCTTCCGGAAAATCCTCAAACAACTCCTCCATTTCAGCCGTGGTCTTGAAATACTCCTGTCCTGAGTACATCATTCCGTTGTCCGCGTCCTCGTCTTGTTTTGAAGCATCAGCATCATGAAAATCCTTACCCGTATTTATGCAAATGAGCATTTTGTGCGCCTCGAAATCCTCCTTGTTCAAAAAATGGACATCATTAGTTGCGATACAACGCACTTTATGTTTCTGCGACAAAACCTTAAGTGCCTCATTAACAAGATTTTGTTCATTATGACCATTCCGTTGGAGTTCAAGATAGTAGTCGCCGCCATAAATGGACTTGAACTCCTCCACGATTTTGTCCGCAGCCTCAAGATCCATCGAAATAGGAATTTCATTTTTATTCGGCACGAAATTATATTTCATAATCGCCTGCGGCAATTCGCCGCCGAGGCACGCCGAACAAGCGATAATCCCTTCCGAATACTTGCGCAGCAATTCCTTATCGACACGCGGCGTATAATACATACCTTCGCTATAACCCAACGATACGAGTTTTGACAAATTACGGTAGCCCTGCCATGTCTTGGCAAGAAGGACAAGATGGTGACCGCTGCGATCGTCTTTCACCTTCGGGTCTTTGTCGAAGCGGGTGCGACGAGCCACATAGACCTCGCAGCCGATAATGGCCTTCATCGGGTCGTCCGAGTGGTTGGCGTTGAACTTCTCAACTTCTGCCACAAAAGTGAACACCCCGAACATATTGCCGTGGTCGGTGATGGCGATAGCACGCTGCCCGTCATCGTAAGCTTTCTGTATCATGGCAGGTATCTTCGTCATGCCGTCCAAAATAGAATATTCGGTATGAACGTGGAGGTGTGCGAAATGGCTCATATATAAGTCTGATTTAAAATGATTTATAAATTACACTTAAGATTTTCAAAGGTACAAATTTTTTCCAAGACAATGACAAAGACTTGAAGAAGAATTTGAAAATTTGAAGAAAATTTTGAAAAAAATAGCCTTAACAGATTTTTCAGCGCAGCTACTATTATTCCGCGCTGCCTGCAATAAGTCTGGCGAACTCAACATTGGCGAAATGCCCTGTCTTTTTGGCTGTCACGCGGCCTTTCACTGGTGCGCCGAGCAGATAAAGGTCTCCAACCAGGTCAAGGAGCTTGTGACGGGCGGGCTCGTTAGGGAACTGCAACTTCAACGTGTTCAGAACTCCGTTTTCCATCACTTTTATATCGGTCTTGTTATAAAACTTGGATAATTTCTCTATTGTCGCCTCATCTGGCATTTTTTCCACAAAGACAATGGCATTATCCAAATCTCCGCCTTTTACCAAATTATTGTCTATGAGAAATTGTATCTCGTGCAGAAAAACAAAAGTGCGGCACGAGGCAAGCTCATTTACAAAATCATTAATATCCTCTATATCAGCCGATTGCGCTGGAAGAACTTCAGAATTGTAGTCCACTTCAATATGCGCGCTGAACTTCTCGGCAGGTTCAATCGTCAGCTCTATGCCTTTGTCCGGCTTTGAGAACCTGATGGTTTCATCTATCTTTATATAATTTTTCTCAGCATTCTGAAAAACCTTACCAGCTTTCTGCAACGCTTCAATGTAATATTTTGAGCTTCCGTCAAGAATCGGGGTCTCCTCGGCATTGATGTCAACAATAACGTTGTCAATTCCCATTCCGGCGAGGGCAGCCATAAGATGTTCCACGGTTCTCACTTCCACGCCGTTTTCTTTCAGTGAGGTACCACGCGAAGTGTCGAACACATTGTCCACATTCGCCATAACTACCGGTGAATCAAGCAAGTCGGTGCGGCGGAACATAATTGAAGTGTTCTCGGGCGCAGGTTTGAAAGTTACAGTTACAAGTTTTCCGCTGTGCAGGCCTTTTCCCGAAATTGAGACTTCGGAGCCAATGGTTGCCTGTTTTTCCATAACAGTTTAATTTAGTCGTTTTTCAGTTTTTTCAATTCTTTTTCCAACTCTCTGATTTTATCGTACATATCAGACAGACGTCTGTTGTAGATAATGCGCCTTTGCTCATCGCGGAGAGCGATTGCTGGGGAGCCAAGCAGGATTTCACCATCTTTCGCGGGTTGAAGCACCCCCGACTGTGCTCCGACAGAGACGTGGTTGCCAATAGTGATATGCCCGTTGATTCCGACCTGCCCGCCAAACAGACAGTTTTTGCCGATTTTCGCTGAGCCAGCCACACCCGCCTGCGCCGCAAACGCAGTGTTCTCGCCGACTTCAACGTTGTGGGCAATCTGAACGAGGTTGTCCAATTTCGCATTCTTGTGAATTATGGTTGAGCCCATTGTCGCCCTATCAATGCAGGTGTTCGCGCCGATTTCCACGCCGTCCTCTATCACCACATTGCCTATCTGAGGTATTTTCATGAAGGTGCCGTCCTGCTGTGGCGCAAATCCAAAGCCGTCCGCACCGATGACAGTGCCGGCATGTATAGTGCAGCCGCTGCCAACGACACACTCGGCATAAACTTTCACGCCGCTGTTAAGGGTGGTGCCGCCGCCGACTTTGACATTGTCTCCCAAAAAGACGTGCGGGTAAATCTGCGCACCGTCACCGATTTCAACATTCTCTCCAACACTTACGAACTCGCCAATATAGACATCTTTCCCGATTTTCGCGGTTGGAGCAATGCAGGCGTGTTGCGAAATCCCATTTTTTTTCCTCTTAATCTGTTCAGAATAAAAAGTCAGCAGTTTTGCGAAAGCCATGTATGAGTTTTCCACGATAATAAGCGTACACGGAACCTCTTTTTCAGGAATAAAGTCCTTGTTCACGATTGCAGCCGTGGCTTTTGTCTCGTAAATGTAAGGCGTATATTTCGGGTTTGACAAAAAAGTGAGACCATGTTCGACACCGGCTTCAATTTTGCAGACGGTTTTAATAACGGCATTCCTATCTCCCTGTACTTCAGCAGAAAGCAACTCGGCTATTTGTGCGACAGTGTATTCCATATCTTCTTCTGAATTTTAGCGCAAAGATACATTATTTTACCATGGGAAAACGAAGCAGTTCCTCTGGTTTTTATTAAAGAATGTTAAAAGAAAAAAGGGAGGATTACAAAAAAATCACTCCCAATTTTATCAGTTAACAAATTGACAAACAAGATATTAGTGTTTACCGACGTATCTTCCGAAATTGAAACCCACGCTTATTGCGAGATAGAAATCGTGGTCGAATCTGGCAGTGCCGAGATCAAGGGCGAGGTACACTCGCTTGTAGTCAGCGCCGACACGCACATCCAAACCATAAGGGGCAGCATAACCCACGCCGCCGAGGAAGGCGAAACTGTTATCATAGTCCCCGTAAACTGTCAACACGCCAATACGCGGAGTCCATGGGATGCCCCATGAGAAGAAGCCGCCCAAAGCGAACTTGTCTGTGAGCGGATAAGCAAAATCGAGGCACACATTTGCTGAATAGCGGCTATACATGTATTGACCGCCGTGGGCGAAGAAGCCCGCGCCCGCGCCGAAAAAGAGTGAACGTGGCTGCTGTGTCTTCTCCTTTTTCACCTCTGTATGAGTTTCTGTCTTAGCAATGGTTTTTGATTCAACCACATCGCCAAGGGTCCAACGCACGCGCCCCTCACGCGAGCTCGGCACATAGCAGCGCAAGTCACGCCAACGGTTGGTGAGGTTCTGTGCCATCGTCTTGAACTCCTCCTCCAGCTTCTCTATGTTCTCAACCTCGTTGAAATTCGGCCCTGACTCGCCTTCAGTTGCAACCTCTTTCAACTCTTTACGGAATTTTTCCACATTTGTGAGATCTCCACCTTTGAGTGCAATTATGTAGCTTTCAATAGGTCTGCCTGCAATGTTCTGATTGATTCTGCCATTGATACGGGCACGGTATTCATCGGAATTTTTGATGTTAAGGTCAAAACTATTTGATGCGTTATCAAGCCCATCAGTGAACGAGACAAGGCATGACACTTCATATACCTCTTTATCCTTGTCGCGCAAATTGCCCGCATATTCTTTTATCATATCCATAGCTTTATCCATGGCATAATACAAAGCTGTATTGTTGTCGGTCTGAAGTCCATCTATAAAATCGGTCATCTTATTAATAGAATGAGATGTAAGAGGCTGTATATCAAACACATTAACATCAGTATTTCTCATTGTATTGAAAGCTATGATACCAATGCGCACATTTCCTTCGGGGCATCTTCCGTAAAGCTGCTGAATGAAGCTCTTCGCACTTCTCTTCAGCTGCGAGAAGTCCTGTGCCATTGAGCTGCTACAATCCAAAACGAGCATTATGCTCATAATCTTCTGCGACTGGTAGCTCTCGGTCGCCTGTTTCACCTCGCGGTCAACCTGCCACTGTTTAGATTCGGGATCGTAACGCCAGAATTTCAATGTGGCGTCAAGTCCGCCTTCGTATGTGGTTTCAGCCTTCTGGAATGTGAACAGCACATTCTCCCCTTCGTTCGTCCCCATCCAAACATCTTGTTTTTTGAAAGTTATGCCTTTCGATGAGACATTCTGAAGTTTGTAGTCCCAGCCGTTGTGAGCGGAGTTGGGAGAGATTGTCATTGTGCCTTCAATGTAATACTTCGCGTTTTCAGGTGATGTCTGCGCGAAAGTTAAAATGCTGAAAATGATAGTTGCCGATAAGATGATAATTTTTTTCATATTGCTGTTTCTTGAAACTTCCTTTTAAAAACGATATTTTTTCAAATCTATTTTATTTTTATAAGAAAATACAAAAATAGAAAAAATATTATTATGTGCCCACACATTTTCAATTCAAAAAATTTTCAGAATTATTCCTTTATTTTTATGATATAACGTAAGTTTGATATAAGAAATTCATAGAAAACAACCCGCAGAGTTCCACCTGCTGATATCACATTTACTTGTTCTATGCTACCAAGCCATGTAGTCCAAAGGAGTACAAAATAGGGAAGCAGAAATGAGACAGTGACAAGTTGTCCCCGAATGAAATTTATGACTTCTGATGGTAGTAAATTTGCAAAACGCTGTGATAATTGTTGCGAATACCCTCAGACCTATGGTCTGAGGGCTCAGTAGTATTGGTTTTCATAGTTTTCTGTATCCTGTCTCTTATTTTCCTAAATTATTTTTTAAAAATATTTTTATTTTTTTTAATTTTATATTAAAATTTATATTATCTTTGCCGCGTAAAATAAATCTCTAACAACTAAAAGACAACTAATATGATAGAGAACAAACACATTTT
>CACYHL010000094.1 GCA_902774205.1 uncultured Bacteroidota bacterium | reverse complement strand
AACTCTAACTACAACAACAGACCTGCAACACCTGCTAACGGGAACTCTTACAATAACAACAACAGGACTTCGACTCCTGCTACCGGAAACTCTAACTACAACAACAGACCTGCAACACCTGCTAACGGGAACTCTTACAATAACAACAACAGGACTTCGACTCCTGCTACCGGCAACTCTAACTACAACAACAGACCTACAACACCTGCTACCGGGAACTCTTACAATAACAACAACAGACCTGCAACACCTGCTACCGGGAACTCTTACAATAACAACAACAGGACTTCAACTCCTGCTACTGAAAACTCAAACTACAACAACAGACCCGCAACACCTGCTACCGGTAACTCATACAATAATAATAACAGGACTACAACTCCTTCATCTGGGAACTCTTACAATAACAATAGCAGAACTTCCTCATCATCGTCCTCAAGCAGTTCAAACTACGGCAACAGGACATCAACTCCTTCATCTTCAAATAGTTCGAACTACAATAACAGATCGTATTCTTCTCCCTCTTCTTCAGGAAGTTCAAGCTACAATAGAAGTTCATCTTCTTCCGGAAGTTCCTCACGCTCAAGCTATTCTGGCGGAAGCAGAAGTTCAACACCATCTCATTCATCATCACCGTCATCAAGCGGAAGCAGAGGCGGCGGAAGTTCAAGAAGATAATATACAATATGTTAAAGCAAATCATACTAAAGCAAGGGAAAGAAAAATCAGTTGAAAGATTCCACCCTTGGATATTCTCAGGAGCCGTCGCAAAAAAAAGCGGCGGCTTATTTGATGGCGACATCGTGGAGGTGTTCGACAGCGGCAACAACTACCTCGCCACAGGTCATTATTTCAACAACTCTATCTGTGTAAGGATTTTCAGTTTCAACAGAGTAATTCCAGATTACAGTTTTTGGAAATTGAAAGTGGAAAATGCCATCGACCTGCGCCTGAAAATGAATCTTCTCACCAGCAATGCAACCACAATGTTCCGCCTCATAAACGGTGAAGGTGACGGACTTCCCGGCTTCATCGCCGATTGGTTTGACGGCAACGTGGTGATGCAGTTCCACTCATACGGGATGTGGCTTCTCCGCGAAACTTTCAAAAAAATTCTGATTGACATTTTCAAAGAAAAAATAAAATCAATCTACGACAAAAGTTCAGCCACGCTTACAGAAATAAAAGGTTTTGAGGCGAAAGACGAACTTCTGCATGGCGGAATCGGCGAAGTCATTGTAAAAGAGAACAATATACCTTTTGAAATAGACATCATAAATGGGCAGAAGACAGGTTTTTTCATCGACCAGCGTGACAACAGGGCATTAGTCGGGCAATTTGCTAAAGGGCGCAAGGTGCTGAACCTGTTCTGCTACACTGGAGGATTCTCGCTGTACGCACTCAACGGCGGCGCGGAACTTGTACATTCCGTTGACATTTCCGCAAAAGCCATGTCACTGACAGACAAGAATATAGGCAGACTTCCAAACAATCAGACTCACAAATCATACACTGAAGATGTCTTCAAATTCTTGGACAACATGCCCGACAACTTCTACGACCTCATTGTTTTGGACCCGCCGGCGTTCGCCAAGCACCACAATGTGAGGGAGCAAGGTCTGAAAGGATACCGCAACATCAATCGGAAAGCGATGGAAAAAATCAAAAATGGCGGTCTTTTATTCACATTCTCTTGCTCGCAGGCCGTCTCAAAAGACGACTTCGGCACAATGGCATTCTCTGCCGCAGCATTGGAAAACAAAAACGTGAGAATCATCAAACATTTGGAAGCAGGAGCGGACCATCCCGTGAGCATATTCCACCCCGAAGGCAGTTATTTGAAAGGATTAATGCTTTTCGTTTCATAACAAGGAGAAAATTCCAACTATTTTTTGTATCTTTGCCTTTCTTTTAATAAAATAAAAACAAATGAAGAAATATCCTGAATATAAAGGACTTAACCTTCCAAAAATCAGCAATGAAATAAAAGAATACTGGGAAGGGAACGACATTTTCGCAAAAAGCTTAAAAACGAGAGAGGGACACGAGCCATTCGTCTTTTTCGAAGGGCCTCCATCAGCAAACGGCACACCCGGCATCCACCATGTGATGGCGCGCACCATAAAAGACCTTTTCTGCCGCTACCAGACAATGAAAGGGAAATATGTAGGCCGTAAAGGCGGATGGGACACGCACGGTCTGCCGGTAGAACTTGGTGTGGAAAAGACATTAGGCATAACCAAAGAGGACATCGGCACAAAAATTTCTGTCGAGGAGTATAATCAGGCGTGCCGCCGCGAAGTGATGAAATACAAGGATTTGTGGGATGACGTGACCCAAAAAATGGGCTATTGGGTTGACCTTGAAAACCCGTACATCACTTTCGACAACAAATATATTGAGACAGCATGGTATCTTTTGTCAAAACTATATGAAAAAGGCCTGTTGTACAAAGGCTACACCATACAGCCCTACTCTCCCGCCGCGGGAACCGGACTGAGCTCACACGAGCTGAACCTGCCCGGCTGCTACAAAGACGTGAAAGACACCACAGCAATCGGACAGTTCAAAATCAAAAAAGAGCAGAAAGTGCCATGCCCGTGGAAATTCTTGGTTGAAGACGCTCCGAAGGAAATCGGTGACAACTTCTATTTCCTCGCATGGACCACAACCCCGTGGACGCTGCCTTCAAACACTGCTCTGGCTGTCGGTCCGAAAATAGAATACATACTCGTCCAGACGTTCAACTCATACTCTGGCGACCCTATTTTCGTTGTGATTGCGAAGCCCTTAAAAGAAAAATATTTTCCTGAAAGCAATTCTGAACTTAAATTAGCAGATTATCATTTCGGAGACAAAAACATTCCTTACAGAATCATAGCCGAAACCACTGGTGAGCAACTTGTCGGGATAGAATATGAGCAGTTGATGCCATTCATCTACCCTGAAGCAGGCGCGTTCCGAGTAATCGCAGGCGACTATGTAACTACAGAAGATGGAACTGGAATCGTCCACATCGCCCCAACTTTCGGAGCGGACGACAAGCGCGTTGCACAAGAAGCTGGCATTCCGCCACTTATGATTGTTGACAATCAAGGCAACTTGCAGCCAATGGTTGACAAAACCGGCAAATTCTATCGTATTGAAGAGATGGACAAAAATTTCGTGGAAAAGAATGTCAATGTGAAATTATACGAGGAATATGCGGGCTGGTATGTCAAGCCGGATTATGAAAAAGCTGGGGAGAGCCATGAGGAGACATTAGATGTCGCACTGTGCCTGTGGCTGAAGAAAGAGCATAAAATCTACAAGATAGAGAAGCACATCCACAACTACCCGCACTGCTGGCGCACCGACAAACCAATACTTTATTATCCTTTGGACTCATGGTTCATCAAGACCACTGCACTGAAAGAGAGAATGATAGAGCTTAACAAGAGCATTCAATGGAAACCGCAGGCGACCGGCAGCGGGCGTTTCGGCAATTGGCTTGAAAACCTTGTTGACTGGAACCTCTCACGTTCGCGTTTCTGGGGCACGCCGCTTCCAATTTGGGTGACAGAAGACCGCAAAGAACTTATCTGCATTGGCTCTATTGAACAATTAATCAAAGAGATAGAGAAATCTGTCAAGGCGGGATTCATGAAAGATAACCCGTACAAGGATTTCGTTGTTGGAGATTTCAGCAAAGAGAACTACAACAAAATTGACCTGCACCGTCCATACGTTGACGACATATATCTTGTATCGCCAAGCGGCAAGAAGATGACACGCGAACCAGACTTGATAGACGTGTGGTTTGACTCTGGCGCAATGCCATACTGCCAATGGCACTATCCTTTCGAGAATGTCGATGTTTTCAAGAACAACTATCCTGCTGATTTCATCGCCGAAGGCGTGGACCAGACACGCGGCTGGTTCTTCACTCTGCATGCAATAGCCACAATGATGTTCGACTCTGTCGCATATAAATCAGTGGTTTCCAACGGATTAGTACTTGACAAAAACGGTAATAAGATGTCGAAGCGATTGGGCAACGCCGTTGACCCGTTCGCAACTTTGGAGAAATACGGTGCGGACGCCACACGCTGGTACATGATGACCAACGCTCAGCCGTGGGACAACCTCAAATTTGACGTTGACGGCATCGGCGAAGTACAACGCAAATTCTTCGGCACACTATATAACACTTACGGATTCTTCGCACTCTACGCAAACATTGACGGATTCTCATATAAGGAAGATGAAATACCATATAGCCAGCGTCCTGAAATCGATCGTTGGATATTGTCAGAACTCAACACACTTGTAAAGAAATGCGATGAGAACTACAGCAACTACGAACCGACAAAAGTCGGCAGGGACATACAGAATTTTGTTGACGAATATCTGAGCAACTGGTACGTCCGTTTGTGCCGCCGCCGTTTCTGGAAAGGTGAATACAGCACAGACAAGATTTCAGCGTATCAGACACTATACACCTGCCTGATAACTATCGCTAAAATTGGCGCGCCCATCGCCCCGTTCTTCATGGACAAACTGTTCATGGACTTGAACGGCGTTACAGGCAAAGAGGCTGTCGAATCGATACATCTTTCAGATTTTCCAGTAGCACACAATGAGTTCATTGACAAAGCATTAGAAGAAAGAATGCAACTCGCACAACTCATCTCATCAATGGTATTGTCGCTGCGAAAGAAATCGAACATCAAGGTACGCCAGCCGCTGAGCCGCATTATGCTGCCAGCCGACAGCGAAAACTTCAAAGCGCAGATAGACAAGGTCAAAAACCTCATTCTTCACGAAGTGAACGTGAAAAGCATCGAATTCATTGAAGACGGAGCCGGAATCCTTGTGAAACGTATCAAGCCCGATTTCAAGAAATTGGGACCGAAATACGGCAAAATCATGAAATCCATCGCGAATGCGATAACATCATTTGACCAGAAGCAGATTGCCACACTTGAAAGAGACGGGAAGATGACAATTCAGGTGGAAGGAACTGACGTTGAGATACTTGACACTGATGTTGAGATTTTCGCTGAAGACATTCCGGGTTGGGTTGTGACAAACCAAGGAGCAATAACTGTCGCGCTTGACATCACAATTTCGGAAGAACTGAAGCAGGAGGGTTACGCCCGCGAGTTTGTCAACAAGATACAAAATTTCCGAAAAGAGTTGCAGCTTGACGTTGTTGACCGCATAATAATAGAACTTGCAAGCAATCCAGAATTGGACACCGCGTTCCGCAACTTCGAAGACTACATCAAATCGGAAACGTTGTGCGCGGAGTTGAAGATTGTGGACAAAGTCTGTGGCGATAATAAAACTTTCATTGACATCACCCCAGAGATCACAACCGAGATCTCATTGAACAAATTTGACGCATAAGCCAAATTTGCCGGCTGAGAAATTTCACGCCAGTTTTGCTGTGCAAAACTGGCGTGAACATATTGTATAAAACGCCCTTGATTTTTTCATATAATAATTATAACTTTGCAGGCTTGAAAAAAACAAGCTATTTTATTTTTAACAAACAAATAAAAACAAACTATCATGAGTGAAATTATTGGTATTGTAGGAAGACAAATTTTAGATTCAAGAGGAAATCCAACCGTCGAGGTTGACGTTTATACTGCTAACGGCATAATGGGGCGCGCATCTGTTCCGTCAGGCGCATCAACAGGTGTACACGAAGCATGGGAATTGAGAGACAAAGGCACAGCATTCTGCGGCAAAGGCGTAATGCAAGCTGTTCAGAACGTCAACAATGTTTTAGCGGAAGAGCTGAAAGGAATGTATGTTCTTAACCAGACTGAGATTGATGCCAGAATGATTGAGATAGACGGCACAGATAACAAGAGCAAACTTGGAGCAAACGCCATTCTCGGCGTATCTCTCGCAGTTGCAAAAGCCGCAGCACAAGAGACCAACCAACCATTATACAGATATTTGGGCGGTTGCAACGGTTACACTCTGCCAGTTCCTATGATGAACATTCTGAACGGAGGCGCACATGCTGACAACAGCATCGATTTTCAAGAATTTATGATTATGCCTGTCGGCGGAAAGAGTTTCTCTCACGCTCTTCAAATCGGTGCGGAAGTGTTCCATAATCTTAAAAAAGTTCTGAAAGACAAAGGTTATTCAACTAACGTCGGTGATGAAGGCGGTTTCGCCCCGAACCTCAAATCAAACGAAGAGGCTATCGAAGTGATACTTCAAGCTATTGAGAAAGCCGGTTACAAACCAGGCGAAGACGTTTACATCGCCCTTGACGCCGCCTCTTCAGAATATTACAAAGCTGACGAGAATGTGTATCACTTGTTCAAATCATCTGGCGACAAGCTCACACCGAGCCAAATGGTTGACTACTGGGCAGACTGGTGCAAGAAATATCCTATCGTATCAATCGAAGACGGTATGGCAGAAGACGACTGGGACGGCTGGAAGCTGATGACTGACAAACTCGGCAAAGAGGTTCAGCTTGTGGGTGATGACCTGTTCGTGACCAACGTCAAACGTCTCAGCGATGGCATCAAGAAGGGTGTCGCGAACTCTATCCTCATCAAAGTCAACCAGATAGGAACGCTCACCGAGACAATAAACGCTGTTACGATGGCAAACAAAGCCGGTTACACAGCAATCATCTCGCACCGCTCAGCAAGCCGCACCGACCGCATCGCGAAATACAACCAGTTGCTCCGTATCGAAGAGATGCTCGGCGAACAAGCTTATTATCCGGGAAGAAACTTTCCTTATTGCAGATAATACCTTTTAATTACGTAAAAAGTCTTTCGGCATACGCTGAAAGACTTTTTACTTTCAAAAATAATCCTCATACAAATCCAATACGACATAATGAGTCTGAGCAAAAAAGATGTCGCCCGTTTGCACGAGTTGATTTCCACAAAGCCCGAAGTTGTCATCGTTTCTCACCACAACCCCGATGGCGATGCTGTCGGCTCCTCGTTAAGCCTGTTCCATTTCTTCAGCGGTATCGGCTGCAAAGTCACCCCTATCCTACCCAATCCGTTTCCAAACTTTCTTCAATGGATGCCAGGATCAGAGAACATACTGATAGCAAGCAAGCACTTGAAGACAGCTCAGCGCCTGATACGGGAAGCTCCCGTGCTCTGCATTGTCGATATGAACGCACCACACCGCAGCGGTGACGACCTTAAAGACGCAATCACAGAATCGAAAGCATTCAAAATACTTATTGATCATCACATTATGCCTAACATCGATTGTGACGTGATGCTCTCGACTCCTAAAACAACATCTTCTTGTGAACTTGTTTTCGAATTTCTTTTCAAATATCTGAAACAGAAAGAACATCTGACCAAAGAGATGGCTGAGTGTCTCTATTCAGGAATCATAACAGACACTGGCTCATTAAGTTACGCATGCAACAGA
Source organism: uncultured Bacteroidota bacterium (assembly GCA_902774205.1). Classification (GTDB taxonomy): domain Bacteria; phylum Bacteroidota; class Bacteroidia; order Bacteroidales; family WCHB1-69; genus RUG11942. The sequence goes on along the minus strand of CACYHL010000094.1, from coordinate 6,297 downwards.
AAAAGGACGTATGAGATTTTGGCTCAGTTGGTGAAACAGGGCATTGACTGCGAACAAATACACCGGAACATCTACGACAACTATTCCGAAACGAGAATGCGCCTGTTAGGACACACGTTAGCGAACCGTATGAAAGTCATGCCTGAGTGTGCCACATCTTACACCTACCTCACCAATGACGATTTGAAAGCATTCCACTTCCAGCCGGGCGACACGGAAGGCTTCGTGAATTACGGCTTGTCTATGGAAGTCGTAAAATTCACCGCATTTTTCACCGAAAGAGAAAACCGTATCAGAGTTTCGTTCCGTTCGAAGGGAGAAATTGACGCCAGCAAGTTTGCCCGCGAGCATTTCAACGGCGGCGGCCATCACAACGCGGCGGCGGCATACAGTTACGACACCCTCGAAAACACAATCAAAAAATTCGAGGAATTGGTTATAAAATACAAAGACATCATCAAAAACAAATAATCTTATATAAAAATATTTCACTGTATATCAGCGTTTTATGATTTTTTGGGGAAAATTTTCAAAAAGGATGCCCCAACATTAAAAATTTTTATTGTAATTTTGCCGAAATATATTTCAACAAAAAACATACTGCCTATAGGAAAAACGCTACGCTTTTAAATAGTATCAACAATAAAAGAAAGGAGTGAACTATGAACGCGGCAGTATTGAGCGACAACGAGTTGGTCAACTTGTATGTCAACGGCAACGAAGAAGCACTGAAAGCATTAATCGCACGTCACGAGAAGAAAGTGTTCTCGTACATACTTCTGTCGGTAAAAGACAAGGATTTGGCGGAGGACATTTTCCAAGAGACTTTTATCAAGGTCATAAACACCTTACGTTCAGGTAATTACAAAGACGAGGGCAAATTCCAACAATGGGTGATGCGCATTGCCAACAACCTGAAGATTGACTATTTCAGGAAAATGCAACGCATGCCGGTGTTCGAGAACAACAGCGAATTTGACATCTTCAACTTCATCAATGATGTTGAGCCGTCCATTGAGCACAAAATCATAACGAGACAGATACACGAAGATGTGAAAAACATCGTAAAACTGCTTCCCGATGAACAGAGAGAGGTGTTAGAGATGCGTATCTATCAGGACATCAGCTTCAAGGACATTGCTGAAATGACCGGAGTGAGCATAAACACCGCGCTCGGGCGTATGCGCTACGCGCTTATAAACCTGCGCAAAATCGTCAAAAAACAAGGAATCATACTCTCATAAATGCACCGACAACTTTTAGGCATACCTTTGGTTTATTACTTTGCCGCACTAACGATTCTGCTCAACCACATTCCAGTCTTCGGCAAATTCTTCAACGTGATAAACACGGTATTGCACGAGTTCGGGCACGCGCTAATCGCACTGTTTTTTCAGGGAGAGGTACAGAAAATAGAAATTTCGGGGGACACGTCCGGCAGCACAACCACAAGAATGCGATCAAAGTTCGGGAACATTCTGGTGTCGCTTGCCGGCTACCCCTTTGCCGCCGCCGCCGCGTACCTCAGTTTCCACCTTCTAAACCTCAATCTGCAAACCGCATACATAATCGGTCTTTCAATACTTTTCTTCTTCATTCTCATCTTGTTTGTAAGAAACAAATATGGCTGGTTCTGGATTCTTTCATTCTGCGCCATAAACATTGCGGTGATACATTTCTGCGATGAATTGGTTATAGACCTTGTCTCGCTGTTTTACGCTACAACCATAACAACAGAGTCTGTCGCATCGGCCTTCATCTTGCTATACCTCTCAATCACACAGCCAGACCACGCCGGCGATGCCACGAACCTCAAAAAGTTCACAGGCATTCCAGCACTAATCTGGAGCTTGTTATTCGTAGCGTTCTCCATTTTCATCTGCTATACCATTTACATCAAATTTTTCGTTATATTTGCAAGTTAATACATTGCAGAAAATGCGCTCACGAATTATAACGATATTATTTCTAACAATACTCATAATCGGCTATACAGCAAATAGTTATGCACAAGTAATCGTCTCATCTGAAGATGAAAGCCCAATATCTGAAATCGACTATTCGCACCCGAAAACATACGAAATAGGTGGGATAACATTCTCTGGCACCGCCAATTTCGACATCCGCCGCCTGCCGTTCGGTGTCGGCGACAAAGTGGAGATACCAGGGGACAAGATTTCGCAAGCAATCAAATCTCTTTGGAACACAGGACTTTACGAGGACATTTCTATCAACATAACAAAAATCGTCAACCAGACTGTATTTTTGGACATCTACCTTGAAGAGCGCAACCGTTTGTCGGCGTTCACCTTCAGCGGAAGCAAAAAAAGCGAGGAGGACGACATCCGCGAAAAGATAAACATCGCGCAGGGCAACATAGTGAATGACAACATGAAGAACACCTGCATTAACATAATCAAGAATTTCTACAAAGAGAAAGGCTATTATAATTGTGAAGTTGAAATAAAAGAAGAACGTGAGGAGAAAATCTCAAACGCTGTGCGTCTCCACTTCAAAATCAACAAGCACAAAAAAGTGCGCATAGAAACCATAACCTTCAACGGCAACACTGAAGTTAACAAGCGGAAGCTCACAAAATCGATGAAAGGGACCAAAGAGAAATTTCTGTTTATCCCGTTCTACAAAGCCGACACTGCCATAGCCTACATGTTCAAACACCCCGACTACTACAAGTCGAAAGACATTTCGGAACATTTTCTTGACTATTTTGGAGAGAGGGCGAAATTGAGAATATTCAAATCATCTAAATTCAACGAAAGCACCTACGAAGAAGACAAGATAAACATCATAAAGAAATACAACGAGTTAGGCTATCGTGACGCCTACATAACCCGCGACACATTTTATGTAAACGAAAACGGAAACATCAACATTGACATTGACATATCTGAAGGGCACAAATACTATTTCCGCGAAATCACTTTCGTGGGCAACACAAAATACCCGACTGGACTTCTGAAAATGCTGCTCAACATAGATAAAGGCGATGTCTATAACCAGACTCTTCTGAACCAGAACTTGAGCATGAACCAAGACGGGGACGACATCAGCTCGCTCTACATGAACGATGGCTATCTATTCTTCTACGCCAATCCTGTGGAAGTTCTCATTGAAAACGACTCCATCGACTTGGAAATCAGAATCAACGAAGGAAAGCAGGCGCGCTACAACCGCATCAGCGTATCGGGCAACACAAAGACCAACGATAATGTGATACTGCGTGAAGTCGCGACAATACCCGGACAGCTCTTCAACCGTTCTGACATCATCAGGACCCAGCAGGGGCTTCTCGCCCTCGGCTATTTCGACCAAGAGAAACTTGACGTGCGCCCGAAGCCTAACGAGGCGGACGGCACCGTTGACATAGAGTACGTTGTATCGGAGAAATCATCAGACCAGCTTGAGTTGTCGGCGGGCTACGGAGCCACGGGACTTGTGCTGAGCGCAGGAATCTCTTTCAACAACTTCTCTTTCAAGAAATTCTTTGACAAAAGCGCATGGACACCGGTACCATCCGGGGACGGACAAAAATTATCATTAAGGATTTCCACAAACGCAATCTGGTACCAGTCATACAGTCTATCGTTCTCAGAACCATGGTTGGGCGGAAAGAAGCCGAACTCGTTGGGTGCGTCAATCTATTACCAAGTGCAGACTAACGGCTACAAAAAATCTGCAGAGCAGTACGCATCAATTAAGATTATAGGTGCGAACATCACATTCGCAAAGAGAATAAAATGGCCTGATGACTATTTTCAAATATCGCATGGAATTGTATATCAATACTATATGGTACACAACTACAGCAATCTGTTTATTTTCAGCAACGGATATGCCAACAACATAAGCTATGTATATACAATACTGAGAAATTCGGTCAGTGCGCCTATCTATCCGCGTGACGGCTCCGAAATCATGTTCTCAGTACAGCTCACCCCTCCCTACTCCCTCTTCACTAACAAAGACTATTCAACTATGACTGACCAGCAGAAATACAAAATGTTAGAGTTCCACAAATGGAAATTCAATGTGTCGTGGTTCACTAAAATTGTTGACAATCTTGTCTTGAATGTGAGAATGAAGGTAGGCTTCATGGGATATTACAACAAAAAAATCGGTGCGCCGCCATTTGAAAGGTTCTATCTTGGCGGAGACGGATTGTCATCATACGCCCTTGACGGCCGCGAGGTAATCGGAATGCGCGGTTACGATGACAGTGCGCTCACCCCTATGGTTGACGGGAACGAAGTCGGCGGCACAATCTACAACAAATTCACGGCTGAATTGCGCTACCCCATAACATTGAACCCCAGCGCCACCATATACCTACTCGCCTTCGTGGAGGCGGGCAAGGCGTGGGTTGACAAGCGGCTCTACTCCCCGTTCAACATGTACAAGTCGGCGGGTGCGGGCGTGCGCATCTACCTGCCGATGTTCGGGCTTCTCGGCTTCGACTGGGGCTACGGCTTCGACAAGGTCGCCGGCTCATCAACACCGAGCGGCAGCCACTTCCACATCTCTATCAACCAATCCATTGATTAACAATTAAAATCAAAAGCGATGAAAAGGATATTGATGCTTGCAATAACAATAATAGCGGCGGCAACGCTATCCGCACAAAGCACAGACGGCGGCGCAACAACAATACTGCAGTCTGTAGCGAAAAAATATCAGACTTTCACCTCAATGAGTATCAACTACACTTTCAAGGTTGAGAAAGACAAGAAAGTCATTCAGACAATGACAGGGACAATAAAAATAAAGGGTGAAAAATACACTGCGAAACTTGGCAACCAAGAGTTGTTCTGCGACGGGAAAACGATATGGAACTATCAGAAAGAGAGCGAGGAGGTTTCCATTTTTGAAGTTGACCCTGATGACCCCGACAACATACTCAATCCCGCAAAGCTACTGAAAGGATGGTCGAAAATATATTCCGCGAAATTCATCCGCGAAGAGACACGGCAGAACAGAGTTTTGCAGATAATAGACTTAAAGCCGCTGAAACAAGCCGACATTTACAAAGTGCGTGTTCTCATCGACAAGAACAAGAAAGAGTTATACTCACTCTCCACTTACGAAGTTGACAACACCGTATCGACCTATTACATAGACAAATTCACCGCCAACGCTGCCCTTGACGACAAGCAGTTTACGTTCGACACGACCGCCCACCCTGAAGTTGACATTTATGACATGAGGTAGCAATTATGAAACATGTCATCCATTTTGCAGTATTATTAATATTTATAACCGTTTTTTACTCGTGTAGTTCCACACGACATCTGAAAGATGGTGAATACATGCTGACAAAAAACACGGTTAAAGTTACTGACAGGAAAGGTGACGAGTTCAATGATCTGTACTATCTTCTAAGGCCTGTGCCCAACAAGAAATTCATGGACGTATTCCCTATAAAGACTTCGCGATACGCAAGATACGCCCCAAAAAGAGACCCTGTGACCGACACCATTGTAAAAGACACAAAATTCAGAAGGTGGATGCGGGCTCACGGAGAAGCACCGGTGCTGCTTGACACAAACATGGTGGCATATTCAATGGACCAACTGATAATAGCGATGCACCAGCTCGGCTACTTCAACGCCTCTGTGGTGTCGGAGGTGCGCTTCCGAAAGAAAAAAGCCACAGTGAACTATTTCGTAGAGGCGAACGAGCCGTTTTTCATCAACAAGATAAAATATCACATTGATATTCCGGAATACAAAAAGATTATAGTCAGAGACACCTCGAACACTACAGTGCGAGAAGGCATGAGGTATAAGGCAGACGCGCTGCTGAATGAGAAAGCGCGAATACTCAATTTGCTTCGCGACCAAGGCTACTACTACACTCCCAACAACATAATCTATTTTGTTGTGGACACCACACAACAGGGCAGCGGTGTGCGTCCGGCTCAAACCGTTGACATTGACATCCACATCGACCTTTCAAGAGTACATGATGAAACCGCGCTGCAAAAATACAAGTACAAATACGAGTTCAACAACGTGTATATCTACTCGAACTACAACCCCACCCGCGACCCATCGCTGCCTATGGACACAGTGAAGTTCTCGCGCGGAAAGAACGACTCAACCCGTTACTTCTTCATAACCCCAAAAGAAGAGGGGAAATTCAAGAAACGGAACAACGTTTACGTTCCAAAACGCGACTACCGCTACCGCACGCTGACAGACCTCATGTACACGAAACGCGGGGCCACCTATTCGCAAAACGTACTCAACAAATCGTACAAAAGACTCAGCGACCTCAAGA
>CACYHL010000093.1 GCA_902774205.1 uncultured Bacteroidota bacterium | reverse complement strand
CTGCGCGATGTTCTTGTCGGCGTTAGCTTGGTCCATCTGCAGAATAGCACCGATATTCTTACCCACATCAACATCGGCAATGTCTATTGAAAGAATCTCGAACGCGCTTCCTGAGTCAAGACCTTTTGCAAGCACGACTTTTGAGATGGAGTCAGGATTTTCGAGCACCATCTTATGTGTCTCTGCCGAGCCGATAGCGGTAACGATACCCTCACCAACGCGGGCGATAATGGTCTCCTCACCGGCACCGCCCACAAGTTGCTTGATGTTGGTACGCACCGTGACACGAGCCTTGGCAACCAACTGGATACCGTCTTTCGCTACTGCCGCAACTGACGGAGTGTCAATAACTTTCGGATTAACAGAAGTCCTGATAGCATCCAAAATATCACGACCGGCGAGGTCGATTGCTGTCGCAGCCTTAAAGTTTAGCTGGATATTTGCCTTATTCGCTGAAATAAGCGCATTCACAACATGTTTCACATGATTGCTGGCATCGTTTTTGTTGGCAAAGCAGAGATAGTGTGCCTCCAACTCATCGCGGTTGAGCGGCAATCCTGCCTTTGCCCCCATAATCATCGCATTCACAATCACATGCGGGTCAACTTTTCTCCATCTCATAAGAATCAGTTGAACCAAAGATACATGCACTCCTGAGATCAACGCGGTGAACCACAATCCGATAGGCACCATCCACAAGAAGATGATAAGCAGTATCACGCATCCGGTAAAAATCACTACTGTCAAAATGTCCATAATTTTATTTTTATGAGGTTAATACTAATTAAACTTTGCAAACATACATAAAATTTCTGAATTTAGAACTGGTTTTGTAAAGAATGGAATTTTATTAAAAAAGATAAATGAAACTGTTACAAATTGTAACCAATTTAAACTTATTGCTAAAAACGAAAAGATGAGACTTCGCCTCAGAATTTGCTTCCGGCTCCGCCGCCACCGAAGCCGCCAGTGCTGCCGAATCCTCCGAAACCACCGCCACTGAAACCGCCATGGCTTCCTCCGCCGAAACCGCCTCCTATAACACCACCGAAGCCGCTTCCCGCACCGTGACGTGAGCGGTACACCGACCGCCGCTGCTTCAGCAATGCACTGAACGCCAGCGTTGTAATGCCTAACAGGAGCAACTTCTGCATCAGCTGCTTCTCATCAATGTGTCCGTTGTGCTGCTCCAACTCCTCGTCAATGATTGTCTGCGCCTCCTCGTTTATCATCTGTTGCAGCTTTTTCTCAACACTGGTGTTAGAATACCCCATCGCCACGGCCTGCTGGAAGATGTACCGCCGCTCTTCGCTTGTCACAATCTTGTCTGCCAACGCCGGCTCAATGAGCTGCTTCAAAATCTCGTCTTTTAACTTCAACTCAAACTTAGTGCGGTTCATTCCCAACTTTTTCACTTGCAGGAATAAAAGTTCCTTTTCTTCGCCCTCATAACGATGTTCTTTTACTGCCTTGACAATCAACTCATTGCAGCGTTTAGACCTTTTGTAAATGATAGAGCCGACAATCACCAAAACGAGCAACAAACCAAAAACGATTAAAGCGAAAGTGTCATCACCAGAATCATCGCCAGCACCAGATTCTCGCGACTTGGAAATCTCGCCCGAAAGCAGCGGCAGCATCTCGTCCAACGCCGCCGAGCACGCTTCATAATATTTTCCTTCTTTCAGATAAGGGACCATAATTTGCGAGGTGATTCTCTTGACTTTCGCATCAGGCAGCACGCCCTCAAAAGCGTAGCCCGTGGCAATGAACACATCTCCTGCGGTCTCGTTGCGCACCTTTATCAAAATAACAATCCCGTTGTTGTGCTTCTTGTCTTGCACGCCCCAACGGTTTCCGACTTCAAAAGCGAACTCTGCCGCCGAATAGTCCCCTAAGTCGTTGACAATCACAACACAAACGACATTCGAAGTGCTGTTGTTGAAATCCACCAACCGCTTTTCCATGCTCTTTTTCTGTTCGGCTGAAAAAACGCCGGCATAGTCGTTCACCAAGCGGGGTGGATTAGGCGCGGGCGGTATCACATCTGCTGCAAAAGCTGCAAAAAAAACAGATGCAAATAGCAGAAACGCAAAGAGTCTCTTCATTTTTCTCAAAGGATTCTGTTAGTCAAAATCAAATTCAACGGTTGGGGCTTGCTCAGCGCCTTCCGCAGCTTTAAAGTACGGGCGTTCTTTGAAACCGTAGAGTTTCGCGAACAGAATGCGCGGAAACCGGCGTCTGTCGGTGTTGTATTTCTGCGCAGCCTCGTTGAAATTTTTGCGCTCCACGGCAATCCTGTTCTCTGTCCCCTCAAGTTGCGCCTGCAAATCCATAAAGTTCTGATTAGCTTTCAGTTCCGGATAGTTTTCCACTGTCACCAAAAGACGGCTTAACGATGAGCCGAGCTGGTCTTGCGCCTCTTGGAATTTCGCCAAATCTTCAGCCGACATGTTAGACGGATCTATTTTAACGGAAGAAGCTGCTGCACGGGCATTTGTGACGGCCTCAAATGTGCTTTTCTCAAAATTGGCGGCGCCTTTCACAGTATTCACCAACTGCGGAATAAGATCGGCGCGCCTCTGGTAAACATTCTCAACTTGGCTCCACGCCGCATTCACCTCCTCTTCGGAAGTTACCAAAGCATTGTAATTACAACTTGTTTGTGTGAAACTTAACACCAAAGCCACAACGGCAATCCATAAAAACTTTTTCATTTTTCTGAGCATTAAAAGATTATATTTTCTAAAAAACATGATTTTCCAATTGCAAAAATAATAAAAAAATATGACCGCTCAAAGAACGGTCATACAAGCGTCATGGATTATTTCATCTCAGCCACGGCTGCTGCTTTGGCTCTCTTTCTGTTGCGCACCAGTTCGCCGATGCGGAACCTTATGCCACCAAGTGTTTCTATTGTCATTATCAGTACCGAGACGAAACAGAATAGGAACGCGCCCACTATCATAAGCCCAATTTTCATCACGAAAACAAAGATATTGCCCATATTAAACTCTCGGTGGGTCTCGCGGCGTCCGTTAGCATAGATATACTCCACTATGTCGTCTGGAAGAAAGCGCATGAGCAGACCTGAGCCGAAGAAAATAGCCGCGATTTTGAAACTGACTCTGCGAATCCACGACAGGACTTTGTCGCGGCGGCGTGTGGTGGTGAGCTCGTACCCGCGCGGATAACCTGTCCAGATGTAGAACGGAATCAAAACGGCAAGGAATATCATGAAGTTGCGCAAACTGTTCTCGCTCGACTTCTCGTTCGTCTCGCGGCGTGTCACCTCGTTAACCGCCATCTCCTTAACTTGCTCATAATTGAAAGCGGCAATGCTGTCGAACTTATTGCGGTTCGATTCCGCATCTGCAAGTGCCTTGTCTTTTAATTTGATGTATTTATCCTTAGCTTCCTGCGTTTTTGCAGTGTCGGCATTGTGCTGGTACTTTTTCGCTGACTCTTCCCAGCCTTCAACATTATTTTTCAACTCCGCAAGTTTGTAAGCCTTGTATCTGTTAGCGGAAGTGTAGTGCAAGTCCCATGATTTATTGTCGTGCTTCTTGCATTTTTCGTAAGTGATTGTCGTGTCGCATGGAGTCCAAGTCGCAACCTGTTCAGCGTATTTATGCGCCCGTTCAACATCTTTCTTCTGTTCGCCTTTGAAATAGTAAAGTATTGCAACACTGAGAAGTGCGCCAAGAATAATCTGCCACAGCCATGTGCGGTGACGTTTTTTCGACCATTCCACAACAGACGAAAGATGTGCGTATTTCTCGCGGAAAACCTCTTCGTTCGGGTCTTCTGCCGCCGCAGCCGCCTGCTTCAGCAACTCTTCCATCTTTTCTGTCTCCTCTTTCGAGGTCGGGTAAATGTGTTCCTCGTCAGCAGAACCGGCTTCACGTTCTTTATCAGTGATTAGCGATGAAGTGAACGCTGCCTCGTCCAAAAGTTGCTCAGCGACTTCGTTGATGATTCTGCCATCAGTCTTTTCGTCTGTTCTTTCTTCCATAAATTTTAAATTAAATTTGGATTCCTAATCATTTAAAATCAACACTTTAGAGAAATCATGAAACTAAAGCGCTGAAAAAAGAGTTGCAAATATAATACTTTATTTGCAACGTCCGCAATATTCAAAAAAATTGTGTAAGTTTGCACTTTTAATGCAGGATATTATAAAGTTTAAAGATATGGCTAAAAAAATAACTGAAAAAGTAACTTGGGTTGGAAAAGTGGATTGGGAACTCACAACTTTTCATGGCGATGAGCTGAGCACCCATAAAGGCTCATCATACAACTCGTATCTTATTAGAGATAAGAAAGTTGCATTGATTGACACTGTGTGGCTTCCTTACGATAAGGAGTTCGTTTCAAATCTAAAAAAAGAGATTGATCTCAGCAAGATTGATTATATAATAATGAATCACAATGAGATAGACCACAGCGGCGCACTCCCAGAACTCATGCGCGAAATTCCTGACACTCCTATTTACTGCACAAAAAAAGGTGAGGCTATCATCAGAGGGCATTACCACAAGGATTGGAATTTTGTGAACGTGAAGACCGGAGACACACTGCCGCTCGGCGAAACCACACTCACTTTCATCGAAGCGCCAATGCTGCACTGGCCCGACACGATGTTCACATACATAAGCGGCGAAAACATTCTCTTTTCAAATGACGGTTTCGGACAGCATTTCGCCACCGAGTCGCTCTTCAATGACGCTGTTGACAATGCCGCAATGATGTACGAGGCAGAGAAATATTACGCTAACATTCTCAACACATACAGCGTGATGGTTACGAAAAAGATCCAACAGATTCTCGCAATGAACCTGCCACTCAACATGATTTGCCCGAGTCACGGAGTAATCTGGAAAGAGAATCCGGCGCAAATTGTAGAACAATATATGAAATGGGCTGACGCCTATCAGGAAGACCAAGTGACAATTGTCTATGACACTATGTGGCAGAGTACAAGGAAGATGGCTGAGGCCATCGCAAACGGAATCCGCGAAATCTCACCTTCTACAACCGTAAAAATTTTTAACATCACAAAAGATGACAAAAATGATGTGCTGACAGAGATTTTCCATTCGCGCGCTGTCTTAATCGGCTCACCTACAATAAATTATGGTATCTCTTTCGCTATTGCAGGATTGCTTGAGATGATGCACGGCCTCAAATTCAAGAACAAGAAGGCGGCAGCGTTCGGCAGCTACGGCTGGAGCGGAGAGGCGGTGAAACAGATAAACAACCACTTGTCAGAAGCAGGTCTTGAAGTTATAAATGACGGAATATCAAAACTTTGGGTTCCTGACAGCAATGCGCTTGATGATTGTAAGGAATTTGGCAAGGAATTTGCAAAATCAATCTAATCAAATTAATAACAATAAAAAACAAGAATTATGAAAAAGTATGTATGCGATGTTTGCGGTTATGAATATGACCCTACAGTAGGCGATCCCGACAATGGAATTCCGGCAGGCACGCCGTTTGAAGAACTTCCCGATGATTGGAGTTGCCCGCTATGTGGCGTTGGCAAAGACGAATTTAGCGCAATTGAATAAAATAATGAAAAGATTTTTTCTGACACTTCTATGTCTTTTTGCGGCTGTAGAAGGCTTTTCAACATATCTGCTGATTCCGATGGACCTCACACAGAAAAACCATCTGAAAGCATACGGCATAGCATATTATGCTGTGACACAACAGATTGATGTGAGCTGGCTGCTCAACTACCGCGGCGGAAGTTTCATGATGCCGTACAGCAGCGCGGTTGAGAACGAGTGTGCGGTGCGCGGCGTAAGCTGCCAAGTTATCGCAGATGTGCAGTCAACAGCCATTTTGCAGGAAATAGCGGCGATGGACGCGAACATGAGCGAGATAAAGCTTACGAAAGTCCCGAAAATCGCAGTCTATTCCCCGAAAAACAAACTGCCGTGGGACGATGCTGTAACGCTCGTGCTGACTTACGCTGAAATTCCTTACGACATCATTTATGATGAGGAGGTCATCACCGGCATGCTGCCGAAATACGACTGGCTGCACTTGCACCACGAGGATTTCACGGGGCAGTACGGAAAATTCTGGGCGAGCTACCGCAACGCGGCGTGGTACCTTGAAGATGTGAAACAGCAGGAGGCGATGGCGGCGAAGCTGGGCTTTGCCAAGGTGTCGCAGATGAAACTCGCCGTTGCCAAAGGAATCCGCGACTTCGTGGCTGGCGGCGGCTACCTCTTCGCAATGTGCTCAGGCCCGGACTCTTTCGATGTCGCACTCTCAGCCGAAGGTGTTGACATCTGCGCCGAGATGTTCGACGGCGACCCGATGGACCCAGCCGCACAATCAAAACTCGACTACGACAAGACATTCGCCTTCACTGATTTCAAAATCGTCACAAACCCTTACCAATACGAGATTTCTGACATTGACGTGGACGCTGGGAAGCATTTCAACAACAAGAAAAACGACTATTTCACCCTGTTCGAGTTCTCAGCAAAGTGGGACCCCGTGCCAACAATGCTCTGCCAGAACCACCAGACCGTCATCCCCGGATTCATGGGGCAGACAACAGCGTTCAGAAAAAGCCGGCTGAAACCTTACGTCACTATCATGGGCGAATGCCAGTTTTTTGACGAGGCACGTTACATACACGGCGAATACGGAAAAGGCACGTGGACGTTCTATTCAGGGCACGACCCCGAAGACTACCAGCACCTTGTGAACGACCCACCAACAGACCTCAACCTCTTCCCAAACTCGCCCGGCTACAGACTTATTTTGAACAACGTGCTTTTCCCTGCTGCGAAGAAGGAGAAGCACAAAACCTAATCCTCGATGGAACAGACAATTACACTTGAAAATCATGTTATAGTAGGAATTTGTGGAGTACGAAACACCAACATTGACCTGCTCAGAAACATATATCCTAAACTGAAAATAACAGCCCGCGGCAACGAGATAAAAGTCATCGGCGAAGACAGCGAAGTGGAGACTTTTCTCGCTCGCTTTGAATTGTTACTTGTTCATTATGAGCACTTTGAGCAGCTTACGG
>CACYHL010000092.1 GCA_902774205.1 uncultured Bacteroidota bacterium | reverse complement strand
TTATATACAATCCTTTACACAGACGATAAAAACAACCGTGCGGCGGTGAAATTTGTGAAACAATAATGTTAGAGACGATGTGCACATCGTCTCTCCACACAACGCAAACCACACACTGTATTTTCAACCGATATTCAACATATTGAAAAAAATTGTATCTTTGCACCCGATTTTTATAAACACAAATTATTAACAATTTAAAAGAAAGAGGTATCATTTATGATCGTTGTTCCCGTAAAAGATGGCGAAACCATCGACAGAGCATTAAAAAAACTCAAAAGAAAATTTGAAAAGACTGGTGTCGTGAAAGAACTGCGCAACCGCAAAAAATTCACAAAACCGAGTGTTATCAAAAGGGAGCAAAAATTGAAAGCCATTTACATCCAGAAGATGATTAACCAGCAGATGGACTAAAACGGCTCGAAATTGTTGGGAAAACGGTTTGAAAAATTTTTCAAACCGTTTTTTTTATTGAAAAAAATCACTATCTTTGCTCATTCTTCTTATAACTATGGATTCCTTCAACAAATATATTGACTATCTGAGATTTGAGAAGCGCGTGTCCGACCACACTGTTACTGCCTACAAGGAAGACCTACAGCAGTTGGAGGATTATTGCCGCCAACAAGGCATTGCCAAAGAGTTGAGCCAGCTCGATTCAGGCACAATAAGGGAATGGATTGTGTGGCTGCTGCAATCGGACATCACCACAAGGAGCGTTAACCGCAAAATCAGCGCGCTGAAGTCGTTTTACCGCTACCACACGAAAATCGGCACAATATCTGTCAGCCCGATGAGCAAGGTGCATTCGCCGAAAAGCTCGAAACGCCTTCCGAAATATGTCGAGGAGAGCGGTATGGAGCTGCTTTTCTCCTCGGATCTCTTTTCCGAAGATTTTGCCGGCTGGCGTGACCGCGCCATTATAGAGCTCTTCTACGCGACCGGAATGCGACTTAGCGAACTTATCAACATTAAATTGGAAGATTTTGATTTACACAACAATACGGTAAAAGTTTTAGGAAAAAGAAACAAGGAGCGGGTGATTCCTTTCGGCCCGAACTACCGCAATGTTCTGGAAAAATACCTTTCCATTTTGGAAGAAACGGCGGCGGGAGCAAACAAAACGCCTTTCATTTTTGTTACAAATACATTCAATAAATTGTACCCGAAAGCCGTTTATAGAATAGTGAGAAAATATTTGGACATAGTGACAACGATAGACAAACGGAGCCCGCACGTGCTGCGGCACACCTTCGCCACGCACCTGCTCGACCACGGCGCCGACATATACGCCATCAAGGAGATACTCGGACACTCATCTTTGGCGGCGACACAGGTTTACACACACACAACAACAGAAAGACTTAAATCAATTTATAACCAGGCCCACCCAAGGGCATAAAAGAAAGGAGCTTTTATGAACATTCAAATTTCATCACTGCATTTCAAAGCAGACTCAAAATTAGAAGAATTCATCAACGAGAAAGTCGGGAAGTTGGACAAAATCCATGACGGAATCATCGGTGCTGAAGTCACTCTGAAACTCGAGAACACCGACAAGCCTGAGAACAAGACCGCTGACATCAGAATCAAGATACGCGGCAACGACGCAATTTCAGCAAAAACCGCCAAAACATTCGAGGAAGCGACCGACAACGCCGTTGACGCACTCAAGAAACAGCTTCTCAAAATCAAGGACAAAGAACGCGGAAACTAAATCCGACAGGGCATAATCTGCCAAGAAAAAGAACCGAAAAGGCGGTGTGCGACAAAGCACCCGCCTTTTTGCTTAATGGCAACCGCAATGTGATAATATCTGTTAATTAAATTATCATTCCACGTGGTTTTTCTATTGAAAAAAAGTGTATTTTTGCACCTTGTAAAAATTATATACAAAAAGTAGAATAAAAAAATAATAACTATGGCAGCAATTGGTGCAATTCGTAAACACGGCGTATTTTTGTTGGTAATCATTGGTGTGGCTCTGCTCGCATTCCTTCTTGGAGACATGACCAAAGTCGTTGACATGTTCTCCGACCGTAACACAATGGTGAAAATTAACGGCACAAAGTTCAACGACGAATACCAAAAGCAGTTCCAGCAGAATCTTGCTTTGTGGAAAATCATTTATGACAAATCCTCTCTTGAAGAGACAGAAAACTATCAGGTTCATGAAATGACATGGCAACAACTGCTTGAGACCCAACTTCTTGACAAAGAACTGAAAAAAATGGGGCTTCTCTTCTCAAAAGACATGATCTCCTCATCAAACGAAGAGCTTATCGCCTCTCTCAACTCACAGCAACCCAACCAGTTACTGTATAAGTTGTTCACAACAATAGCAAAGAATTCATCTCCAGAAATCGCTTACGGATTCCTCTCAAACATTGAGGATTACAGAGACAGACAAGATGTTTCCGACTATTACGACGCGTACAAAGCTATCGAACGCTTCCATATCGCAGACAAGAAAAGGATGTATTATTATGCGATGGTTCAAGGCTCACAAAACTTCTCTGACGTGATGGCCCAGAAAATCGCCACCGACAACAGAGGCGCGAATGTTGAACTCGCAATCATCAATCCGAACCTTCCTATCTTCTCTTCCCTGATTCCTAATGTCAACGAAAAAGATGTGAAGGCCTTCTACAAAGAACACAAAAACAGATACAAATATAATGAAGAGATGAGAGACATTGATGTCGCCGTCCTTCCTATAGTACCGAGCAGCGCCGACCTGAAAGCGATTGAGGACACTGTACGCGCGGAATATGCGAGATTCACAGCTGCGGCAAGCATTGCCGACTTCAACAAAGCCGAGATGAAAGGCGCAGTTGACAGCACCTATTACAAACGCGAGGACATCTCACTGACAGAACTTGACAGCCTTATTTTCGATGTTCCTGTCGGCTCATTAATCGAACCTTTCAAATATGAGAACCGCGCATGGTACTACGGAAAAGTTTTCGGCAGCGCGTTCCGTCCCGACTCACTCCAGATCTCTTATTTGGTTGTTGACTATAAGACAAAACAGAACCAGCAGTCACCGCGTACCAAAAAGCAGGCACGCCGCGAAGCCGACAGTCTGAAGAACGTCATCATGGCCAATCCTAACGAGATTTTCACACTGCTGCCGGGCTACCTTGCAGGCCGTAACGCCAACGACTCCACAGAATGGATCAGCGACCACCCGTCAGTACGCAACCTTTACGACTCCCTTTTAAAATATGGTGTCCAAAACAAACCATACATTCAAGAAAACCGCGGTTATTTCGTAGTGTTCCAAATCCGTCAGGCGACACGCCCGATAGAGAAGAGAATGTTCGCAATCTATCCTACAGAAATAAAAGCTTCTGAAAATACTGTCAATGACATACAGACAGCCGCCAACCAACTTGCAGCTTCAAGCACCTCGGCAGCCAACTTCCTCGAAGTCGCCAACCAAAACGGTATTCAGATTGTACGCGGCGACAATGTGACATCAATGGCAGCAGTTATCGGACAATTCCCCAACTGCCGTGAGATTGTCACTTGGGCTTTTAACGACAACACCAAGAAAGATGACATTTCTGATGTGATGAAGATTGAGGGACAATATTTCACGGTCGCGGCTCTGCGCAATATCAAAACAAAGGGCACGGCTGATTTCAAAGACATTTCCGGTATTATCGAAGCCGAACTCAAGGCTGAGAAGAAACTTGAAATGGTTGAGAATCAAGTGAAAGAGGATCTTGCCAAAGCCAAAACGATTTCCGCGTTGGCTGAAAAATACTCTGTACCGGCACGCGACAGTATGCGCCTCGGTTTCGCTCTCGATGTATATCAGAACGCACAAGTTGAGAACAACGCTATCGGAAAGATTTTCGCGATGCAGGCATCAAACACCCCGCAAGTTGTTTCAGGCAACAACAACGTCTATCTCGTCACAATCCACAATTTTGAGGACGGAACGCCAAGCCAAGGCTACGCTTACGAGAAAATGATGCTCCAAAACATTGTCGGCGGCAGAAACCGCAGCGAAATGACAATACTGGACGGTCTTAAAGAAAAAGCGGACATTTTCGACAACAGAGCAAGATTTTATCAAAAATAATAATTCTTGATGCAACTAAAATAGAAAAAAAAATGTCATTAAAGTAAACTGATAAAAATTTTATGTTTTTTGTAACAAAATAAAGGCAGAAACGTAAAACAAGGCAAAAGTAGGTTACTTTTAAATGTATCAGCTTTAATTTAATGATTTGGTTTTAAGCAGCGGTTGGGAAGCCGCTGCTTTTTTTCATAACAACTCTAAAAAACAAATTACAACAAACGCCATGAAAAAAACATACTATATAATAATATGTATATTCTGCCTCTACAACTTCCAACCGGTAGCGGCACAACACGAGCACAGCGACTTGCACCACGAGATTGGGGTAACCGCAGGCCCAATTTCACTTACAGGCTCCGTCATATATGGCACAATTGGATTTTGGAGCGCGATAGGCGGCAGCATAAGCCACAAACCTATAGAGATGCAACTCTACGGTGAATACGGTCTCCATTACCACTACCAGATAACCCCATGGTGCCAAATTGGAGCTAAAACCTCGGCTGAGTGCGCAAAACTGACGCACTATTCCGACACACTGCGCACGACAATCACATCTATTAACCGATATGCAATCCTTTCGTTCATGCCAAGTGCAAGATTCACATATCTGAACCGACCTTGGGTCAGGCTCTATTCAGGCGTTGACATGGGCTTCGCCTATTTCTGGTCGGGGAGCACTTCTTACGAAAAAAGAGACGGCAGTGCAACAAAAGAGAGGAACGACAAATTCCTTTTTGCTTTCAACGTGACAGCATTCGGTGTGAATGTGGGAAAGAAATTCTACGGCATGTTCGAACTGAACGCCGGCTACGATTCAATGATAACGTTTGGTATCGGAGCGAGATTCTAACAAGGCAGTTTTTTCGCCGCCTGCCAAAGCTCTTCCATCTCGTCAAGTGTCATTTCAGCCAAGGAGCGGCCTTGCGCGTAGGCGGCTTCCTCCATATATTTGAACCTGCTGATAAACTTGCGGTTGGTGTGCTCCAGCGCGTCTTCGGGAACAATTCCTGTGAAGCGGGCATAGTTGACCAACGCGAACAGCAAGTCGCCGAACTCGTCAGACATCTTGTCGCTGCCGGCGGCCTCCTCCGCCTGAAACTCAGCGACCTCCTCTTTCACCTTGTCCCAAACCTGTTCCTTATTTTCCCAGTCGAAACCGATTCCCTGTGCCTTCTCCTGTATGCGGTACGCCTTGATGAGCGCGGGCAGCGTGGCTGGAACGCCGCCGAGCGCGGAGTGCCGCTTCCCTTCCTTTAGTTTTATCTTTTCCCAATTCGCCTTGACATCTTCAGCGTCTGCGACTTTCACATCACCAAAGATGTGCGGGTGCCGCCGTATCAGCTTTTCACAAATACCCTTCAAAACAGCCGTTATGTCAAAAAGCCCCTGCTCCTCTCCTATTTTTGAATAAAAGACTATGTGAAGAAGCAAGTCTCCAAGCTCTTTTGCAACATCATCGTAATTTTTGTCGTTAAGGGCTTCCGAGAGCTCGTATGTCTCTTCGATTGTCAGGCAGCGCAAACTCTCAAAAGTCTGCTTGCTGTCCCACGGGCAGCCCACACGGAGCTGGTCCATAATATCCAACAGCCGTTTGAACTCTATAAGACGAGGGTCGGTTAATTCTGACATAAGCAATATAGTCTGTGTGTTAGAAGATTATATCTCCCGTTAAATGATATTCAATATTTTTTGGGTCACGCCGTTGAATGTGAACGTCTCCCCTACTCTCTTCCCTTTCATCACCGCATAGACTGGCACTTTAACAGAAATAGCATAGAAAGTCTCTTCGCCGCAAGTCAGCTGGCCGATACTGACACTTATGAACATCTTCTGGCGGTCGGTGGTGACGTAGCTGCCGAACTCAACGCAATCGGATTTTTTTTCAGGGTCGATGAGCATAAGCGTTCTGAGCGATTCCTGCGCGTTGTCGAACTGTTTGGAATACATCGCCGCCATGCGCTCCTGCTTTGTGCGGAAAGAGTCATAGCGGTCTTTGGGCGCACCGTAATCGTTAGCCATCTGCTGCGCCTCGTTCATCAGTTGTTTCGCAGTTTGCGCAATCTCCTCCTGATGTTTTATGCAAACATCAACCAACTCTTTTTTCATAAGAAAATCATGTTAGAACGCAGCCCTGTAAATGTTGTGCGAGAACTCAAGTTTCAGTTTGTTGATCTTGCCCTTCAAGCTTGCATCAATAAGATAGTCATCAATTTTGATTATGAATCCGCCAATTATTTCCGGCTGAACCGACTGTTCTATCTCTATTGTTGAGTGGGTCTGTTCCTCAAGAAGTTGTTTCAATTTCTCCAGCAGCGCGTTATCGAGCGCGACCGCCGATGTGACAAACGCCTTCTTGATATTGTGATGTTTATAATAACAAGATATGAATTCGTCAAAAATGTATGTGAAAGAGGGCTCGCGTTTTTTTACCAATATCAGGTTTAGGAACCCGAATGTGACATCATCAATTTTTCCTTTGAAGATTTCTGTGAAAATATGTTTCTTCCTGTCCGGAGTAATAATCGGACGTTCGATTATCCCACGCAGTTCAACATTTTCAGAGAAAACGCTCTTCAACGTGAGAATGTCCTGATACACCTCCTCCAACTTGTTCTGCTCTATCGAGAACATATAGAGGGCGTTGGCATATCTGTTTGCTAACTTTGTACTTTTCATGATTAGTTCAGATTAATGTCTTTCATCAGATTATTGACAAGCTCCTCTTGTTTATCCTTCTCAGAAAGCTCCTGACGGAGAATCTTTTCAGCGATTTCGATAGACATGTTTGCGATTTCGTTCTTGATGTCGGTCATCGCTTTCATCTTCTCATAATGAATGGCATTCTTCGCATCAGCAATGATAGCCTGAGCCTCTCTATTGGCGGTCTCTTTTGTCTCCTCGTAGAGTTTCTCCCTTATTTTGCGAGCATCAGCAAGAATCTGGTCGCGCTCCTCTTTTGCCTGAACAAGCAGTGCCTGATGT
>CACYHL010000091.1 GCA_902774205.1 uncultured Bacteroidota bacterium | reverse complement strand
GCAAGTTCACCGTCAATGTAAATTGTTGCGCCTGTGGGGTTGCTTTTCAGCGTTACGTTCTCGCCTGTCGGCAAATCAACGGAAACTTCGGCGGTCTTGCCCTCTTCAACTTTCACACTTTTGGTTACGGCGGCGCAGCCTTTCTTCTCAATCTTCAACTCATGGTCGCCTATCAGAATGTTATTCAGTAGTTTAGGGGTTATTCCAACCTTTTTGCCGTCAAGGTAAATGTCTGCATCAAACGGGGTGGAGTTAACACTTACACGCCCGTAAATCGGTGTTGGCGGGTCGAGGGCGATTGTGGCGTTGTCGCCCGCTTTCAGCGTTACAGTTTTTTCAGCATCCCTGTGCGCCTTCTTGGTGGTTTTAAACTTATAGACACCCGCCGAGAGCCGTCCGCTCCATTTGCCTATCCCCTTTTTCTCACCGTTAATCCAGATTTCGGCTTCGGCATCGCTGCACGTAATCATCGGCTCGGCAAAATTCGGAGTCATCACCATATTTACCGTGGTCGTCTCGCCGTCTTTCACAATCACCTCGCGCGTGGCGTTATTGTACATCTCCTTGCCCACCAAAACAGTATAGGTTCCGCTCACGAGTTTGTCGGAGGTGTAAGGTGTTTCGCCTTTCCGTGCCGAGTTGATGAAGACCGCCGCACCGCTTTCGGGCGTGGAAGTAACCTTCAGATAGCCATAACTCGGCTTCAACTTCAAATTGAGCGCGGTCGTGCTGTCGGGGCTTATCTCAAACTCTCCGGACATCGGGTGGTAAAGCGGCGCGCACGATGCCTCGTATTTGTGTTTCCCTACAGAAAGCAGGGCGGAATAAGCACCATCTTTCGGATATACGACATTGCCGTCAATGCTCACTTGTGCCTCGTGCGGTGTAACTGCAAGGCGCAGGAAGTTCTCTGTCGGCGTGTCGTCCTGCACATCGGCTGGCTTACGCACCTCAAGCTCCATTATATATACATGCCCCGACTCTACCGGTATCGGGAAAGCATACTCAATGGCCGGGCAACATTTCATACGAATGTCAATTGTTGGAGATGCTGCCTCGCCCCCGGCAATGTACATGTCAACTTCACCGATTTTGTACTGTATCGGTTTGCACTGATATGTTTCAGAAAAGACCTGTTCCGTGGTCCTTATCTTAATCAGCGCGCAGGGTTTGCCGTTGTCGTCAGTCGCGCCGGCCACCCTCGCCGAAACATCTATCATCCCTTCTGGAAGCTGTTCTTCGTAAAAACTCTTAACCACAATGGTTTGCGCCATTAGCGAAACAAAGGAGATGAGAAAAACGGCTATAAGTAGGAGTATCCTTTTCATATATTATAAATCCGTGCAGTTGAATTTGAAGTTTTTGGTGCTGTAAATCCCGAAATTGGGGTCTTTGTCGGGTTGCCATGTGCGCACATGAATGACCGGCACATCGGGGTTGCGGAGGTCAACAAGCAGAAAGAGATAGCCCTCGTCAGCGTAACTGCTTGAGGAATAGAGTTGTCGTATCTGTATGCCGTAAATCTCGCAGCCGTTTGCCTTGATGACATCGTTATCTTTGAAACTGAGTGTCACAAACTCGTTGTTTTTGAAGATTCTGCGCAATCTATTAATATACTCCTGTTTTTTTTGTTGGAGATATATGATATCGTTTTTCCCTGACTTCAGTTGCGGCGAATTCTCTGTTTTCGGCGTGACTCTCAATTTTGTCCCCGTTATGATAAGTGCGTTTTCAGAAAAGATTTCGTCAAGATAATCAATGCGTTGCAGCGAATATGCCGTCTGGTAGTTTTCGAGGAACTGTATCAGTATCGCCCGCGAATTGTTGTCCCATTTCTTTGTCGGGTCGAGGATGTCGTTTTCGGCGGACTCGTGCAGGGTGAAGGCGAGCGACTCTATTTTGCGGTCTGTTGGCGAGAAGCGCAACTCCACATTTTCTATTATGTTCTTGCCGCTCCTCGGAAACTTGAAACTCATTGGTATCGCGCGGCAGAGTATGGCATTTTCCACCACAAGGAATTTGATATCCGGTTTGCGTATTACCGTGGCATTGCCGTTGTTCACCAACTTTGTGAAAATATCCCAACCCTGTTCCGTAAAATGCTCTTTTACAGAGTTTATGTTCTTGGTGCGGATTGCCGTCACAACCTCATTCACAATCTCAGTGCAGGAGTCGAGTGTGCTTTGCGCGGCAGTTCCCTTCATCTTTTCGGCTGTAGCGAGCGATACCGCCGGCTCTGACTGCACCGCCGTGAGGTCGTTGTTCAGCTTCGTCGCGTCAACAGCAATTCTCTTTTTGTTCTCTTTCTCGAACTTCGGAAGCCGGGCTTGGGATTCAAGATTATCGTATATTTTTTTCAGTTTCGGATTGACTTTCAGATGTTCTTTCGGGTAGTACTCAACTTCAATGTTGATGTTGCTCGGGCGCACAGGAAACTGCGCTTCGCCGTAGCCGTCTTTCGCAATTGTTGCATAGTTCATTCCCGTTCCGCCATGATAGCGGAAAGCGCACTTTTTGACAGGCTTGTCTTTGTAAGTAATTCTCAAAGCTGTCGTCACCTTGTAGTCGTCCTCGGTAATTGCAGAGACTTCAAATTTCAGATTATCAATAATATCTTTTATTTTGTCTGTAAGATATTTGGAGATGTTTTTACTCATTCCGTCAGCGGTCACATACGAGATTGTGTCATAACGCGGCAGTGTCATCAGCATTATCAGACTCTCGTAATAGTTCTGAAGTGCAAACTCCACATTATTCTCCGATTCATATTTGTCGCCTTCACGCACCCATTCCAGAACATTCAGTCTGCCCTGCTCCCATTGTTTGCGCATCTCAGCGCGCTCCACGTAACAGAACACATGCGCATCCTTGCCGTCAAAACCATCTGCAAGTTCTATCCATTTAAGATTTTCAAGTTCCACATCATTTGTGTATGTATTGATTGTGGTTGCTAATGTATTGGTTATAACCTCTTTATTGCCAACAGATTGTGCTTCGGAAACCAACTGGCTTGAAGTGGAAATGTTAATCGAAATCTGCTCTGTGAGGTTGCTGAGGGCTTTTTTCCGCGCATCGTGATAGTCTTGTGCCATTCCCTCACCATAGTAGTATTTTGCGGAATTGTGTTTCACCATATCCATTATAGCCGTGGGGTTGGCTCCCTGCCCCATCACCCCTTCTGAAAAGAAAGTGATTAACAGTAACAGACATAGCGATACAAAAGGACTTAACCTCCTCATTAACAATTATTTATTTTTATTAAAAGATTAATTGAATGTGAAGTTAAGACCTGCGTAGAAAGTTGTGCCGTATGCGTAGTAATATTTGATTGGGAATTTGTCAACGTTATTCTGCTTGTAGTCGAAACGATACTGCTCCCAAGCCGTTGTGACAAGTTTCCTGTTGTTGAGAATGTTTGTCACGCTGAGGTTGAAGCCGATCATATAACGTTTGATTTTCCAAGATTTGCTAAGTGAGGCGTCAACTGTGAACTGTCCTTTGCACTTCGTCTGGTCAGCGATTTTATGATAAAGTTCCGAGTTGGCGTCAAGTGTTCCGCGGGCTGCTGTGGTGCGGCGTTCCGGATTAATATCAACATAAATCCCATCAAAATAGTTGACATTGATAGTTGCCCACCAATAGTTGTATTTGAATTTCAGAGCGATTGTCCCAGCAATCTGCGGCGTTCCTGCAATGTGGAAATTCTTGATGTAAACGGTGTGATTTGCCGTGACATTGTCAGAAGCGAGCATGTCGTAGCCGTTGTCAGCTGTGACCGTAACATTCGGATTGTTGGTGTATCTGTAATCGCCAATGCTTGCAGCTGCGAAGAGAGAGAACATGCTGCCGAGAGCCACGTCAATACCGAACTCAAGTCCCATATAACGCTGGTTCATATTCGTCATTGAGTAGTTGACCATTGCGGCATAATCATCGTGATAGAAAGTAGTGAGTTTAGACATATCATAGAACTGGTTGTAATAACCTGTGAGACGCATTTTTACTTTAGGATAGGTCATTATGTAAGAGAAATCACCTCCGAAATGTTTCTCGTTCTGTACTGTGGCTGCAAGTCCATTATGGCTGTTTGGCGAGAGGAAGCAGTTTTTGACCTCTGGTGCGTTACTCATGATTATTCCATTCAATACCAAGAAGTTACGTCCGTTAATCTTATAAGTCACACCTGCTTTCAATCCAAGGTCGATGAAATTCAGCACTTTTGATTTTCCTTTAGAGTCATCTGGAAAAAGACCGTTTCTCATATAACCGGTGCGCCAATACTGTGACGCGCCGACCTTTGCGCCAACGTGGAACTCAACAGCATCATAGCTGAACTTGTTCATCACCCATGCCGACTGTTTGAAAATGTTGAACGCATAGTTAAAACCGAAAATATCACCTTTCTGGAGTTTTTTATCCTTGTTATCCAAGTCATTATATAATATGTCAGGATTTTCAGGATTGTCACCTTCCGCATATTTGTCATTGTCGAGCCAGTATGAGCCGCCTAACATGTCAGTAATCTGCTGATAGTTACGTTGTTGGAATCCGCGAATATCGATGCCTGCGCTAAGTTTCAGATGTTTTGTGGCCTGCAAAACGAAATTTGAGGAGCCCGCAATCTGAAGATTGTTTGTGACATAATCTTTCATAATATATTGGGCACGCTCACCTATAGCTGCATTGTACTGGTTCACATCATAAATCTGGTCCCAGTTAATCTGGCGGACATTCACGTCATTAAGCCATAGGTCTGTAACATAATCTTTCAGATAATCTGTAGTCTGATAGCTTGGCAGATAGCGGTAGTAGTCAGGTTTCGGAGACTGCACATCATACCAGTCGAGCGCGCTGCTTGAAGATTTTCCGTAAGAGCCTGCAAGTGAAGATATTAAAGTGAATTTTTTGTCAGCTGGTTTATAGAAATGAGAGATGAGCAGTAGCGGCTCGTGGGCTTTTTTGATTTTTGAAGAGCGAGCTTTGCCGTCTTGGTAGCCCCAGTTCGGGTTATAGTAGGTTGAGCCGACAAGGTCATAAACCTCCTGTGTGGCGTTACCCTGTGTGGCACGGTCTGTGTAAGCGCCAATCAAATTGACAGAAAGAGCGTGTTCCTCTGTGATTCTTTTTTCTGCTGAGAGGAAGTAACTCACACCATTATAATAAGTTCCGTCAACGTATGAAATGCCATTACCAAAGCGGCCTGAGACGGAAGCCGTGAACGCCCAGTTATTCTTTAAAAGGCCAGAGGCGTAAGTGAGCATAAGTCTGTTGTTATAACTTCTGTTTGAAAGCGAATATGTCGCTCTGATTTGTCTGCGGAATGTGGAAGCGCGCAGTGTGTAGTTGCCCGCGCCGCCGATGTCGCCGAAAGTGAAAGTCGCCGGATTGTTGTTCAGCACAGACTCAGGATAGCGGATAACGTGGTTGAGACCGCCCCACTGCGACCATTGTGCACGACCGGTCACAAGGTTAGACATCATCAAGCCGTTCATGCAGACAGTCTGATACTTTGAATCCGTGCCACGCGCCTTAAAATAGGAAATGCTAAAACTGTAGCTCGCACTCGCAAACACATCAGAAGATGAGTGCAGAAGCCCTGGCACATAGTTTGACAGCCCTGACTCATCGTCATCAATGTCATCGTACATTGATTCCGCCGCCATAATTTCCATTTCATCAATCATTTCGTCGTCAGCAACATTTTTCTCCTTCACAATGCCCTCATTTTTGTCAAGCGTTGTGGAATCAGGATTCTGAGAAAAAACGAATGGCACAAACAGCACCGACAAAACCGTAAACAGTAAAAGTTTTTTCATATTTTGATATTTTATTTCTATCATACAAAATAATTTGCAAAGATAAAAAAATATTGTTTATTCGCAAAAAAATTGTCGCATAAAAAATATTGGGTTGAAATGTGAAATTCGCAAGATGATTTTCATAATGCGCATATCCGTTTTTTGAGTATTTTTGTGGCTTCAAACATTGTGTCTGCAATTAATTTGTTGAAATATGGAAAACTTCTTTTTGATAGCAGGACCGTGCGTTGTTGAAAACAGGGAGATTACGTTTCAGGTTGCACGTGAGGTGAAAGCCGTTTGCGAAGAGGTGGGGATTCCTTGTTATTTCAAGGCATCTTACAAAAAAGCGAACCGCTCATCTCTGAACTCTTTCACAGGAATCGGGAATCAGGAGGCTTTGGAAATTCTTGCCGATGTGAAAAAAGAGCTTGATATGAAAATCGTGACGGACATTCACACGGAGGAAGAGGCCGCGTTTGCCGCCCGCGTGGCTAACGTGATTCAGATACCGGCATTTCTTTGCCGCCAGACCGATTTGTTGGTCGCAGCCGCAAAGACAGGGAAAACCGTCAATGTGAAAAAAGGACAGTTTCTCTCGCCAGAAGCGATGAGGTTCGCCGTTGACAAAGTGCGTGCCGCCGGAAACCCAAATGTGATGATTACAGAGCGCGGCACCTCTTTCGGCTACCATGACCTGATTGTCGATTACCGTGGCATTAAGGCGCTGAAAGCCAATAACTGCCCCGTGATTTTGGATTGCACACATTCGCTTCAGCTGCCAAATCAGACAGAGGGGGTTACAGGAGGCCGTCCTGATCTTATTGAAACTATCGCAAAGGCTGGTGTCGCTGTTGGCTTCGACGGACTGTTCATTGAAACACATCCGAATCCTTCAAAAGCTCTTTCTGATGGTGCCAATATGCTGCCTCTAAATGAATTATATCCTCTTCTCAAAAAATTGAAAAAAATAAGAAAAGCGATAGAAGATGAATAAAATTAAATTATTGCTGGTCTGTTTTTTTACTCTGACTATAGTTCTATTCTCTCTCCAAAATATTGAAGCTCAAGAAATTGTGTTTGATAACACATACGGGTTCGCGGACTATTCGGCAGGAAGGAGTATTGTGCAGCTGCCCGATTCAGGGTACGCTTTTTTAGGCATTACAGGCTTTGCGGAAGGCAACTCGCAGCTGCTGTTTGTCAGGACCGACAAAAATGGGGTGCCGCTTCATTTCAGGCAGACTGCGGACGCCGACAAACTTTATGAAGGCAAAATGATGCGCGTTGCGGCAAATGGTGACTATATCATAGCTGGC
Source organism: uncultured Bacteroidota bacterium (assembly GCA_902774205.1). Classification (GTDB taxonomy): domain Bacteria; phylum Bacteroidota; class Bacteroidia; order Bacteroidales; family WCHB1-69; genus RUG11942. The sequence continues at coordinate 8,736 of CACYHL010000091.1, read as the reverse complement.
ACTTTGCGAGATGGCACGAAGCCATACTCCCCATTTTGCATGAGAGTTGATTCATCTTTTAATTCATTGTGGGTTAGTACAATACCGACTAATGGGGTGTCGGCAATGACGGTTACAACTCTGTGGAACTGCGCGACTCCGTATCGTTGCTTGTATCAGGTTTTAAAAAAAGCGGAATCTCTGGCGACACAATCCCTTTCTTTGCATATCTAGACTTTGATGGACAGGTCATTTTCCTTCGTTCTTTTGAAGAATATAAAACGAAAGCTGTTGCAAATCATGCTGTTATGGATTCCAAAAACAATATTCTTTGTGCCGGATACACAACAATGTATGACACTTTAGGATATTCCGACTATTTTCTAACAGCATTCGACACGGCAGGAAACTTCATTAACGATCTTTACGTGGATTTATCATTATGGGAAGGTGCTGACGACTCATACCAGTCAATTGGCATTGCACCAGATGGACATATTTTTGTGTCTGGAACATGTGAAGGTAATAACTATCTTCAACCAAGTATTTTAGTGCATATATTGGATGCCGACTATAATTGGGAAGGCGGGACGGAACGCACAGGCCAGGAGATCAAAAAAAGCGATGTCCTTTCACAGTTGGTTGCGACATCAGATGGGGGATGCATTATGATTGGCACTACTGCCGACCTTGGTGCGCACATCTCCGACGTATTTGTCTTCAAAATAGGGCAGGAGCCGTCAAATATGTCGCCGATACAGCATTTTCTGCTGGTAGGGAACTTTTCAAAAGATTTCAAATTTGAGATTTTCCCCAACCCCGCGACAAAGGTCACTCATTTATCGTGGAATGATGCGCCTAAAGGTAAAACAGAAATAACGCTATACGACCTTGCTGCGCGAAAAATTCTATCTTTGGAACACGATTTTTCAATTGAGTCGGAGATGACCCTGTGCCTGCCCAACATTCCACACGGCATTTACCTCCTACAAATCCAAAACAGAAATGTCGGTTTTATAAGGAAAATAAAAACCATGTAGAGACGTTCCATGGAACGTCTCTACGGAACGCCTCCATGGAACGCCTCTACATTTTATGGAAAAACCGGTATCATATTGGTTTTATTTCACCATCCTGTTGCGTAAAATATCCAATGCGAGATAGATAGCGTTCCGGAATGATTCGCACGAGGCGACATTCTGACCGGCGATGTCGTACGCGGTGCCGTGGGCGGGAGACGTCCGTACAATTGGAAGCCCCGCGGTGAAATTGACTCCGCCGTCCATCGACAGCACCTTGAACGGAATCATGCCCTGGTCGTGGTACATGGCGAGTACGGCGTCGAATTTGCGGTACTGCTCCGCCGCAAAGAACCCGTCAGCGGGGAACGGCCCGAAAGCGTTGATTTTTTCAGCGAACGCCTGCTCTATCGCCGGCTTGATGATATCATTTTCCTCTTTCCCGATTTTGCCGTTGTCGCCGGCATGGGGATTGAGAGCGAGCACCGCGATTTTGGGATTAGTGCAGAGAAAATCCTGTTTCAAAGATTCGTTTAATAATTTTATCTTTTTGATTATCAAATCTTTATTGATATTCTGAGCGACTTGTTCTATTGGCAGATGGTTTGTTACGAAGCCCAAACGCAAATTCTCTGAGACCATCATCATTAAAGACTCTTTAGCCCCAAAAAAGTTAGCGAGAAATTCAGTATGTCCTGAAAAGTTGAAACTCTTTTCTGGCATCACACTTTTATTAATCGGAGCGGTGACGATAGCATCTATGGCTTTATCTTTCAGGTCTTTGCAAGCCGCTTTGAGGGCGAGTTCAGCCATTTTGCCACCTGTTGGTGTCGCCGCGCCGAGCTCAACTTTCACCTCCTCATCAGTCAGATTGAGGAGATTGGCTTTTTTGCCGTTAGCCTGCTGCACCGACTTCACGACCAACGCTGCCACCTTGCCCACGCCGTAGACAATCGGCACGCACAAATCCTGTATCCGCGAGTTGGCGAGCGCCTTCATTATGACCTCATAGCCGATTCCGTTAGTGTCGCCTTGCGTGATTCCTATTTTCAACAATGGTAGATTTTCTTCCATTTTATAATGTTTTTAGAGTTTTTAATAATGAAAATTGCTGCCCCCGACAAACTCGCGCAGAATTGAAGTGCTCGGAATATCTTTTTCAGGAATAGTCTTAAAATAACTTAAAAACTTGAGAAGGCGTTTTGCCTCTGCGTATTCCGGAGCGGTTTCAGGCACATCTTTCAAAACCTGCACTGCGTGAGGCTTCAGCACGCCGAGCTCGCAGACGAGCGATGAGTTGAACATCACATCGGCATTCTCTTGGAACGGGAAAATGTTGCGTTCCTCACCAAGGCGCACGCTCGGCCAGCGGCGGATTGTGTCCAATGCCGTGTAGTTGCGGTATTTTGAGTCGCGTACTATCCTGCGTATCAGTCTGTTATCGGTAGTCGGTATTGGGTTGTGGTTGTCAATGGAAAGCGATGTGAGCGCAGAGACGAAAATCTTGTATTTCTTATCATCGCTGATGTTGTCGGTGAGCCGCGGGTTGAGGCAGTGGATGCCCTCAAGCACAAGTATTGAGTTCTCCTGCAACTTGATAGTCTCACCGCGCCACTCTTTCTTCCCTGTCACAAAATTGAAATACGGCAGCTCGACCTCTTCGCCCGCGATAAGTCTCTCCATAGTCGAATGGAAAAGCTTAATGTCTAAAGCCTCAAGACATTCGAAGTCGTAATTCCCGTTTTTGTCCCGCGGATTCTGGTCGCGTTCCACGAAAAAGTTATCCAAAGAAATCTGCACCGGATGGTAGCCGATAATGCTCAACTGGATTGAAAGCCGCTTGCAGGAGGTGGTTTTCCCCGAACTTGACGGACCGCTTATCAGCACCATCTTCACGTCTCCTTTTTGCTTTATGTTATCCGCGATATTGGCGAGGAGCTTTTCGTGCAGTGCCTCCGAAATCTTTATAAGCTCCCCGACCTTTCCCTTCACAATTTTATCGTTCAGATTATAGACGTGCGGGATTTTCAAATATGTAGTCCATTTCTTATAGTCTTGATACACAGAGAAAAGCTTCGGCAGTTTGCGTGTCGGCGACAGCCTGTCAGGGTGTTTTGAATATGGGATTTTCAGCAGAAGTCCGTTCTCGTAATACTCAACATCAAAAAGAGTGAGATAGCCAGTAGAAGGAAGCAGAAAACCGTAGTAATAGTTTATTTTGTCATCGAGTTTATAGACAGAGGTGAAGATTTTATTCCTATACTTGAAAATCTCGAATTTGTCGGTCAGACCGTGTCTTTCGTACTCTGCCACAGCGTCTTCCGTAAGCATTTTCACACGCTCGAAAGGCAGGTCGAGGGCGATAATCTCACGCATCCGCGACTTAATCTGCTCCACAATTTTTCGGGACAGCGGTTCGCCGAGGTTATCGAGCTCACAATATTTCCCGCCGGAGATAGAGTGCATGATACGGAGCTGGGCGTTAGGGTAGAGGTCGCTAACAGCCTTAAACAGAATGAAATAGGCGGAGCGTTCGTACATTGCGCGACCGTGTATGGAAGTGATGTCGAAGTAGTTGATAACGGAAGATGTGTAGATATAGCAGCTAAGATCGCGCACGCTGTTGTTGACGAGTGCGCCCACAATCGGATATTTCAACTTAATATTCTCACGCTCAGCGAGTTCCTTGAGATTAAAACCTATAGGAAGTGACTTTCGGGTATTGTTATTTTCGAAATAGATAATTACATTTTTATTCATCGCCCAATAATAAAACGTTAGCTGAAAGCCACTTAGCGAAAACGGCGAAAAAGGCCTTCTTATAATATTTTTTAAAAGAATGACGGTCGGCTTTAATGTCGCGTGACATGTCGATAGGGTGCTGCAACGGCATAATCGGGCTGCTGTTGCCGAGGAGGCGTCTTACGCGGCGTTTTTTGTTCTTCTTGAAATCGACATTTGCGACAAGGTTGACAGAGGGGGTAATGCAGAGACCCTCCCGCGACCATAAATGGAAATTATACTGATAATCAAAGAGTTGCAGGCTTTTCTTTTTAAGGATATTATACCATTTGAGCCAATATTTCTTCTCTTTTTTCTTATCGAAATATCTCTCAAGCAGAATCTGGAAATCCTGACAATCGTTATCGTGTTCAAGCGAGAAGCCCTGCCAGCGGTCGCGCCACGTGGCGAAACCCCAGTTTGTGGCATAAGCCGAAAAATAGTACGAGTTTTTGCCGCGGCGTTTCTTTTGGAAATTATTGCCGCCGATATGCACAATCCGCATATCGCTTCTATAGCGGTCGAGCAGCTGTTTGCAATATGGGAAGAAATCGGGGTGAGGCATAGTCTCGTCGAAAAGGATAATGCCCTCGCTCACGTTTTGGAAGAACCAGTCGATAGCGCGGAACGTCATCTGCGACTGTGACAGGTGTTCATCGAAAGTGAGGTTATGCAGGTCGCAATCCCAATGCGGCATGATGACGTTCCGCGCGCGGAGGCACGCGGCATAGTCTAATCTGTCGTTAGCCACAGCGCCGTTCGCCGCCACGTAGAGCTCTGCCGGCAGCAGTTTCGCGAGCATTTGGAACAAATCGTGCAGGGGCTCCACACGGTTATACACTATCAGCAAAATCGGAACATCAAACATAGGTTCAAAATTTCGGCAAATTTACAAGTTTTTTTCAAGTGGGCAAAATTCCGTTTAGTATTTTCGACAAAAATATTGGCAGTGAAGCGTTTTTCCGTATTCAGATTTTGCCCACACTCCTTTTTTGAGTATCTTTGCACTTGAAAAAATAAAATAGGAGACAGAAAATTAGGAAATAGGAATTAGGAAATAGAAATATAAAAACAACAGAGCTTTGCGCTCTTATTCTCGGTCTTTAAAATCGCCAAAACTTAAACTATACGAGAATAAGCGGCGGAGGTTTCCGTATCGGGCGGGAATTATTCCGTACTTATCTGTATAGTGGGGTGTTTGGCGATACCTTAAGACCTGATAAGCACAAACAAGGAACGGTTCACCGCCTTTTTTGGTGCTTTGGGGAGTCGGGGCGGAGGCGAAAAAGCATGGTATATGAAAAAAGATGAGCACAATTCGGACGAAATGTCAGTTTCGCCACACATTGGCAAGTTAGTCAAGGCCAAATTAGACGAGCAGGGCCGCAAAATATCATGGTTGGCGAAGCAGATAAACTGCACCCGCGAGAACATGTACAAGCTCTTCAGGCGCAATTCTGTCAACACAGAGCTGCTTTTCAAGCTCAGCAAGGCCTTGGACCATGATTTCTTCAAAGACTGTTCTGAATACTACCAGAAGAGAAAGAGTGCCCATGGAGTTTAAGACGGCAGGCGTGTCGCCATTTCTGTCAAAATCCACGAACTATTATTCCAAAATATTATCCATTAAGTTTACATTTTTCGGTAACAAAAGTTACGGTTAATGTGTTAATAATTAATGATTTAAAGTGTATTTTTGCAATGGTGAAAATAACAATGTTTAAACCGACGGCGCCGGATGGGATATAACGCGGCAAAAAAGATTATGGCAGAAAGAACAAGTACTTATGTGTTTGACCGTTATGATGATTACGATGAAGCAAAGAGCCATCTCTATGAGATAATGTATAGTGACTATCGTGACAGTGACTGCATTTATGATTATGGATCATGGGGCAGTGACTGTTGGAGAATCGATATTTATAGTGAATGCTCTGATCCTCAGCGCGCAGCATCAATTTGCAGAGAGCATAGAGGGAAATGGCATCAGGTCAATTAATGGAAATGAAATTGTTTCGATTAAATATGAGCATTGTAGTTTATATATTACTGCTATGACCTACGCTGAAGAATTACGAACACAACGGAAGTCATCCCTGATTGTGGTTTGCACATTAGGGTTGGCTTCCCTTTTTATGAAAAGTGTACGCCCGATATGGATGAACAATCTTTTTGAGGGGACATCTTTCATGCAAAATGAGGGACTTGCCTTTGTACTGAAGGCAATGTCCTTCTTCTTTCTCGGTTTGCTTACCGCTGGCATTATGTTCATTATCCACCTCATAAAGGTGATTTATTATTCTATAGAAATTTCAAGACACCCATAATTATGCCAAGATACGTAGCCAGTCGGATTTCGGGGAATGACAATATAATATTTCCAGACATATTGGAGATAGATGTATCTGATGTGACTTTTTTTAAAGGTGCAATTATAGGGTATCAAAAAACTGTCATTGCACGTGCTAATATTGCCAGTGTGTACCTTAGAGCTTATCTGTTGTTTGCCGATGTGGTGATTGAAAGCAGAGGTGGTGGTTGTGTTGTTGCACATGGATTCTTGAGACGTAAGGCAAGAGAGATAGTAAGTTTGTTAAGTTAAAAGAAATTTTAGATATATATATTTACATAATGATTCAAATATGATTAAATTTAGCAAGATTTTTCTGCCAATTGTATTGGTTGCTTTAGTCCTTTCACAGAATAGTATGTTGGGCCAAGGACATGATTTAGAAGCTCTTAAAAAAGAGTATCCGTTATTGATGGAACGCTATGGCAATCGACTTGAAAGCCGTAGAGCACATTATATATTTGCTATTGACATTTCCAGTTCTATGCAAGAATACGAGAATGTGGTGCGCCAAAGTCTTGCAACTTTTGTTAAAGCGGTGCCGGATGGAGACCAAATCACTTTGATTGCAATGTGTGATGAAAACAACACGAATTATGTTAATTCGATAAAATGCATCACTATCAATTCAAAAGTGCGTCAGTCAATTGTATCGTCTATTACCTCGCCTCAATTTAAATTTCTTCGTAGAGGAGATTCTAATGATGGTTCCGACGGTTTCACGATGACCCGTAAAGTGCTGGAGGCAATGAATGTTGTCAACAGTAGTGACCTGACATTTGTTTATTTATTAACCGATTTTGAGTATTGGACTCATCAAAACAAGTTTAACAAAGCTGCCGAAGATTGGAAAAGTCTTAAACCGTTGCTGACAGAAAAGCATACGGGCATGATGTGTAAGTATGGTATAGAGCTGAATTACAATGGCATTAGTCATCCTGAAGCTATTTTCAAACCTGAATTAGATGATATTTTCGGTCCGTTGGACTATCAGCAGGCAAACTCGGCTGAAATATTAGCACAATGGTTTGGCCATATCATCAATGACATTCGCGCTCATAAAATCAATGCAATGCTAAAAGCTGATTGGAAAGAATATTTAGACAGTGTCAAGATCAGTTTGCAAAAAGATGGAAGAAATCTTAATGCCATAATCAAGGCTCCTCAAAGCGATCTTGTTAGTGGCAGTTCTGTGACTATGCTGCAAGGTGGTGGTGAGTATCTAATTCCGGCCAAAGATGTGATAGCTAAAAAGGGGAAAGACAACCTTTGGCATGCTGAAGTGGGACACTATAAAACAAAGAAAACGTGGTATCCGTCATACTTTAAAACAGATTCTTCTGATGCCACAGTGGTCGTGTCTTTTAACTCACCTTATGCGGAGGAAATATCCAAGTTACAGGGTTTATGTCAGGAAAAAGCGGAATCGCCCAATGCTGTGAAATTGAATCAAGAATACGTGGCGACTACGCCGGTGGTGAAGGTGTGGAATTCTATTATTCCGTTATGGGTTTGTGTACTTGTACTTGCCATAATCGCTTTATGGTTATTGTGTTTGCTCATTACTTTCTTGATAAACAAGTATGGGAAGATTTACCGCACGTGGAACATTATGGTTACAGTGGACGATGGCGAGAACCAAGAGTTTTTTTCGCATAGTTTTCCGAAGTCGAGGATTGTGACGGTCACTCCATCGGCATTGGGTATTGTAAACGGTGGCAACTGGAAGTTTTACATCATCACCAACGACAAGATGATATGCTGGCTGTGGAGCCCGAGAGGTTACTACATTCAGCGAGGCTGCGCAATGAACATTACGCGCAAGGGCAAGACGAAGGCATTGCCACGAAAGCCGTACCGTGTGACGCCTCTTAAGAAATGGGGCTCGGGCTGCATACTGACTTTCGAGAGCAATGGCGTAGAATATTCTGTCAAGATTCAATAAATAATTAAAAACAAAACAATAAGTCATAAAATTATGCCAAAAGGAATTTTTATCGGTATCGGTGGCACAGGTGTCACGACCGTAGCAAGACTCAAGGCACTGTTGTTCCAACGTGCCTACAATTCAGACAAAGCCGCAATGGACGCGGACTGTACATTTATTTTTTACGACACGGACTCTGGCGCAAAGGACCAGGCTTTGGACAATACCGACCTGCAAAGGATGATGGGTGGTCATCCTGTGATAGAACAGGGTTCGGAATATGTGGATGCGGGTCCTACGATGCCTTACAATGTATATGATACTGCGAGGCATTCGACCTTGTCGGATTTGAGAAGTCAGCGTGTGCTGGAATGGGCGATAGATCCAAATGTTCAGGGCCATTTCCAGATGCCGAGGAAGCAGTTGAGAGAAGGTGCTGGTGCACAGAGGATGGCTGGCCGCACGGGAATATACCATTCGAAGGGCCGTATGGAGGATAGGATACTGACAGGTCTGCAGGGTATGAAGAAGTTGGCGAATCAGGGAGCGAACCTGGAGGCGGAGCATCCTGCAATATGGGTGTTTTCATCGAGCAACGGTGGTACGAGCAGTTCGGCGCTTTTGGATGTGCTGTATATGGCTGACCGGCTTTACAAGGCGAATGTTGCCAATGCGGAACC
>CACYHL010000090.1 GCA_902774205.1 uncultured Bacteroidota bacterium | reverse complement strand
CAGCTCCAACGTTTCCATAGTCCCTGAGTGTGCTTCGCAACTTCAGTATACAACCCGCACAGCTTCTCATATCGCTCCCGGGATATGCCATATTTATTCATCGCTTCCCTAACGGGTACCGGATTCAATCCCGGAGCGATCCCAAGCGCCGCTATTGTAAAGCTGATTTCTTCTGGCCAACCATCTGAAGAGGTTTCTTCCCATTGCAGTGTGACTGAGCTGCCGTTTTCAAGGGCAACGTATTCTGTTGCAGATGAGCTATTGCATGTGATACTTGCGAATGGTTCTCCATTGACGAGGATGTTGATTGCGTGGTCATCCCAGCCGTCTCCGTATGAGTCAGCCATGTCAACTATGATGTTGCAGCAGTCACCGTATTGTGCGGTAGCCATAGCCACAAAACTCTTGCCTTCTGAGGTCATGGCGTAAGCTTCATAAATGTAAGTTGCACAGCTTACAAGATTTGTGTCATTGTCGGTGAAGGTGAATGTGCTGCCGAGTGCGGTGTTGACGGTTTCAACATAGATGACTTCGCCGTTTCTTGTTACGATGATGCTGTCAACAGTTCCTGAGAAAGGATCACCGAGGACGTTGTCGGTAAGGTTAACGACTGTAATGTCACCAGATGTGCCGAAGTTAGGATCAGGAACAACTGTGATAGACGGTGCGCCCGGAGCTGAAGCGTTGAATGTGTATGGGAAGAACAATGCTCCGACCTCATTGCCGCTACTTGTGCAGAGCAAGCCTCGAAGTTGTGTCTGTGCTGTTACAGGGTCAACAGTATAGAGCTGGCCTTTTGAATCGTAGTTTGCCCAGTACATAACGCCTGTATTCGGGTCGTATGTCATTGCCTGAATGTATGCCATTGAGAGGCCTGTGGAACCGACCATTGTGGCAGCGCCAGTGGCGGCGTCAATAGTGTAAAGTTTGCCAGTCGAGTATTCTATTGCATAGATGTTGCTCTTCAGGTCAATAGCCATTACATGTAAGCCGTTGCTGTCAATGCCAGTAAGAGCTATAGCGGTGAGGCGTGTGCCCGTGTTGGGGTCGATTGTGCAGAGTGTGTCTCCCTCAAGGCCGTACATGATGTCATTAGCATAGTCGTAAGCCATATCGCGGATAGTATTAGGCAGAGTGTTCAATACAGTTTCTTGGAGTGCTCCGAGGTCAACAACGACAAATTCGTTGTCGCTTGACACATAGTAATATTTGCTGTTGTAGTAGCAGCCGCCGAAAGGTATTCTACCTTCGGGTGATTCCCAAATAGGAGTAGCGTTGGCGGGATCGTTCACGTCCATTTTGTAAAGATATCCATCAGGATATGCTGAGTGTGCGAATGCGCCAGTGAATGGCGGGGTCATGCAGGTTGTATAGATATAGCCGCTGTAAATTGTGTCGCCAAGGCAATGTTGTTTGAGTCGGAACTCATAAATAGAACCTTTTTGTACTGGGACAGTGTAATATACAGGGTTGCTGAATGTTTGGTCGGTGAAGACTGTTGTCCATGCGGTGTCGTTCAACTCTATCATTTCGAGGGTGTAGCCTGCTGTTGCCAGAGCGTGCCACGTGAGTTCTGCAGCTGACTCGTCAGTCCAAAGCACACTGAGATCTGTGGGGTCGAGTGAGCATGAGTCGATTGCTGTACCTTTGAGTGCAACAAATGATGAAATTGTGTCGTATGTGAATACGATAGTGTCGATGTCATTGCCTGTGACAAGGGGACTGTATCTTGCTACTATTGAATTTGTGGCAGGTGAAATAGAGAGTGATGTTGACCAGTTGACACTGTCAATTGAAATTTCAAATGGGGCATTTGTCTTTACCAGAATGTCGTCTGTGACAAGAATTGAATTGATTCCTATAGTTTTGAAAGCTGAATTTGTATTGACGAAGTTTGTTCCGAAATTGATGTTTGTCGGGGTTACAGTGATGACAGGAGCGTCATAGTATAATACCTCAATATCGTCAATTTTCATAACGAACATGTCACTGCAGTTCTTGTGGACAAAAGCAACAAATATTTGCTGACCTGCGTATGATGAAAGGTCGATAGTTTCATTTGTCCATGTGCTTGTTGACAGTTTTTTTGTGAACACAGCCGGAGCTGTGAAATCGGCGATAGTATTGCCTGTGGTTGATATGAGGACTTCATAATAGTCTGCTGCGTAATCTGGATCTTGTGCTGCATCCCACCATGACAATACCATCGGGTTCGTAGTTGCAGGAATAGAGATGGTGTCTGTTATAAGCCAGTTCTCAGGGTGGAGAACTGCGCTTGTCGGTTTGTCGTATGACGCTGAAGTTACGGAATAACTTCCAGTGTGGGGAGAATAACTGGGCTCGGATTGAATAACCCAAATAAAGCCGTCCCCATCGTTGTCGATGTTTTGCCATGTCGCAGGAATGCCGTTTTCAAAACTTTCCTGTAAGACATAGACTTGGGCATTCGCGCAAACCATTGCGAAAATTGCCAGCATTAATGTACAGATTTTTTTCATAATGTTGTGTTTTGTTAATAAATTGATTTTAAGTTTCTTATGAATATTTTTAATGATTTTAATCCAAAATAATCTAACTTGCAAAAATATCAATTTTTGCTGAATAATCAACGTGATTATTTAAAAAAATCAAAAAAAAATGAAGTTCTCTTGATTTTCTATATTAAAAGACAGAAAAATGGGTGTATATCAATTTTTTACGCATCTTACGGCACAGCCTTCATAATATTTCCCTGATAATTGATAGGTGCCAGGGCCATAATATGAGAATTGGACATAATATCCGTATGAACTGCTTTTGTAGGTTGTCCAGAAGCGTGCATGTTGTCCGGCGGTGGAATATGCGCTTCCGTCAAAATAGCCGCATGGCGTGGCTGAGAAATTCGAGGCGTTATTGTTAGCCGGTGACACACCCGGTGTACAGGCGCTATAGCCGTTGTTCCAGCCTGAGGTCGCACATAACGCTTTCGCATAGTTTTTATAGGAACCATTGCACTGATAGTTCAGGTTTGCTCCTGCATAATCAGTCAGTTCTGTCCATTCCGCGCGCGAAGGTACATGCCATCCGGTAGGGCATATTCCTTGGACTCCGCTCGGGTTGGCGGTGCTGCTGCCGGCTCCGTCAAATACGGCTGCCACATTGTAAAGCAGACCATAGGTCTGGATATTTGTATTACTTCCGTAAGGATAGTAGTAATATGCAGTCGTGGTGCTTGTGTTGCTGTTGCCGTAAGTGATGGCTCTGCCGTCAGAATATGAAGTGGCGCGTAGGTTTTCGCGCATCCAGCATTGCTTGCCGATTTGTACGGTGTTGTAAACATTTCCGTTCTTGTCTGTTACGGTCGGTGTGCCTGTGCAGGTGGTGCCGTCGTTGGAATTTGGAATGACTAAGGCTTTCTCTTCGCCGTATGCTGTGCCGAAGCTGTTGGTGGCGTATGCGCGGACGTAGTAAGGGATTTGTGGGGTGAGGTTTGTGAGGGTGCTGGTGAAACTGCCGAGGCCGTTGCCGTTCGTGGTTTTGCTGTTACTGATGGTTGGATTGGGCGAAGTGCTCCAACAGACACCACGTGCTGTTATTGCGGTGCCGCCGTCAATAGTAACGTTGCCGCCGCATTGCGCTGTAGTGGAGCCAATGTTGGAGACATTTGCGGTAGTTACCCCTATATGCCCGCCTTTGCCGTAAATGCACCTGACCGTGAAACCATTATCTTTGCCCCATATCCCGGTTACAGTGTTGAATGTCGCGCTTGTATTTTGCAAATATGCTGTTGAGGCTTCACTGTCGTCACTGGGGGATTCCTCGGTGCTCCACATCTTGCAGTCGGTGCCGAAATAGTTGGTGTGGGTGCCTCTGACAAGACCGGCTGGCATGGCGGAGAAACCGCTCAAGTTGTTCTGGCTCGGATTGTTTCCTATGGCACAGGTCTGTGTTGCTGTGGTCCAGCCGATTTGGCTTGCGGCTGCTTTGGCGATGTAAGTTGAACTGTTGTTGCACTTGTAGGTCGTCACCCCTTTCATATAGTTGATGAGTGTTTTCCATTCGGTGATACTTGGCAGATGCCATCCATCGGGACAGGCACCTTGCACAGTGTAGTCCCCTGCTGAAGACGAGTTCATCGCCGCGGTCCAGTTGTACATGTAGCCGTAGTCGGGAATGTTCTGGTTGTCTTTGTTGGGCACGTATAGGTATGGAAGCACGGTGCTTGAAGATGAGCTCGTCGGAATTGTTGTGCCGTCAGGGAATTTCGATGTCTTGAGGTTCTCTTTCATCCAACATTGTGTTCCTATCTGTAATGTGTGGTACGTGTTGCCGTCAACATCTTGAACGACTGAAGTGCCGCAAATGAATGTAAGCGAGGGTGTTATAATTGAAAGTTCGAGCTGGTAAATGCTGTCGCAGCCATTCACGGTTTTAAGCGAATCGTAGTAGATTCCGGCGGCTCCGAGGATTTTCCCGTGCCACGAGAGCGTGCTTCCCGAATTTATGGAGTCTTTTTGGGAAAAGAAGTATGTCAAGCCAATGTTTACGATCAGCGTGCAGACACTGTCGCAGCCGTTTGCTGACGGTAGGGTGTCCCTGTAAACTCCCGGTGTGGAGAATGTTTTCCCATGCCAAATGTGGCTTTTGCCCGGACAAATGGTTATTGTTTCAGTAGAAGTTGAGTTTTGCAGAATTGAGAGAATAAGCGTGCAGACACTGTCGCAGCCGTTTGTGGACGGTATAGTGTCCCTATATACCCCCGGAGGGGAGAATGTCTTTCCGTGCCAGATGTGGGTTGTGCCCGGACAAATGGCTATTGCTTCAGTGAAAGTTGAGTTTTGCATAAGTGAGAGAGTCAGCGTACAGACACTGTCGCAGCCGTTTGCTGATGGTATGGTGTCCCTGTACACTCCCGGCGTGGAGAATGTCTTTCCGTGCCAAAAGTGGCTTTTGCCAGGACAAATGTAAGCTGATTCAGAAGATGTGGAGTTGGGAAGGAGAGAGAGCATTAGTTGGAAAACGCTGTCACAGCCGCCGTCAGCGGTTTTCAGTGAGTCGTAGTAAATTCCGGATGTCGTCAATAACTTTCCGTGCCAGTTATATATCGCGCCATTGCATATTGCGTCCATCTGTTTGATAAGCGTGTCGTGGCAGAGTAGAGACGGTATGAGGTCGGGAAGCGTGAAGCTGAAGAGTATGATGTCGTCTCCGCTCTGATATTGTGTTATCACATCAGAGAATGTGCTCCCGTTGCGCTGCACAAAACCCATGTATCTCATAAGGTTGCCTGAACTGAACGGATTCGCAGAGAAGAGCATCGGCTTTTTGCTCGTGGAAGTGGTTCCGTAATATGATATTGCATTCCTCCCTCCGTCGCTGGCATTGACAAGTTTTACAGAGGCTGAGTTCCCGTTTTGGGTGACATTCAGAATGTAGGTTTGTGGTGTGGTAAGTGTTATCCTGAAATGATGGTTCCCGGCGGTAAGGAATGGCGTGGTGAGTGCTGTTACCTCCCTGCCGTTCATGTCGCTGATTTTGAAATGCGCTGAGCCGCCCTCCTTTAACAACAATTCCGCTTCGGTCGTTCCGTTAAAAGGGTTCGGATGTACGGTGAGAATCACTGTGGCGTTTTGTCCGTTATTGTCATTTATGCCTACAAGATTGTTTAAAATGAGCACGGTGTCAGGATATACAAGAGGAACCTGCCATTGGTTGGTGATATTTTCAACGGTTATATTGTTCAGTTGAACCCATTGCCCGTGTTGGTCTTTGCCCGTGAAAATCAGTGTTGTGGTGTTTTGCCCCATGCCAGCAATGCAGAGCAAAAGAGCCATTTGTAAGAATATTGTTCTTTTAATCATAAAGTTGCATTTTAAACTCAAACTGCAAAAATAATTTTTTTCATCAAATAAATATGAATGATATCAAAATTAAACCTAAAAATGTATTTTTGCAGATTATTATTTATCAAAAACAGATTAGACAGAATATGAAATTCTCCTCCTTTTTTGATTCGCCTCAATTCGGAGATGAAAAGGCCTTTATTGGTGCTGCTGAGAGATCGTCAATATACAATGCTATAACTTTTTTTGAAGATGACTCGTCGGAGCCGGTACTTGAGGAGTACGATTTTGCGATTATTGGGGTGCCGGAGACGAGAAATGCTGTCAACAACAGGTCTGCAAGTCTCGCTCCAGATGAGATACGCCGCCAGTTCTACCAGCTTTACTGCTGGGATAAGGAAGTTCGTATTCTTGATTTGGGAAATTTGAAAATCGGCGACACCGCTGACGACACATACGAGATTTTGTCTGAGATACTTTCTGTGTTGATTGAGGCTGGCGTGATGCCTTTGATTTTGGGCGGAAGTAATGATTTGGCTTATGCTAACTATTTGGCATATAGTAAATTGGAACAGGTTGTCAATATAGTGGCTGTTGACTCTCGCTTTGACATTGGAGACGAGAAGAGCCCGATTGCCGCTAATGCCTATCTGAACAAGATAATTATGAATAAGCCCAATTTCCTTCTTAACTACTCGAATGTCGGCTATCAGACATACATGAATAGTCCGGAAGAGCGGGCTCTGATGGAGGAACTGTTCCTTGACACTTACCGTGTTGGCATGATGCGCTATGACTTGAACGATGTGGAGCCGATAATGCGTGGCGCGGAGATGGTGTCGCTTGATATTTCGGCAGTGCGCCGCCCTGACGCTCCCGGAAATCCAAATGCCTCATCTAACGGATTTTATGGAGAGGAGATTTGTCAGGTTGCGCGCTTTGCGGGGCTGAACGACAAACTCACATCTTTCGGAATCTACGAGTACGACCCGATGATGGATTATGCCAACCAGACCTCGCAGCTGATAGCACACATACTTTGGTATTTGGTTGAAGGGTGGACAAATAGAGTGGGGGACACGCTTTTCAAGAATAAGAACGACTATGTGCGCTACTCCGTGCCAGTGTCGCAGGCAGTTGACGAGCTCGTGTTCCTGTGCAGCAAGAAGACCCGCCGCTGGTGGATGTTAGTCCCGATTATCAGTATGAATAGCGATATTAAACAGAAATATTATCTGCCATGTTCGGAAAAGGATTATCAGGCGGCGTGCAAGGACAAAATTCCAGAACGCTGGTGGAGGACTTATAACAAGTTGAATAAGTGATATTTGAAAAATCAGTTTAAATAATATTATTAACTTTTAAAATCTTTTTACTATGAAATTATTGCAGGAATTTAAAGAGTTTGCCATGAAGGGCAATGTTGTTGACATGGCAATTGGTGTTATCATTGGTGGCGCATTCGGCAAAATTGTAACTTCTTTGGTCAATGACCTCCTGATGCC
>CACYHL010000089.1 GCA_902774205.1 uncultured Bacteroidota bacterium | reverse complement strand
TTTTTTTCCAAAACGTGCATATTTGTTTGTTTTGGCGGCGAAGTTGGAGAAAATAAGGGAGTGATAGTATTTTATTCGTCAAAACCTTGCTGCAAGGTGTCGTTTTTTTTGTGTATTTTTGTCAGTTATAATTTAATATTGCAGATTCCTCAAAATCATAATCAGTTTGTTATGAAAAGAAATTTTTTTCCGTGCGTTGTTCTCTTGTTGTTGCTCCTCTGCCTTTCGTGCCATCGCGAGGAGGCGTTGCCGCTGATTAATATTTCTGTTTCAGATGAGATCCCTTGGGATTGCAAGATACCTTGCGGGTTGGCGTATGTGGCTGATAATGACAGCGTTAGTTATTATGCGGAGGTGAAATGTCGTGGGGGCTATTCATCGCGTTACAACAAACATTCATACGCGTTGGATTTTCATGAGACGGTTGCTTTGTGCGGACTGCCGGCGGCGAAGGACTGGGTGCTGAACGCAAGCTATGTTGACAAGACTTTTATGCGCCATAAGATTTGCTATGACCTTTTCAGGCAGATGTCGGCAAATGACATCGCGCCGCTTTGCGCCTACGCCCGCGTCAGTTTGAACGGACAGCCGAATGGATTGTATGTTGTTATGCAGAAATTAGATGCGCAGACATTGAAGGTTGATATGGGCGACACCGCTGCGGTGATTTTCAAGGATCCGCCCGTCTTCTACGACAAGCAGCCGGAGAATGGTCCCGAACAGGATAATTATTACGGACAGAAATGGCCGAAAAGGAAAAAGTGCGACAAGACGGATTGCATTGTGGCGTTCCGCGATTTTCTCGTCAATGCCTCCGATGAGGAGTTTGCCGAGAGCGTTGCCGCATGGATTGACATTGACAACGTGGTTGACTGGCACTTGTTGCTGCTCTTTACTGATGGGGGTGACGGCTTTTTGAAGAATTTCTATCTTTACAAAACCGATTCGAATACCCCGTTCAGAATTGCCTTGTGGGACTGCGACCACTCGTTTGGGCGTGAGGGTGACGGTGAGAAGAACTGGTTTGAGCGCGGCGTTGAGTGGGAGCGGTCTGTGCTCTTCAGCCGCCTTATGAACATGCCCAATTACCGCAATGCGTTGAAGCGGCGCTGGAACGAGCTTCGCGAAAACGGAGTCTTTTCCTACGGGAATATTGAGTCCATGGCTGCAGAAAACGATAACAGAATTAAACTCGGCAAAGATGAGAATTTCGCAATCTGGAAGTGCGACTCGCCTGATTATTACGACTCTGCGACCTACGAGGAGGAGGTGGCTCTGCTTAAGGAGTTTGTGAAAATTAACATACAGGTACTCGACACCTATTTTTCTAATTTGTGATTCCCCTTGAGAATTTTTTGTACTTTTGCAACCTTAAAATATTGTGATGAAAAAGGTTGTTCCGTTTCTTTTTGCCGGCTTGCTTTTCGTGCTTGTGGCGTGCGATAACACGCAGGAGACAACAGGTGTGGTGCAGCCTGTGACCAAGGTCGAGGAGAAAGAGGAGTATGACCCTTTCATTGAGGGAAACCGCAACATTTTGAGGATGGAAGATGAGGATATTCAGCTTTTTCTGAAAAGATATGGCTGGAATACTGAGAAGAAGGAGTCGGGGCTATACATTGAGGTGCTGGAGACGGGCAGTGGTGAGACTTTTAAGGAAGGAGATGAGGTGCAGCTGGATTATGTCACGCAACTGCTTGATGGAGAGGTGGTTTACTCCTCAAAGGAAGACGGTGTGAAGAAGTTCAAGGTTGACAAGTCGGAGGAGGTCGCGGGGTTGCACGAGGCGGTGAAGTATCTTAGGCATGGCGCGCGAGCAAGAATCGTCCTTCCGTCATATCTTGCGTATGGCGTGGCGGGGGACGGCAATAAGATAAAAGGTCGCAAAAGTTTGGCGATGACTATTGAAATTTCAGATTAATATATTATAAACCAATTATTTAAAAATCAAAAAACATGAAAAACATTTTTACAAGGATTTTCTTATTCACTCTTTTGGTATTGGTTGCCGGTGCTTTCACATCATGCAAGCATAAAGGGTTTAAAAAGGCCGATGAGGGCTATTATTACAAGTTTTATGTACAGAATGAGGACTCTCTGCCTGTTCAGGATGGCGACCTCGTGCTGATAATGCACACGCTGCGCACAGTTGACTCTGTCATCATGAGCGTCTACCCGATGCAGCTGCTGATTCGTGAGCCGCTTTTTGAAGGCGACCTCTATACTGCTCTCTGCACAATGCATAAGGGCGACAGCGCGACTTTCATCATGAATATCGACTCATTCGCATATTATTATTTCCATGATGATAATTTCATGCCAGAACTTAAAGAGAGAGAGATTTATCTTGACATCAAGGTTGATGAGCTTATGCCTGCCGCTGAATTCGAGAAGATGAGAGCTGAACAGGAGGCTGCATACAATGCTGAGATGGAAAGACTCCGTCTTGCTGAGGATTCTATTTTGAACGATTATATCATGAAGAATAAAATCAAAGCGACTCCTACTGAAAGCGGTCTTATATACATCAAAAAGAAAAGCGGTACAGGCGTGAAAGCTGAGAATGGCAAGTTGGTTTCAGTTCACTACACTGGCAAATTCCTTGATGGTGAGGTATTTGACTCATCTGAAGGGAAAGAACCCATACAGATCGTACTTGGCAAAGGCTCTGTTATCCCAGGTTGGGAAGAGGGCATCGCTTTGATGCGCGAAGGTGAGAAGGGTCTGCTCATTTTACCGTCAAAAATCGCTTACGCTGAGCGTGGTGCGGGCAACGTTATCCCTCCGTACACCCCGATAATGTTCGATGTTGAGCTCATCAAGGTTGAGGATGCTCCGGCTGAAGCACCCGCTGCAATGCCTGATGGTGCGGAGATGGCGGAATAATTCCATTTTCGCAGATTCTTCTGAAATTTCCCGTAGAGACGATGTTTACACCGTCTCTACGTTTTTTTATATCGGCTTTATCACCTTTTGTGTTAAAAAATCCCTTATATTTGCGGAAAAATTACAATGAAAAAAATATACATATTGCTTTTATGCTTGTGCGTATATCAAAGTTGCGGCAGCTATTTTTCCGCTGAGCGATATACAATTCATTGTAGTGAGATGGATTTTGTACGCAAGGTCGATTCATTGAAGTCTGCCCATCACGAATACAAGTGGACGGTGCGTAATCCTGACGGGACTTATGAAGACTCAGATGGAATATCTACCCCTTTCAAATCCATAGGAGACGATGACTTGCTACACTATAATTTCACATTTTACATTCCCTCAGAAAACAAGTTGTTCCAATGCCAGATTGTACCGTACAATTCATTGGTTTCAGAGAATGAGTTCACATTGGTTTTCTCTTCCGTCTCCGACACCACTTATAGGCAAGTCTGTTCCATCAACACAAAAGAACTTCCAAAAGAAGAAAACGAAAAATACAAACGTCTTTTTGAGACACTGATATTGGAGAGTCTTAACGTTGAATGGGAGAAATAGTTTTATTTTCAAGATGAGGAAGTTGTGAAATTTTTGTCGCCTCCCCTTTATTTTTAACAAAATTTCGTGTAAATTTGCACTTCTAAAATTTTTACTATGGCAGAGAATAAAGAGCAGGAAGAAATCAGGACACTTGAATGGGACGAGCATATCAGGATACGTCCGGGCATGTATATCGGCAAACTTGGTGACGGCACGGCGCACGATGACGGGATTTATGTGCTGCTGAAAGAGGTAATGGACAACTCTATTGATGAGTTCATGAAAGGACACGGGCGGCAGATAGAGGTTACGGTGAAGGAGCAGACCGCCACGGTGCGTGATTACGGGCGCGGCATCCCGCTCGACAAAATGGTGGACTGCGTGTCGAAAATCAATACGGGAAGAAACTTCAACGATGGCGAGACCATCGGAATGAACGGCGTGGGCACAAAAGCAGTGAACGCGCTTTCAACATATTTCAAAGTCTCATCGGTGAGTGACGGGTTCAAGAAGACGGCTGAGTTCTCATGCGGCAAGAAGAAGAGCGAGACCAACATTGAGGCGACTGACGAACGGAGCGGAACCCTGATTGAATTCACGCCTGATGACACTATTTTCGAGAATTTCCACTGGTATTTTGAATATATCGAAAAGATGATGTGGAACTACGTCTATCTGAACAGGGGGCTCGTGATAATTTTCAACGGGGCGCGCTTCACATCAAAAAACGGTCTTCTCGACCTGTTGAACAATAACCTTAACGGTGACCCGCTTTATGAGCCGATACACCTGCAAGACAATGACTTCGAGTTCGCATTGACACATACTACGCGCAAATACGGCGAGGATTACTACTCTTTTGTGAACAGCCAGTACACTATCTACGGAGGCACGCACCAACAGGCTTTCAGAGAGGCGATTGTGAAGACTTTCCGCGACTATTTCAAAAAAGAGTTCGACCCCGCTGATGTCAGAAACTCAATAATCGCGGCGTTGTCCATAAAGGTTAAAGGTCCGACTTTTGAATCGCAGACAAAGACAAAACTTGGGTCGCTTTATATGGCACCGGGCGGCCAGACAATCAGAAACTATGTGAATGATGTTGTAGGCAAACTTCTTGACAATTATCTTCACATGCATACAGATGTGGCTGATATTATTCTGAAAAAGATTCAAGATGCTGAAAAAGAGCGTAAAGCGATAGCGAGTCTGAAGAAGAACTCGAAGGAGATACAGAAGAAAGTGAGCCTTCACAACCCGAAACTCCGCGACTGCCGATTCCATTTCAACAGCAATGAGGGAAGGGGAGAGGAGACCACTCTTTTCATCACCGAGGGCGACTCCGCATCAGGTTCTATAACACAAGCCCGCGATGCTGATGTGCAGGCGGTTTTCAGTCTTAAAGGCAAACCGAAAAACGCGCAGAAAGGCAACAGCAAGAGTTTCATTTACGAAAAGGAGAACGTAGAGCTGAGTCTGCTGCTTGCCGCCCTCAACATTGAAGACGGCTTGGACGGGCTGCGTTACAACAACATAGTTATCGCCACCGATGCCGATGTTGATGGAATGCATATCCGGCTTCTGCTGCTCACATTCTTCCTCCGCTTTTTTCCAGACGTTATAAACACGGGACACGTTCACATTTTGCAGACACCGTTGTTCAGAGTGAGGAACAAGCAGAAGACCATTTATTGTTACTCTGAAACTGAAAAGATTGACGCCATAAAAAAAATCGGGGCGCGCCCCGAAATAACCCGCTTTAAAGGTCTTGGGGAAATCTCGCCCGGCGAGTTCAAGAATTTCATCGGCAAAAACATACGCCTTGAACCTGTGGTTTTGGACAGCAACACAAATATCCACAAACTTCTTGATTATTACATGGGCAACAACACACCGCAGAGACAGCAGTTCATTATTGAGAATTTGCGTGAGGAAATAGACGTGGCCACCGAAGAGTTATGAAACTGAAAAGAGCATACTATCATTACATTGCACGGCTTCGGAAGTTCTGCAAGGAGAAGTTTGGCATTACCACCACGGTGCTGATGCTCAGTTTCTTCACTGGCATTTTCGGGGCGGCGGCGGCAATTGTCATCAAGAACCTGCTATTCCTTAATGTCACTTTTTTGAACAGAGTGATTTCGGCCACGCAGTACCGCTATATCTATCTTGCTTTCCCGCTAATCGGTATTATTCTCACTATTCTTTTTGTGAGACATTTTGTGAAGGATAACATCAGCCACGGGGTGAGCATTGTTTTGAAGGCGATTGCCAAAAGCGGCGGCAAACTGCGCAGTCACAACGTCTATTCTTCCATTGTGGCGAGCTCGCTCACGGTCGGCTTCGGCGGTTCGGTCGGGTTGGAGGCGCCGATTGTGCTCACCGGCTCGGCGATTGGCTCAAACCTCGGCAAGCTCTTCAATTTGTCGCGCAAGGAGACAACTTTGCTTTTAGCGTGCGGCTCTACGGCAGCCATGGCTGCGATTTTCAAGGCACCGGTCGCCGCCATCGTTTTCGCCCTTGAGGTGCTTATGCTTGACCTTACCAATGCGGCGCTGCTTCCGCTGCTGATTTCAGCGGCGACCGGCACCGTCATGTCAATGCTCTTTCTTGGCGCGAACGTGATGTTTCCCGAATGTCACCCTTCGGCATTCAATATGAACAATATACCGTTCTACATTCTGCTCGGACTTCTGTCGGGGGCGATTTCAATCTATTTTCTCCGTATGCTGCGTTTTGTGGAGCGGTCGTTTTCGAAAATCAAGATAGCCCCTGTGCGAACTGTTGTGGGTGGTCTCGCGCTCGGTGTCATGATTTTCCTGTTTCCGGTCTTCTACGGCGAGGGCTACGAGAATATAATGCTTCTGCTTAAAAATGGCGGCGCGGCACAAATGTTCGTAAACTCACCGTGGGCTTTTGTCGAGGCAAATCCGTTAGTGATTGTCATCTTTCTGTTCGCAATCCTTTTGTTGAAGGTTTTTGCCACAGCGTTTACAACCGGTGCGGGGGGCATTGGCGGTGTTTTCGCTCCGTCTCTGTTTGTCGGCGCGTTTCTTGGTGCGGCCTTGGCGGTGTCTGTCAATACGCTTACGGGGCTCAATCTTCCACTCGCCAATTTCGTGCTTGCCGGAATGTCTGGACTTATGGCTGGAATCATGCACGCCCCGCTGACAGCGATATTCCTCATAGCGGAACTATCAACAGGCTATAATCTTCTTATCCCACTGATGATTACATCTTCCATCTCATATCTTTCTGTCCGTCCGTTTGAGAAATATTCGGTCTATGCGCGCCAGCTTGCGGGGAAGGGGATTTTGCGTACCCATAACAAGGATATTTTCGCAATACGACAGTTGAATATTTCAAGACTTATTGACAAAAATGTGGCTACGATTTCTATTAACAGCACTTTGCGGGAATACACACAAATAGTGGCTCGCAGCAAACGCAATATCTTTGTGGTGCTTGACCATGAGGATAATTTTGCGGGACTGCTTCTGATGGATGACCACAGAGAGATGCTTTTCCGTCAGGATCTTTACGACCTTGTGATTGTAAAAGATATTATGTATAAGCCAGATGTTGTTGTTTATGATTCGGATTCAGGCGAGGAGATAGTAAGGAAGTTCCGCGAGACAAAGAATTTCAATCTTCCAGTCATAACAAAAGATGGTAAGTATGTGGGTTTTCTGTCAAAAGCCAATGTCTTGACTGCTTATAGGGAAGTAATAGCTTCAGAATCAGAGGATTAGTATGACAATCTTAGATTTGAGGAATATTTTTTTTGACACTCTTTCACCGCTTTATTCAAGAGATGAGATAAGGTCGGTATTCCATATTTATATATTTGAGAAATTGGG
>CACYHL010000088.1 GCA_902774205.1 uncultured Bacteroidota bacterium | reverse complement strand
AGAGACGATGTGCACATCGTCTCTACGGTTGGAACAAAACAACCCGAACCCGTTCGATGGCGTGACGGACGTGACGTTATACGTTGCGGATGCGGGGATGGTGACGTTGACGGTTATGGATATGAATGGGCGCATCGTTGCGGCAACGCAAACCGTAGAGACGCACGGCCGTGCGTCTCTACAAAATGGCACGCACCAATTCCGTATCACCATTGCAAACGCCGGCACATACGTCCTGACCGTGCGCCAAAATGGGAAAACGTCATCAATAAAAATGGTGAACAATGGCAGAGGCAATGTCAACCGAATTGAATATATGGGAACCGTTGTTGAGACGCACGGCCGTGCGTCTCAAACCGCAAAATCCCCAAAATTGGCAACCACCAATCCATTCAGTTTCGGCGACCTGATGGGATATGTCGGTTATGCGACAATTAATGGTGCCGCTGAGGAAAGCCAGCATGTAATACAAGCACAGAATAATTCTCAGACATTCACGCTGCAATTTGATGCGGCGCAGCTTGGCAAGCCTTGTTCCGCCACACCGACCGTGACAGATGTTGACGGCAACGTTTACAATACTGTAAATCCGCGCTGCCCGCGGATGAATACTACTCTGGTTACATCCGTTTTGGCGAAGAGGCCTACTTTTGGAGTTCTACCGAGAATTCTAGTGAAACCGCCTATGGCCGCAAGATGTGGTTCAGCCTCGCCTACGTGCACAGGTACGGCTATTCCAAGGGTGAGCACGCCTTGTCCGTCCGTTGTCTAAAAGATTGATTAATGAATGAGATGTATAGTGGAAAATTAAAATATTTCCGAAAATTTTTGTATTTTTGTACCCTTTAAAAATCTATAATATTATGAAAAAAGCAATACATACAGAAAACGCGCCAAAGGCAATCGGGCCTTACAGTCAGGCAATTAAAGCGGGTGACATGCTGTTCATTTCGGGGCAGATACCCGTAAATCCGGCAACTGGTGTCATTCCGGAGGGCATTGAAGCCCAGACGGAACAGGTAATGAAAAACATTGAAGCCATACTCACGGAGGCCGGCTACACATTCGCCGATGTTGTTAAGACAACCTGCCTTTTGAGCGACATGGCAAACTTCAAGCCGATGAACGGCGTCTATGCCAAATATTTCCCTGAAAATCCGCCCGCGCGCGCTGCCTTCGCAGTGAAAGAGCTGCCGATGGGGGTTATGGTGGAGATTGAGAGTATTGCTGTTAGAAATTAGGAGTTAGGAATTAGGAGATAGAATTTTAAATAAAATCATTAACATAAATAACAAAAACATGGAACAATTTAAAAATTACATCAATGGAGAATGGGTTCCGGCCATTTCCGGAAAGACTTTTCTGAACTACAATCCCGCTAACTTGGAAGACGTCATCGGCGAATTCGCTCTTTCTGACAAGGAAGATGTCGAGAAGGCTGTTGAAGTTGCGAAAGCCGCTTTTGAGAAATGGCGTCTTGTTCCGGCTCCGAGAAGAGGTGAGATCATGCGCAAGGTTGGTGATATTTTCACACGCCGCAAAAAAGAGCTCGCACGCATTATGACCCGCGAGATGGGTAAACCGACTTTCGAAACCGAAGGAGATGTTCAGGAAGCCATTGACACAGCATACTACGCAGCTTCTGAGACACGCCGTCTGTTTGGTGCCACAGTACCGAGCGAAATGGAGAACAAAGTGAACCTCGCTTTCAGAGTTCCGGTTGGCGTTGTCGGCGTCATTACCGCTTGGAACTTCCCGATTGCTGTTCCGTCATGGAAGATTCTGCCCGCAGTCGCGGCTGGTAACACAGTTATCTTCAAACCTTCTAAAGATGCCCCGCACTCAGGCGTTATTTTCGCTGAAATCATGGAAGAGGCAGGCATCCCGAAAGGTGTATTCAACGTGCTTCTCGGCAAAGGCAGCATGGGTGACCATATCGTCAGCCATCCTGACGTACGCGTCATCGGCTTCACCGGCTCAACAGAGGTCGGCCGCCATATCGCTGAAGTCTGCGGCAAGAACAACAAGAAAGTATCTCTCGAAATGGGCGGCAAGAACGGTCAAATCGTCATGGACGACGCCAACCTTGACCTCGCTGTTGACGGCGCACTCTGGGGCGCGTTCGGCACAACAGGACAACGCTGCACCGCCACATCACGTATTATCGCGCACAAGGACATTTACGATAAATTCATCGAAATGCTGAAAGTCCGCACCGAAAAGCTGAAAATCGGTTCCGGTCTGGAAGCTGGCATTGACATGGGGCCCGTTATCCACAGAGCATCACAGGAAAACTGCGAGAGAATCGTTAAGATAGCTCTTGAAGAAGGCGGACGTCTCATCACTGGCGGCCACAAGATGACTCAAGGCGACTACGCCAAGGGCTGCTTCTTCGAACCGACAATCATCGCTGACGTCAAAGTAAACGACACTCTCTTCAACGAAGAGGTATTCGGACCGGTTTTGAGCATCACCAAAGCTGAATCTTTCGAACACGCGCTCGAACTTCTCAACCACTCAGAATACGGCCTCTCAGGCGCAATCTACACCAAGGATGTGAACCGTGCTTGGACCGCAGCACGCGAAATCCAGACAGGTCTCTGCTACATCAACGCTCCGACAATCGGTGCTGAAGCCAACATGCCATTCGGCGGCGTGAAGGGTACCGGCAACGGCCAGAGAGAAGGCGGCTGGACTGCTTTCGACATCTTCACAGAATGGAAGACCGTCTATTTCGATTATTCTGACAAATTGCAGCGCGCACAAATCGACAACCATTAATATTAAAAACAAACGAGGTGGCAGAAACGCCACCTCGTTTACATAAATATATGTAACAATGAAAAGAGACACCGCAATATTCGATTTAATAAAACAGGAAAAAGAACGCCAGACCTCCGGTATTGAACTCATCGCTTCAGAGAACTTTGTAAGTGAGCAGGTTATGGAAGCAATGGGCTCGGTGATGACAAACAAATACGCTGAGGGTTATCCGGGCAAGCGTTACTACGGCGGCTGCCAGATCGTTGACCAGAGCGAGCAGCTTGCCATAGACCGCATCAAAAAACTCTTCGGGGCTGAATGGGCAAACGTGCAACCTCACTCAGGCGCGCAGGCCAACATGGCTGTGCTGCTCTGCT
Organism: uncultured Bacteroidota bacterium; assembly: GCA_902774205.1. GTDB lineage: Bacteria > Bacteroidota > Bacteroidia > Bacteroidales > WCHB1-69 > RUG11942. The sequence continues at coordinate 4,216 of CACYHL010000088.1, read as the reverse complement.
GCCTCAAACCCGGTGACACATTCATGGGACTTGACCTCTCACACGGCGGCCACCTTTCTCACGGCTCACCGGTCAACTCGTCAGGAATACTGTATAAAGCTGTGGCTTACAGCGTTGACGAAGAGACAGGCACAATCAATTACGACAAAATGGAGGAGACTGCGCTCCGCGAAAGACCGAAACTCATCATCGGTGGTGCGTCAGCATACTCACGTGACTGGGATTGGGCAAGAATGCGTGCCATAGCCGACAAAATCGGTGCTATCCTGATGGCAGACATCTCCCACCCCGCAGGCCTTATCGCACGCGGACTTCTGAACAACCCGATGCCATATTGCCACATCGTCACCACCACCACCCACAAGACACTGCGCGGCCCGCGTGGCGGTCTCATTATGATGGGTAAGGATTTCGTCAACCCGTGGGGACTCACCACACCGAAAGGCGAAGTCAAAATGATGTCGCAAGTGCTTGACAGCGCGGTATTCCCGGGCGTACAAGGCGGTCCTCTGGAACATGTCATAGCAGCCAAGGCAGTTGCTTTCGGCGAAGCACTGAGCGATGAGTACCTCGAATATGTGAAACAGGTCAAGGCCAACGCCGCTGCAATGAGCAAGGCATTCACCGACAAAGGATACAAAGTCATCAGCGGCGGTACCGACAACCACCTGATGCTCATCGACTTACGCACAAAATTCCCTGAAATCACAGGTAAGAAAGTTGAAAACACCCTTGTTCAGGCAGACATAACCTTGAACAAGAACATGGTTCCATTCGACAGCCGCACCCCGTTCAGCACATCAGGTATCCGTGTCGGCACGCCGGCTATCACATCACGCGGATTGAAAGAGGCTGACATGGGTGTCATAGTTGAGCTCGTTGATGATGTCATTTCTCACATTGACGACCAGTCCGTAATCGACAAAGTACGCGGAAAAGTCAATGCAATGATGAGTAACCGTCCTTTAAATGTCTGGTAGTAAGTCAATTAATCTTATTTTCAAAAAATCTTTACAAAAGGATTGTTTTGCATAAAAAAAAATTGTACCTTTGCACCTTGAATTTTAAGGAGTTAAAAAAGAATCATTAAAATAGAGAAGATATGAAAAAAGGCATTCATCCAAAGGAATACAGAAGCGTGGTTTTCAAAGACATGTCAAATGACTACGCATTCTTAACCAAATCTACTGTCAACACGAAAGATACGATTGTATGGGAAGACGGTAAGGAATACCCGTTAGTGAAACTTGAAATCTCAAACACTTCACACCCGTTCTTCACAGGCAAGATGAAACTTGTCGATACCGCAGGGCGTGTTGATAAATTCCGCAACAAATACAACAAATATTTCGAAAAGAAATAATATTGTGTTTTTTTGTAATAATTATTTCGTGAGGTCTTTTATTTAAAAGAGACCTCATTTTTTGTTTTTTTGAAAAGCCAGAATCATGAATATAATCTTTTTTGAAGACAGTTTCAGCAAGAATCTCCAGCCGTTCACATTAACGCGCCCCGCAGCGGAAATCCGAGTTGGAATTCTAACGATAAGGGAAAAATGGGAAAAGCTTTTGAACGCCAAATGTTCCTATCTTTCAGCAGATTACCTTCAACAGAAATATCCTGCGGTGATTGAAGATGACAATATTCTCGTGGCATCAACGCTGCTGCCGACAGCGGAACTCATTTCAGCGCTGCAAAACCTGCAACAAGGGGAAGGGCTTTACCAAGAGGGCACGCTGCTTGCCGCACGCCTCAACAAAGAGTCTTCTTTCAATGACATTGGACAGATTACAGAATTTGACGGGGAAATATCAAGAATAGCTGTTTTGCCAGATATTTTTCTGAAAAATGATGAGGAACTTCGAAAAGATTTCGATTTTCTGACAAAAAACAGAAAAAGTGAGGATATTTCTTCAACAAACCTGATTATTGGCGAAAAAGAGAACATTTTTGTGGAGAAAGGCGCTGTGATTGAGGGAGCGGTGCTGAACTGCAAAAACGGTCCGATTTACATCGGCAGTGATGCGGAAGTTATGGAACAAGCAACAATCCGCGGACCTTTCGCTCTCTGCGAACACTCACAAGTGAAAATGAGCGCGAAAATCTACGGCGCAACCACAATCGGTCCGTGGTGCAAAGTGGGCGGCGAGCTCAGCAACGTTGTCTTCTTCGGCTTCTCGAACAAGGCGCACGACGGCTTCCTCGGAAACTCCGTTGTCGGCGAGTGGTGCAACTTCGGAGCTGACACCAACGCCTCGAACCTCAAAAACAACTACTCCACTATCAAGATTTGGAACTACAACGACAAACGCTTCCGTGACACAGGCTTGCAGTTTTGCGGTCTATTCATGGGCGACCACTCGAAATGCGGCATCAACTCTATGTTCAACAGCGGCACAATAGTCGGTGTCGGCTGCAATCTCTTTGGCACAGGCTACTACAGGAACTTTATGGAGTCGTTCTCCTACGGAGGACCGAACACAGGCTACGAGAAATACAGACTTGATAAAGTCATTGAGACCGCCGAACAAGCCTTTGCACGCCGCCACAAGGCATTTGACGATGCGGAGAAAGCGGTAATAGAGTATCTTTGGGAAAATTGCTGACTCTCAGTTTTTTAGAACTCCTCACAGTAATGCTGGATCAGATAGAATCTGATGCCGCGGTCGCTTTCATAATATCTGCCACCGGGGTGCCGTTCCCACCAGTCCAAATTGAGCCAATGGTTTCCATAGTCATCAGTGCGATACCAAGTATTGCCTTTGTATATTCTTACGTAACGTTTTGACACATAGCGTTCCACGTCTGCGACCTCAGTGTTGCCGATGTTCACCTCTGCAAAAGCGTGACCACGATTGCCCTTATAGACATAGCTGATACGAGCCTCACCGCCGACCGCCATCACCATCGAAGCCATCAGCACTGCGAAATCGTCGCAGTCCCCGTTCAACCCGTTTTTCAAAGTATTGGATGCTGACTCTATTGCTTCGTTTTTTTGTGCGTCATTGACATAACTCCAGTTGTTGATACAATAGTCAAAAAGGTCGCACACCTGCCCGATATTGAACGAGCCTGGCGTGCTGCCCGCAATATGTACCGCCCTGTTTCTCACAATTTTGTCGGTATAGTCGCACGCCTCAACTAACCGCCTGTTTTTGCCGCTTATGTTGCACGCCTTCAGCCAGTCGAAAAAGCCGCGGTTATGTTCACTCAGGTTGTACACAATATCCACCGCTTTCGGCAAGGTCGTAAATGTGTTCCAATCTGTGAGCACCGTGCCCGCCTTCGATTTTACGCGCACACGGTATTTGTAGGTGGTTTCCGGTTTGAGGTTTCCGATGTAGCCCACTCCCCTGCCCTTTTCGCGCACCAGCACCTGCGACCAGAATTTCTTAGTGCCCTGCACCGCATACTCGACAGTCTCGCTGCTTATGCTTGATGTGCCATGTATTATTCTGGCACTGACAACCGCCGAAGTGGAGTTTACTTTTGTGGCGGCATGAAGTGTGACAACCGGTTTTGCAGTAGATGTATTCAGGATTATTGGTGTCTCAACCAGTGATGAGTCGGCTGCAGCAGTGTTTGAGTCAGGCATTGGCGGATTAGGCATATCATTTTTCAATATATATATAATGAAAAACAGAGCAACTGTCACAACCAAAGCGAAGGAAACCAGAACAACGGCCATAAACCGCCGCCTCTTTGTAATATCTTGATTTGCAATCAGTTGTTGCTTTTTTGTCCCACGAATTGAATAAGATGATTCAGGAAGCGGCGGCGGGGTTGTCTGAAACAGGCACGCCAACTCATTGAGTTCCCCCGCGCAAACCCACTCCACCATCCCACTATGCCACACAAGGGTTTCTTCACGGATAGGCAAATCCAGCAGTTCCTGATAAGTGTACGGTCCGAATTTCTCGCCGTTGTCAGCGTAATAATAGAGTTTCTTTTCTATCTCTTCCACAATCGTCGGCTTTCATTTTTTCAAGAAGCAAAATTAATATTTTTTTTGACACATATATATTCACACATTACATTGGGCAACATTAATAAAAACAATCTCAATTTTATCCTATTTTCTGCGAAATTCCGCAATATTTCGTTTTGTAAGTTAAATAAAATGATGTAACTTTGCAAAAGTTTTCGTTTCCCTAAAAAAAACTTTTTATGGCTCTTTCAGAAAAAGAACAGATAATTGCATTGATTAAAACAGAGG
>CACYHL010000087.1 GCA_902774205.1 uncultured Bacteroidota bacterium | reverse complement strand
GAAAATATATGCAAACCGAATGAAGAGGGAATTGTTTCTTACTTCCGCGGCACAGTACTATCCTTCGGCTCCGCTCAGGAACCGCAACTCCTCACTCTCCATTTGGCTCAGCGTTGACCCGCTGGTTGATAAGTATCCGAATTTGTCTCCGTACACATATTGTGCGGGGAATCCGGTGAGGTTAGTGGACCCGAACGGAGAAGATATTTATAAACCAGGTGTTAGAATTTATTTTTTTAATGGTGATATTGGTATTGGCATAAGTTATGCTTTATCTGCAAATATGGTTTCGGGTATAGCAAGAGATAAGGGTGGTGTAACAAGGTTTCAGGCAAATTCATTTAATTATATTGTAAATCAAAATTTAAATGAGAATTCGTCAAAGCCAAGTTGTTTTATAGGATTTGATTTATCAATTACGGCACATGCCATTTGGGATTGGTCAGCTAATTCATTTGATGATTTTGTTGGAAAACAACTAAATACTATTAATTTAGGTGTAGGTCCGAGTGCTAGTTTAACAGGAGGTGATTGTTTTATAGGAATTGGTATTGGGGGAGGATATGGTGGCGGATATGATATAGAAACATTAAATGTAAAACGGTCTATTTCTTTGTCTTACAATGAAGTAAAGAGAATAAAAAAACTATCAAATATTGTTGGATTCCCAATATGGGAAGTTGCAAATCAGAAAAAAATATCAAATGAAAATGGTGTACCTGTCGGTTTCTCAGCTACAATACAAACGTATGATATTAATAATAATCCAATACCAACAGGAATAAGTATATATTGTGGAGTTGATGATAGAGGGTGTCCTGATAACAGATGGAAGTCAAAAGAGTACGACATTGGTATTAGATAAAATTTTTAGTTATGAAAATAGTTTTGAGAAAGAGACCTCGGGCGCTTTTTTTGATTTTTCATTTATTTTTCACATCTTTTCTTTTATTTTTTGGCTTTTGCGAGATTACAGCGTCAGACCACCAAATAATAGGATCCCTGTTTCTTTTTTTTATTGCATCTTGCTTTTTTGATGTTGCTCTATGGGAAGTTTTTGGAAAAGAAGTTCTTAGATTTAGCAATGGCGAATTTACAATTCAAAGAAAGGGCAGACTTTATCCGAGGGGTAAAACGATTCCATGTATTGCTATTGAGAAAATTAGTATTGCAAAAATGCCTTTTTCCACCCTTAACAATTTTAGTTTGTTGTTCGGAACCGAAGGAGGGTATATCAGAATTGATTATTTTGCAAATGAAATGGGAGATGTCTTATCTCATTTTTACTTCGGAGAAAATGTCACATACGAACAAGCCAATAAAATTATCCGAATAATGGAACGACAAAAGGAAATATATGAAACTTTAATCAATGATGCTATGCCAAATTTCAATATGTCACAAAATGATTGTTTATGACAACGTTATAATAGGGGATTCTTATATAATTATTTCTTTTTTGGAATAGTTAGATTGTCCCAACCTATGACGGACGTTTGAACCATCTTTGCCCAAACATCAAGTTATGGCAAACAGCAGCACCCGAAGAGTGACCATTCTCATCAATGGCAAGAAGGGGGGGCAATGTGGAATTATTTGTTGTATCTTTGTCACCGTAAAACCATCCAGCCCATGCCCAGCTTCATCCATACCAACTCCTCCTTCCATACCGTCTCCCTTGCCGAGGCCGCGGCACGGTACTATCCTTCGGCTCCGCTCAGGAACCGCAACTCCGACCTATCCATTTGGCTGAGCGTGGATCCGCTTTCGGATAAGTACCCAAATTTGTCTCCTTACACCTATTGCGCGGATAATCCGGTGAGGTTGGTGGACCCTAAAGGGAAAGAAATTGGAGATTATTTTAATCAACATGGAAAATTTCTTGGGACGGATTGTACAGATGATGGAAGAATTTATATATTTAATGACAATTTATGGAATAAATACCAAGAAACAATATCATGGCAAGGCGGCGATGGGACAACCATTATTGCATCTGGTATTGGGAATATATTTTCACAAAAACCTTCAGAAGCAAATTTATCAGAAGAAGCTATTTTTAATATTGTAAATCACTATAATTCAACCTCATTGCCTTTGCAAATGAATTATGGAGATTTTGGCGCATTATTATTAACCACTAGAATATACACAATTGATGGTAATGGGAAGGCTAACACTCACAGAGTAGAGTTGTTGTGTAATACTTCTAATTGTAAAAATAATATGTCAGTTTTAGATAATTACCATAATATCATAAATTCTATTGAACATGAATCCAACCATATGAATTCGTTTAACACTTTAGGAGGTGATGCATATTTGAGTATACCATCTCATATGCGCGAATTAGAAGCGATAGAATATCAGCAAAGTCAACCATCTTATAAGCGAACTTCTATGGAATTCAAAAGAGCGATTATGCATTATTATTATGAGAATAAAGAGAATGAAGCAAAATGAAAAGGAGCATCATATTTTTATTATTACTGGTAATCTCACATCAATTTCTTTTTTCTCAAAAAGAAGTTAATGTTACAGAAATAATGTATTTAGACGAAGAGATGGGGCTGTTTTATGATACTGCAGGTACAATAGTGTATTTTAATGAAGGATTCTTGAAATATGAATACATGTATTTGCTTTTTGATATAAAAATGAGGAAGTCTTTACAATACGACGCTTCCAGTGAAAATGTTATGTGTTTTAAAATCTTGTCGGAAATTTCTGGAGACACCATACCGATGAAAAGTTGCGGTTTGAATGAAACATCTGGTAACTATATTTGCTTTCATACTTATTGTTCTTTAAGAGATAATATGATAAAAGGAGGAAGACAATTTCGGATGAAAGACATTTATAATAATTTCAAGGGGTTGCAAAAACAGCTACAGCGCACTATTAAAGTATTATATTTCAATGAAAAGAAAAACAGTTTTGTTAAAATTAAAATCCCTAAAATCAAAATTATATCTCCGTCTTTACCTGAGAAAATGAAAATTGAAATCAGGCATAAATTCTGTCCGTTTACCGAAAATGATAATATTTGGAGAGACCAAGGTAAAGAGTGATTTCACAAATAACCTAATACTGTGGGTGTTGCTTGGTACAATAAGAAAAATCGCCATATAATTCATACGAACTATATGGCGATAAATTTTATATTGTTCTGTAAAATCCTTTAGTAGAGGAAACTGAGCAGAACGCCGGCCGCGACCGCGCTGCCGATGACACCGGCGACATTCGGTCCCATGGCGTGCATGAGCAGGTAGTTTGTCTTGTCGTATTTGAGCCCTTCTGCATTGGAGACACGGGCGCTATCGGGGACGGCAGAAACGCCAGAGTTACCGATGAGCGGGTTGATTTTGTTGCCTTCCTTCAAAAACAGATTGAAGAACTTGACGAACAAGACGCCGCTCATTGTGGCGATTACGAACGACAGAGCTCCCAATCCGAAGATGAGGATGGAGTCAACTTTGAGGAATGTGGTGGCTTGTGTTGAGCAGCCGACCGTGAGTCCGATGAGGATTGTGACGATGTCGATGAGTGCGCCGCTTGCGGTGTTTGCCAAACGCTTTGTCACTTGGCTCTCTTTCAGCAAGTTGCCGAAGAAGAGCATGCCCAAAAGCGGAAGTCCTGTCGGGACGATGAACGCGGTGAGCAAAATACACAAAATCGGGAACATCACTTTCTCTCTGTGGCTGACGGCTCTTGGCGGGCGCATTCTTATGAGGCGCTCCTCCTTTGTGGTGAGCAGTCGCATGATTGGCGGTTGAATGACCGGAACCAATGCCATGTAAGAGTATGCTGAAATGGCGATTGCGCCCATGAGACTTGGTGCGAGTTTTGAGGAGATGAAGATGGCTGTGGGGCCGTCAGCACCGCCGATAATGCCGATTGCGCCTGCCTCTGTCGGTGAGAAGCCGAGGAGCAGGGCGAGGGCGTACGCGCCGAAAATGCCGAACTGCGCCGCCGCGCCAATGAGTATCAGCTTGGGGTTCGAAATCAGGGCGGAGAAGTCGGTCATCGCCCCGATGCCGAGAAAGATGAGCGGCGGATAGACGCCTTTCAGCACCCCGAAGTAGAGGTAGTTCAGCACGGAGCCGCTTTCGTACACACCAACCTGAAGTCCTGATGTGAAAGGTATGTTGCCGATGATGATGCCGAAGCCAATCGGGATGAGCAGCATCGGTTCATATTCTTTTAATATTGCGATGGTAATGAAGAAGATACCAACGCAAATCATTATCAAATGGCCGTATTCGCAGTTCGAAAAACCGGAATAGCTGAAAAATTGCAATAATCCTTCTTTGAAAAAATCTAACATGGTTTACAGTTTAATTATCCGATGACTAAGAGAATGTCGCCTTCCATAACCGAGTCGTCCCTGCGAACACGGACTTCCTTGACAGTTCCGGCCTTGTCAGAATCAATGTTGTTTTCCATCTTCATAGCTTCGAGCAAGATGAGGTGCTGGCCCTGTTTCACGGTGTCGCCCTCTTTGACGAACACGTCCAAAACGCGCCCCGGCAGTGGGGATTTGATGACTGCGCCAGCGGTTGGTGCGGCTGGGGCAGGGGCTACGGTCGCGGTTGGCGCGGCTGGTGCTGCCTTCGGAGCGGCTGCCACAACAGGTCTCGCTACCGGTTTCGGCTTAGCTGCCGGTACTTCCATGTCTAACTCCACTTCGTATGGAGTGCCGTTGACTTCCACTTCAACCTTGTTGTCTTCTACATCGGCAACGTCAACAGAATATTTGTTGCCGTTGATTGTGAACTTGTAATTCTTCATTGTTTTTCTTTTATAATGATTATGGTTTAATATCTGTAATGTTCCGGTTTGAAAGGCCCGTCAACAGTCACGCCTATGTAGTCGGCCTGCTTTTGTGTGAGTTTGGTGAGTTTTACACCGATTTTGGCGAGGTGCACTCTTGCCACCTCTTCGTCAAGACGTTTTGGCAGACGCTGAACGCCGACTTCGTGCGGGTTAGTCCAAAGTTCGAGTTGCGCAAGTGTCTGATTTGTAAAGGAATTGCTCATCACGAAAGAGGGATGGCCTGTGGCGCAGCCGAGGTTCACGAGGCGACCTTCCGCAAGAATGAATATAGAATGCCCATCAGGGAAGATGTATTCATCGACCTGTGGTTTGATGTTTCTCTTTTTGATGTTCGGAAGCTGTTCGAATTTGGAGACTTGAATCTCGTTGTCGAAATGGCCGATGTTGCAGACAATTGCTTGGTCTTTCATCTTTGTGAGATGTTCCGCTGTGATGATGTCGCAGTTTCCGGTGCATGTCACATAGATATTCCCTTCGCCGAGGCAGTCATCGACAGTTTTCACCTCAAAGCCTTCCATGGAGGCCTGCAGCGCGCATATCGGGTCTATCTCGGTGACGATGACGCGTGCTCCGTAGGCGCGCATTGACTTGGCGCAGCCTTTGCCCACATCGCCGTAACCACAGACCACAACGACTTTGCCGGCAATCATTATGTCGGTGGCGCGTTTGATGCCGTCAGCCAACGACTCGCGGCAGCCATAGAGGTTGTCGAATTTCGATTTCGTGACAGAGTCGTTCACGTTGATGGCGGGGAAAAGAAGCTCGCCGCTCTCCATCATCTGGTAAAGTCTGTGCACGCCAGTGGTGGTCTCTTCCGAAACGCCCTTCATCTCTTTCACGGTGTCGTGCCAGCGGTGAGGATTCTCGGCCAAAATCGCTTTCAAGGTTTTCAAGATGACGGCTTCCTCGTGGGAAGACGGGGCCTTGTCGAGGACTGACGCGTCGTTTTCGGCTTGGTAGCCTTTGTGGATGAGCAGTGTTGCGTCTCCGCCATCGTCAACGATGAGGTTTGGACCTTTGCCGCCAGGGAACGCGAGGGCTTGGCTTGTGCACCACCAGTAGTCTTCAAGAGACTCGCCCTTCCAAGCGAAGACAGGAACGCCAGCAGCAGCTATTGCAGCCGCCGCGTGATCTTGCGTTGAGAATATGTTGCAGCTGCACCAGCGCACATCCGCGCCAAGTGCAACAAGCGTTTCGATGAGGCACGCCGTCTGTATTGTCATGTGCAGAGAGCCCATTATGCGCGCGCCTTTCAGCGGTTTGCTTTCGCCATATTTTTCGCGCAGAGCCATCAGCCCCGGCATCTCCTTTTCAGAAATTTCAATCTCTTTTCTTCCCCAGTCCGCTAAACCAATATCTGCGATTTTATATCTTAAATTAGTGTCAGTCATATAGTTACAGTTTTTGCTCCAAACATTAAATTGCGTGGCAAATATATAAATTTTACCTCTGAAATTCAACCCCAAAATTCATTTTTTTCTTCAAGAATTTCTGATTCTTATTTTACAGATATTCTCTTTTTCCTCTCAATAAAAGAAAGATGAAATATGGACCGCCGACTATAGCTGTGATACTCCCCACGGGAAGCTCAGACGGCAGGGCTATAGTGCGGGCTATGGTGTCGGCAAGGAGCAGGAAAACGGCACCGGCGAAGAGCGAGTAAAGCATCATCCGGCGGCAGTCGGAGCCGACAAGCAGACGCACAATGTGGGGAATGACAAGTCCTACGAAGCCAATGACCCCACAGAAAGAGACGACGATGGCTATTAAAAGTGAGGAGAGCGCGAGCGCAAGCATTGTCACACGGCGGGTGTTTACACCGAGTGTTTTAGCTGTCTCTTCTCCTAACTGTATGAGATTCAAATCTTTAGAAATATAGAATAATGCGAATATTATTGTTATGAAACCGAGTGCCACAATCATAACCTCCGACCAGCCGGCGTTGGCAAGACTGCCCATAGTCCAGAACATGATTTTGTGCATTGACTCCTGATGAAGCACCATAATAAGTGTAATGACCGCTGAAAGGAAGAAGTTGAGCGCGACACCGACAAGCAGCAGCGAGTAGGTGGAGCGGTGTTGCCCGCGGGTGATCGCGAATATGAGGGCAAGCGTTAGGAGTGCCGTGACAAGGGCTGACAGTGTTACCCCGAACACAAAGACGTTCCAGCCTAACACAAACGCCACAGCTGCGCCGAGTGATGCGCCTGACGAAATGCCAAGTATGTATGGGTCACATATCGGGTTTCTGAAAATCGATTGGAACACACAGCCGCAGACCGCCAACGCCGCGCCGCCAAGCACCGCCATGATGACTCGCGGCAGCCTAAGCTGGAAAAAAATGTAATTGACATTGGGAGAGACCTCAGGCGCGGGACCGATTCCGAGTTTGTTCAATATCAGAAGGAAACAGTCGGCGGGGGAGACCTGCACGGCTCCGAATGAGGCGGCCATAAACATTGCTATGGGTATGATAGCGAAGAACAGAAATGCAGGAAGCAATATCCTTTTGTGTTGACTCTTTTTCATTTAGTGAATCGTGACCAAAATCAGAGTGCAAAGGTAATATTTTTGAAAATATATTACTGAAATGACAAATAAAGATTATTTTTGCAAGAAATTCTGTTTAATATCCAGTTATGTA
>CACYHL010000086.1 GCA_902774205.1 uncultured Bacteroidota bacterium | reverse complement strand
TTATGTGCGCGCTTACGCTATCAACAGTGCTGACACATCTTACGGATTGGAAAAGAGTTTCAAAACATTAGATTTGACTCGTGAAACCATCTATGAGGAGAATATGGGAAATGCAAGTACTACAACAGCAATTGATACAAATGTTTTCCAAAATACAACAGTTGCATATTCAGGTATTAATGCTGATGTACGTGCCACGTATGCCTCAACTACAGCAGCCTATGCCTCTGCTTCAGGCGGAGCTAATATTTTTATGAGTTCTACTACCGAAGGCGAATTTACGTTAGGACCAATCAATACAGAAGACTACAGTGATATTGAGTTAAGTTTTGGATTTCGCAAAGCCAGTTCAGGTCAAATGACAGATATTAAAGTCACTTATTCCACTAATGGGACTGACTGGACAGCTGTAGCAATTACGAAATGGGAAAAAGAAGGAACTTCAGGTCATATTAGCACAATATCAGAAGCAGGTGGCTGGTATTACCTCACATGTGCAGCTAACTCAAATACAATTCCTTCCGACAACACACTATACATAAAATTTTCAAAGACTTCCACAGGTAACGGAGAAATCCGTTTTGATGATGTTAAACTGACGGGCAAAAAATAATAATTGCCGAGGTTATAAATCAAAAATCCCTGCGCGATGCGCAGGGATTTTTTTTACGTTCCAAACACGTCATTGGTATTTGTGTGTTGTAGAGACGTTCCATGGAACGTATCTACAGGGCAACGGCAACAGTCACAAGGATTTTATTATGGTTTCGAACGTCACACATTAAGGCGCAATAATTTATTATGGTTGGCCGTATAGACGAAAGGATTTGTATGTTGTACGTGACAAAAAAAAAACGCCGTCCTTCCGGACAGCGTTTCCTTTAAACTCGCTTGAAAATTATTCAGCAGGAGTTTCAGCAACTTCGCCCTCAGGAGCAACTTCGCCTTCAACTTCAGCTGTAGTTTCTTCCTCTGTTGCAGGAGCTTCAACTTGTTCTTCAACTACAGTTTGCTCCTCTGTTGCTGGTTCTTCAGCTGGTTTTTGACCACATGCTGCGAAAACGAATGCAGCGACTGCGAAAATAGCAAGTAATTTTTTCATTTTTCTGTTTTTTTAATTGGTTGTTTGTTTATTTTGTTTTATGGTTGCAAAATTACACTTTATTTTTATGGTCTTTCATTAAAAATGAATAAAATAAGTTAAAGAATGTTAACAGTCGATAATTGTGCACCAACCGAATTTGTCCTCAACCTCTCCGTATTGGATTCCCATAAGGATTTCGCGCATTTTCGTGCACCACGGGCCGGGCTTGCCATCTTTTGAAATGACATACTCTTTTCCGCTCTCTCTGTCCTGAATCATGTGAATCGGAGAGATTACGGCTGCAGTACCACACGCACCAGCTTCCTCAAAAGTGCCGATTTCATCTAACATTATATGTCTTCTTTCTACAACAAGACCAAGGTCTTCAGCTATTGTAGTCAGACTCTTGTTGGTGATTGACGGAAGAATAGAGCCGGATTCCGGTGTGACATACTTGCCGTCCTTGATTCCGAAGAAGTTTGCCGGACCAGCCTCATCAATATACTGTTTTGTCTTTGCGTCAGCGAAAATAGATGCGCTAAAGCCCTCTTTATGAGCTCTTTCGCCTGCGCGCAGAGAAGCGGCATAGTTACCGCCGACCTTCACGTGTCCTGTTCCGAGTGGCGCGGCACGGTCATAATCCAACGCAATCTGCATGTTTGTCGGTTTGAAACCCTCTTTGAAATATGGTCCAACCGGCGTGACGAACGTGATGAAAAGATATTCTGAAGCGGGCTTCACACCAACTGTCGGGCCAGTGCCGATAAGCAACGGGCGAATATACAGCGAGCCTTCTGTTCCGTAAGGCGGTATATATTCGGCGTTGAGTTTGATTACCGTCTCCATCTCCTCAAAGAAGAGTTCTTTAGGAATGGGCGCAAGCATGATTGTATCTGCGGAGCTGTTAAGGCGTTTCCAGTTCTCTTCCCAACGGAACAAGCGCACCTTGCCGTCTTTGCCGCGGAAAGCCTTCATCCCCTCGAACGCCTCCTGGCCGTAGTGAAGACACGAAGCAGCCATGTGCATGGGAATGTACTCGTCTGATGAGATTTCAACTTTACCCCATTTCCCGTCCCTGTAATAGCAGCGGACATTGTAATCAGTTTTCACATACCCGAAACTCAGGTTTTTCCAATCAATATTTTTCATAATGCAATATTTGATTTAATTAATTTGTTTGTGATTTCAAATTGAGAGCAGACTGGTGACTGAAGAAGCCTCCACCAATCTCTTCCTTCCGTTAAGTGCAGTGATTTCCATAATGAAAAGGACATCGGCACTGGTAGGGTTGAAGTTCTTCACCAACTTGATTGCGGCTGATGCTGTGCCGCCAGTAGCCAATATGTCGTCGAATATCAGCACCCGCTTGCCTTCTGCCATTGCATCTGTGTGCATCTCGATAGAATCAACCCCATACTCAAGCTGATATTCCTGACAATATGTATTATACGGTAGTTTACCCTTCTTGCGAATCGGGACAAATGGCACCCCCAACGCGAGGGCTAAAGACGGTCCGAAGAAATATCCGCGGGTTTCCAAAGCGACAACGACTTCCGGCTTCATAGCCTTAGCCGCAGCCAACAACTCTTCAAACGCCTGCTTGAATGAATCGGCATTATTCATGAGTGTAGTAATATCATAGAATTTTATGCCCGGTTTTGGAAAATCATTAACAACACGAAAATCGTCAATTCTTATCATACAGTATTTTTTATTTTACCTGCAAAGATACACGATTTTTTAATACCTCTTTATAATTTTATTCTGTTTTTTACGTTATTTTTGTCAGTTAAATATTATGGCATGAAAAAAAGTCTCTTTTTACTGATATTTCTGTCGGTTATGCTATCATTGCATTCGCAAACCGCGAAATACAGCAACGAGTTCCTCTCTCTTGGAGTCGGGGCGCGAGGACTTTCAATGTCGAACAGCATGGTTTCCATTTCCGATGGCGTGACAGCATCGTATTGGAATCCGGCAGGGCTTGCACAACCAGGGAAACGCTACCAGCTTGCTCTGATGCATGCCGCATATTTCGCGAACATCGCAAACTACGACTACGCCGGTTTGTCTTACAAATTGGACTCACTTTCAGCGGTCTCGCTCACGTTCATACGCCTTGGCGTTGATGACATTCTGAACACGACTCAGCTCGTTGACCACGACGGAAACTTCGACTACGCAAAGATTTCCAAGTTCTCCACCTCCGATATGGCCTTTATGTTCTCTTATTCACGGGGCTTCAAAGCCGTGAAAGGGCTGACTGTCGGAGGGAGTGTGAAAGTGATACGCCGCCGCATCGGTGACTTCGCGGGTGCGTGGGGCTTCGGATTGGACCTTGGTGTACAATACCGAATAAAAGGCTGGCACACAGGACTTTGCCTGAGAGACGCAACCTCAACTTTCAACGCATGGACATACCACCTTTCCGAATCTGTCATTGACGCTTTCCAACAGACCGGCAACGAAATCCCTGTCAACGAAGTAGAACTGACACTGCCGAAACTGCTCCTCGGCGCGGGCAAACATGTGGAGTTCGGAAAGGGTTTCAACGCGACCTTCGCCCTCGACTTTGACTTCACTTTTGATGGAAAACGCAACACTCTCATCTCATCAAAAGCAATCTGCATAGATCCGCACTTCGGAATGGAGTTCGCATACAAGAAAATCGTGGCTCTCCGCGCCGGCATCGGAAACTTCCAACGCGAAAAGGATTTCGATGGTAAAAACAAAACGACATTACAGATAAACCTCGGCATAGGTATCTCCATAAAAGACATTGTGACAATAGATTACGCTCTCACCGACATCGGAAACCTTTCTGTTGCCCCCTACTCGCACGTGTTCTCACTCAAAGTCGAACTTGACAGATTCAAAAGGAAATAGACTACTTCCCTTTTCTTTTCAACACTATTAAAACAGTGTAAATCAATATTTTGACATCCATCTGTAAAGAGCGGTTCTCCATATAGAGAATGTCCCATTTCAATCTCTTAATCATCTCATCAACATTTTCGGCGTAACCGAATTTGACCTGTCCCCACGAAGTGATTCCCGGTTTTACGTTGTGAAGCAGCTTGTAATACGGAGCTATTTTCACAATCTGGTCAATATAATATTGTCTTTCTGGACGAGGTCCCACGAGCGACATGTCGCCCTTGATTACATTAATGAACTGCGGTGTCTCATCCAAACGGGTTTTGCGCATAAACCTGCCGAATTGGGTAATCCGCGGGTCGTCCTTACTCGACAGCTGCGGTGTATCCTGCTCAGCGCCTGTGACCATAGACCGGAACTTGTATATCATGAACGGCCGTCCCCTGTAGCCAATGCGCTCTTGCGTGTAGAAAACACTCCCCGGCGAAGACCGCTTGACTCCGATAATCAGAAATATGTAAACCGGCAGCAGGATTATCATTGCTATAACCGACAAGAGAATGTCAAAGAAACGTTTCGTATATCTCTGCCAATCAGAAAGCTGGTCTGGCAGAATAGTGATGAACGGCTCGTGAAGGATTGAAGAGGTCCGCACCATGCCGACCAAAAAATCATGCGACATCGGCACAAGTTTCAGTGTGACATTCATCGCGTGAATATCAGGTGTCATCACAATGATCCGCTCAATGCTCTGGCGCTGCTCCGCAGGAATGGCGATAATCATCTCCTTCACCTGCTTTTCCTCCACAATTTTCAAAAGTTCCGACAACTCGCCGAGCCGCGGCAATTTTCCTTCAAGCATATCCTCCTCTTCGCCGCCCAAAACGACATACCCGACCATAAAGTTTCCCGAATGTGTATCTGGCTGTGTGAGAGCCTCATACACATTTTTCGCAAGCTCTCCACACCCGACTATCACAGTGTTAAAGCCTAAGCGTCCATCACTTATTCTATGATTTATGTAAGTCGTGATTGTAACACGGGGAATATAGGTCAGGAAAAACTGAAGCAGGAAAAGTGTAAGAAAATATGTTGTATAATCAGAATAATTGTTTACGATGTCATCTAAAATGAAAACGAAAAAGAAGAGCAAAGTTCCTATCAGCGTGACGATAAACGTGGTTATAAGCTCTTCAAGCCGCGATTTTCTGAAAGGTTTGTTATAATAACCTGAAAAAAGATGGAAAGTTATCCAACCCAAAGGGAAAATAACAAATCCTATATATAATTTTATATCACCAAGAATTTCTGTGGAAAAATAATATGGTGTAAAAAGTTCAGAATTGACATTATACTTTCTGAAAACAAAAAAGAGAGTCCATGTCAGCAAAGCGGCAAGAATGTCGAAAAGCAGATAAAGGATTGTGACTTTCTTTGTTTTCATCTGGGAATCAATTAGTACAGATACATTACCCTAATATTATCGAAATAGTAGTTTGCGACTGCGCTGCCGTTCTTCGCGCCGGACAATACGACTCTGAAGCCCGTTGCTGTGGTGTTGCGGCTGACGGCGAGTGTGAGGTTGACGTATGCCTTTTTCCACGCTCCGCCGGTCGCGCGCAATCCGACAAGCGCCTCATGGGTAGGAACAGAAGTGGACTGAATGGCGACAAGCCCTATATACAAGTCTTGGTCGCATTTGTAGTTCAGTTCAAGGAAAACCGATTTTCCCGCACCCGGCAGCTTTACCACCGGCGAAACAATCTCAAAGTCGGAGTGCTCCGCCAGCTCAACCCAGCCTGAACAAGTGTTTTTATCAGACGGATCTGTCGGGTTTTTATAGATGAGGTCATCATCATAAATCTTGGTTACGTAAAGATGTGCTGAAGTGTCGCTGCTTTCAAACGAAGTGCCGGCAGTCTCAAAATTCTCCACCAAAGGGAAATATAAGCTTGAGCCGTAGTAGCTGAACACTGGCGAAATGACTGTCTCCTCTCCCTTCACAAGAGTCACCTCCTGCTGGAAACTCTCCACAAACGGGTATTCGGGGCGAGTGGTTGACATGCCGTTCATTGCAATCCCCGGAAGCATTGAAACCGTGACCTTGCCTGAAGCCAAAACCGGAATTTTGCACGGCAGCTCCCATGTCCCCAACTTCTCTCCATTGACAGTGAGCCAAATGTCGGTGAAATTGTGCGCGGTAAGCCCAGAATAACTATTGAACTGTGCAAGGTCGATTTTGTCATACGAGACTGATATATCTTCCTTTGTAATAACCACATACGCTGGCGCAATGTCAGTCTTGCGACACGACGCCACAGTCATTGCCATACCAATAATCATTAGTATGAGAATTATCTTACCTTCTTTTAGAAAACCCATATCCGATTTCAATCTTAACAAGCCTTAGAACGAATTTAAGATAATTTTATTGTCTCATTCATCTTGTCGATAATGAGATTTGCTGTTTTAAGTGCGTTATAGCCGTCGAACAAGGTCACTTCAGGCTGCGCGCCGCTTTCCACAGAATTGACAAAGCTTTCAAGCTCCGTCTGAATCGCATTGGTCTGGTGTATTTCCGGCGATTTGATTATAATCTGCTTTTTCGGTTTTTCATCACCAAGGTCAAGAATCATCGCAAACGGATTATTGCTCTCATTCTCAACATCTTCAATATGGATAATGTCACTTTTCTTCTCAAGAAAATCGACACTGATATAAGCATTCGGCTGGAAGATTCTTGTCTTGCGCATGTTTTTGAGAGAAATGCGGCTTGCCGTCAGATTTGCGACACAGCCATTGGCGAACTCAATGCGCACATTGGCTATGTCGAACGAGTCGGTCACAATGGCGACGCCGCTTGCATGAATGTTAATTATCTCACTATCAACGATTTTCAAAATCGTATCTATATCATGAATCATCAGATCCAGAATAACAGAGACATCATTGCCGCGAGGGTTGAACATAGCGAGGCGGTGGGCTTCGATGAAAAGCGGGTTCGTGATGTAAGGCCGTGTCGCCACAAAAGCGGGATTGAACCTCTCCACATGCCCCACCTGCACCTTCAAGCCGGTCTGCTTCTGCAAGGCGAGCAGTTCTTCGGCGTCACGCAGCAATGCGGTGACAGGCTTCTCTATGAAGACATGCCGTCCCTTCAGCATAGCGCGCTTTGCCATATCGTAATGGGCGGTCGTGGCGGTCACAACATCGGCAATGTCGCATTTCTCCAACAACTCATCGGGATTATCGAAAGCGGTTGTGCCAAGCTCGGTGGCAACCTCACGACAATGCTCGGTGTTTATGTCATATATGCCCACCAATTCCGCATTTGAAGCTGACTTTACGCAATTCGCATGTATTTTTCCAAGATGACCGACACCAAAAACAGCGACTTTCTTCATTTTGTATTGAAATAATGTAAAATCTGATCAATCGTTTACTTCAAGATGTAGTCACGCACAAGCTGTGCGAAATTCGGCAGAGCGATGCCTGAATACTTTTCTATCAGGAATGTTTTCAGTCCGACATAAGGGATAAGTTCAATTTCAATATCCTTAAGTGTCTTGCCTTTGCCGAAAAGTTTTTCAGCAAGATTAT
>CACYHL010000085.1 GCA_902774205.1 uncultured Bacteroidota bacterium | reverse complement strand
CAAAGACAGACACCCTCATCAACGGAAAGCATATAATACCTGTCGTCTTCCACATCATTCACAACAACGGTCCGGAAAACATCAGCGAAGAGCAGATTATGACCTGCATAGAGTTAGCCAACATCGACTTGAACATGGAAAATACAGACACAGTGTTGGGGGTTAACACGTACGAAGGCTTCAGCGGCCGCCGCGCCAATCCGAGAATTGAGCTGCGCCTCGCCCGCCTCGACCCTGACGGCAACCCGACAAGCGGAATCATACGCCACGAATCAGCAAACGCCAACTCCATCTCATACACCGACATGCCGCAATATGCGTGGGACGCGACAAAATACCTCAACATTTTCAGCGTAGGCGCAATCACAGTCGAGGGCATGGCAGGTACGGGCGGCACAGTTGTCGGTATGTCGCTCTTCCCGCCCACAAACCCGCTCACAGCAATGTTCACCAGCGACCCCAACTGTGACGGCGTGCTTATCCGCCACGATGCTATCGGTAACATCGGTACGGCAACCGACTTGGTGGGGAAAGGGATAAACGCACAAAACCGCTCATTCACTCACGAGTTCGGCCATTATATGAATCTGTACCACACTTTCCAGAATCTCAGCGAAGATTGGGACATGAACAATCAAAGTGACCAAATGGATATGATGCTCACACAATTTATGGGGACCGGCTGCGACACCGTATCTTACGGAGGCACAAAGCTTTACGGCGACTATGTTGACGACACTCCGCCAGTGACCGCCGCCACCCAAGATGATGACCAGAACTGCAAGCCGGTCGGCAGCGTGAACACCTGCACAAACCACATCGCCGGCTACGGAGACGAACCGGACATGATTGAAAACTATATGGACTACCAGTGGGGCTTTTGCGCTAACATGTTCACACGCGGTCAGTTAGAAAGAATCAACGCCACTCTTGACGGATACAGAAGATCGCTCTGGCAATACGAAAACCTCATCGCAACCGGCGTGCTTAACTACAACGACATTCCGGAGCAAATCAACGACAGCGGCTTCGAACTCTACCCCAACCCGACAAACGACATCTTGAACATCAAATCGAAATCCATCAACTTTGACAACGCACAGGTTGACCTTTATGACCTTTCAGGCAAATTATTATTACACAACACTTTGCAAGAAAGTACGCTAAGAATTGATGTCTCTGGTCTCGCATCAGGATTTTACATTATCAAGATAAACGGAAAATCAGAAAAATTCATCAAGAAATAGGAATGAGCAGTCTCAAAAAAGTAATGGTGACAGGCGGGCTCGGCTATATCGGCTCGCAGACAATTCTTGAACTCATACGAAGTGGCGAATATGAACCCATTGCCGTTGACAGTTGCGTGCGCTCGAACCCTGAAACACTCGGTCGCCTCGAAGCCATCAGCGGAAGGAAGATAAAACATTATCTTACAGATATTTGCGACAAAGAAAATTTCTTCAGAATATTTGAAGAAGAGAAAAATATTGCCGCAATAATCCACTTCGCCGCCTTCAAGTCCGTCCCCGAATCGGTGGAGATACCTTTGGAGTACTACCGCAACAACCTCGGTTCGTTGGAGAATGTTTTGGAGGCTTGCACGAAATACTCTGTAAAACAGCTAATTTTCTCGTCTTCGTGTTCAATTTACGGTGATGTGGAAAAGCTTCCGGTTGACGAGTCCACGCCAGTGGGCACACCGTTCTGCCCATACGCGCACACAAAGCAGATTGGGGAACAGATGCTGCGTTTCTATGCCGACATACACCCCGAAACCAAGTACATCGCGCTGCGCTACTTCAATCCGATTGGCGCCGACATGAGCGGCAAAACCGGTGAGGAGCCTAAGGACGCGCCAAACAACCTGCTGCCGATAATGACACAGGTCGCCTCAGGGCAGCGGGAGTGTCTGAGTGTCTTCGGCACCGACTACGACACACGCGACGGCTCCTGTATCCGCGACTACATACATGTTGCCGACATCGCCGACGCGCACGTCAAAGCGCTGCAATATCTTGAAAAAGAGCCGAATGCACCCGTGTTCGACGCCATCAACCTCGGCAGCGGAAATGGTGTGTCGGTATTGGAGATGATAGAGGCATTTGACCGCATAACTGGCGTGAAGCTGAACGTGAAAAGGACAGGGCGCCGCGCAGGAGACGTGCCGGCAATCTACAGCAACAGCACCAAAGCCCACACTCTTCTCGGCTGGCACTGCCGCCACAACCTCGATGATATGATCTCCTCAGCATGGAAATGGGAGCAGGAGAGGATAAGATGATAGGAATTAGAAATTAATTAATTGAATACCAATAAAATAAAAAATAACAAGTAAAACATATTATTAACCATAGCGTTTGCGATGTAGATGAATAAAGAATTGCCAAATAATATCGATATTTCTCAAAAAGAAATTTTTGAGTGGCTGACACAACAAATACGTTTGGCTCGTAAGTCGGTGTTTGAAATGGCAAACCGCACACTTGTTGATCTTTATTGGCAAATTGGGAAGTTGATAAGCGAAAAAGTTAAAACAGAAGGTTGGGGAAAAGGAATTGTTTCTCAATTAGCGACATACATAGCCACAGAATTGCCTGAAGCCAAAGGGTTTAGCGATAAAAATCTTTGGCGCATGAAACAATTCTACGAACTTTACAATTCAAATGAAAAACTCTCACCAATGGTGAGAGAATTGTCTTGGACACATAACATCACCATAATGTCAAGGTGCAAAAGCGATGAAGAAAGACTGTTTTATCTCCAGATGTGCAAAAACAATGGGTTGACTAAAAGAGAGTTAGAGCGGCAAATAGACACAGCACAATATGAAAGAAGCCTTACTTCCGCAAAACTCTCACCAATGGTGAGTTCCTGTCCTAAAAGACGACACATGGCAAATAACACGCTTTTTCAAAGGCAGGGAAACTGTCATCAGCAAAGAGACGTTTATAGACTCTCTGAAAGTGCCGGCGGTGATGCGCTGTGGGCAATAAGAGAGCTGTTTTCATGTACAACCGGAACTTGGTGCAGCGAAAGTCACAATGATTCAGGTGGCATCATCTGCATTTCCGAATCCCGCTTGAACCATGTCATTTGGCGTTTTGCGTAGCGGCGTGTGTTCGTTTTTATTTTCTCAATCGCTTCAGGAAGTGTGAGCTTTTTGTCAAAATAATCGAATAATTCTTTATAACCAACTGTATTTAAGGAATTTAAATGTCGGTATGGATAGAGGGATTTCGCCTCTTCGAGCCAGCCGTTGGCAAGCATTGAGTCGGTGCGGGCGTTTATGCGGGCGAACAACTCTTCGCGGGGGCGCGTGAGGCAGATTTTAACAATGTCAAACGGGCGTGTCTGCCGCTGCTTATGCAGTCGCTCCGAGTAAGGCTTTCCTGTTTGCAGACAAACTTCCAACGCGCGTACCATACGCTTGTGGTTCGACATGTCGTTCGTCTGGTAAAACTCGGGGTCCAAAACCTGAAGCCGGCTTCGCAACGCCTCGATCCCCTCGTCTCTCAAAAGTGCCATAACCGATTCGCGAATATTCATATCGGGGTCTGGAATGTCATCAATGCCATGACAGGCAGCATCTATGTATAGACCGCTGCCGCCGGTCATTATCACCACATTGTTTTTTTCAAAAAGAGTCGGGAGAAGCGCAAGCACATCTTGCTCAAACTTATATACATTATAATAATCAGAAATTGAAAGATTGCCGATGAAATAATGCGGCACACCGTCCATCTCCTCAACGGACGGTGCGGCGGTGCCGATTTTCATCTCCCTGTAAAATTGCCTCGAATCGGCTGAAATAACAGATGTGCCTATTTTTTTTGCAAGGCCGATTGTCGCCGCGGTTTTGCCCACAGCGGTCGCACCTGCAATCACCAAAAGTGTAGGACGGTTAAAATTCGTTAAATCCATCTAACTGGTCAAGTCCCATTTGATCTTCTACGTTGTAACCGTCTTCAAATCCCCCAAAGTCATCGTCGTCCTCTTCCTCCTGCTCTCTCAAAAGATTTTCCATATAGTTGTCGTCAGGGTCTTTCAAAGGTTTAACCTTTTTCGGGAGTTCCTTCTCCTTGAAAGTGCAGCGCGGGAAGTCACTCGCGTCCTCCGTAGTCAGCGTTTTCAGCAATTCGATGTAAAAGACCTTCGGATTCAGGAAATCGTACTCGTACATCAGGTGCTGGTGCGGATCAACGATAAAATCCCTGATTATGGAATCGGCCATTACAAACTTAGGAAGATTCGATTTTGTTGAGAAATTGTCCTCCTCATCGTATTCCGCCTCCTGCTCCTCAATGTCATCTTGCATATCCATCAGGGTGAACTCCTTCTGCTTGTTCCATTTCGAATCGCAAATTGAAATAACAGCCAACTCATTGCCAGTCAATCCGATAGATGAATACAGGATTTTATGGAACGACTCAAAATTGTCAGAGGCAAGGATTTCAATATCTCTTACAAAATCGTCTATCTCATCGTAATAAACCCGGAATTTATAGTAGTACATAACTTTTGGCCTTTATAAATTTGTTCAAGGAAAAATAATAAATATAACTATTTACAAATCAATAGATTACGCCATATTATGGAAGATATTTGTAACGTCATCGTCTTCCTCGATTCTTTCAAGAAGTTTCTCAACATCCTCGCGTTCCTCGTCAGTGAGCTCTTTCACGTCATTCGGGATTCTCTCAAACTTGAACTCCTTGATTTCGAAGTTGTTGTCTTCCAAATATTTCTGAATCGGGCCGAAATTCTGGAACTCAGCGTAAATAACCACAGTGCCGTCCTCCTCGTCTTCGAAAACTTCGTCAACGCCATAGTCGATAAGCTCAAGTTCAAACTCCTCAATGTCAAGCCCCTCTTTTTTCGCGATTGTGAAGCGGCATTTCCTGTCGAAGAGGAAGTCGAGCATTCCAGAAGTGCCGAGAGTGCCGCCGAGTTTGTTGAGATAGCTCCTGATATTGGCGACCGTACGCATGTGGTTGTCGGTTGCTGTCTCAATGACGATAGCTATACCGTGCGGACCGTATGCCTCGTAAATAACCTCTTTGTAGTCGGACGTATCTTTCTCGAATGCGCGTTTAATGGCTCTTTCCACATTCTCTTTCGGCATGTTCTCCGAACGGGCGTTCTGAATCAGAAGTCTCAATTTAGCGTTTCCCGAAGGATCAGCGCCGCCAGCCTTGGCAGCCATAGTGATTTCCTTTCCCAAGCGGGTGAACGTCTTTGCCATATTCCCCCATCTCTTGAATTTTCTTGCTTTTCTGTATTCAAATGCTCTTCCCATAGTTTAAATTTTTATGTTTGTTTTTCAAATGTGCAAAGATATAAAATTATCTGTTATTTTCCAAATAAATCAAATAAATCTCCCCCACCCTGAAACTCATTTTTCAATAAGCCTCAAAATATCCTCTATCGGGATTGTGTCGCAGCCTTCGATTTGCATTGCCTGCTTGAAGATGTTTGTGGCTGTGTCGCGCTCACCTTTCGTTAACGCTTCTATACCACGTATTATCAATGTCTTGCAGTCCGGTTGTGGAATATCTTGCATATCACTTTCACCATTTTTCTCAATTTCCTCACTGACTTCATTTCCATTATTCTCTTCAGTTTCCTTTTGCGTGGTGATTTCTTCGATTTTCACACTCTCGTCTGCAGGTTCTTCTTTCTGACTCTCAATTTTCAAAACCTCATTTGTATGTATTTCCACAGCGGCGGTGTCACTCTGTTCAACAACAGGCTCATAATCCATGAGTTCATTGGTTTCCCTGTACTCTTCCGCATATTTCAAAAACTGTTCCTCTATCTCATTGTTGCCACGCTGCCGCGCGACTTCCGCTATTTTCAAAAACGACTTGTAAACCCCTGATTTTGATAGCATTATGGCTTTATAATAGTCGTCATTACAATAGGCTGTCGGCATATTTTTGCAGAATGTCTCCAACGAAGTGAAGATGTCAAGCGCCTCTGCCTCCCTGCCCGCGTGCAGCAGCGAGTCGCCAGTATGGTACAGAACCTCGTAGAGTTGCAGCGTATAATCTGAGACTGCCATCTCCTGCTCACGGGTCAAAGCCACCTCATTGTAAAGTTTGTGGACTATATCTATACATTCGTCATATTGCTCCTCATCAATCAGGAGTTTGGCTTTAGCAATAAGGGCGTCAGCTTGCAAATGATTGTATTGCAATGCTTTATCCAAAAAATAATGTGTACTGTCAATTTTACCGAAAAGAAACATCTCTTCCGCTTTCCGATAAAAAAGAATATCGACATGCTCTTTCTGGTATTTCAGTTGTGCTGCAAGATTCTTTGCTTTGAATGAAAGATCATCGTATTGGTTTACAGTTTGTTGGAAATTAAGATTCGGACAGTCACGAAGTTTTTGGAGGGTGTTTTTCTCGAAAGAAGCCATCTCCTTGCGAATATCCTCAACGAAAAAATAGTGCAACGCAATCAGTTCAGGGTCAACGGTGTTGATTTTTTCAAGTCGTGCCGCCCACTTTTGCAGTTTTTTCTCTGTATTGTCGCAAACGCTGTTCTGTGCAGACAGAGATAAAGTGGCTACTGTCAGCAGAAGTACCAAAATAGCGGAATGGACTTGGCGCATATTATTCTGTTATTCGTTGAGTAACAGCTCGTTAATGGCGCGCTCGTAGTTTTCTTGCGCTTGCGCTCCGACAAGTTTCACCGGCTGGGTGTTGGGCTTGAAAAAAAGCAGCGAAGGAATGCTCGAGATTTCGAATGCTTTCGATACGCGCGCGGCTTTGTCAACATTGAGTTTGTATATGATTATCTTGCCTTCATATTTTTTTGCCAATTCAACCATGATCGGATTGATGGCGTGGCACGGACGGCACCAGTCAGCATAGCAGTCGACAATGGCTGGCATATCGCCCTTGTATTGGAATCCTTTATCGTTCTCCACATCTGTAATCCACGCGATGAATTTGTCCTCGTTGATGACATTGACTTCACCATGCTTTATTTTGGGATTTGAATTTGTCGTTTTGCAATCTTGCGCTGCCGTCTCCTGTAACTGCTCGTCTGTTTGTACATTTTCAGAGTGGTTGTGGCACGCGGACATCACTGTAATTGCCGCCGCAATTAATGCAATTTGAAATGAACGTTTCATAATTTAAATATTTATGGTGTAAAAATACAAAAAAAGCCCCGCAAAAATTACGAAGCTTTCTTCCCATTATGAAAACACAATTTATTAGAGTTTGTTGATTTTCTTCATAAGACCTGACTTCAGGTTAGCGGCTTTATTCTTGTGTATAATGCCTTTCTTCGCCAGTTTGTCAATTATAGAAACCACAGACGGAAGTTTGCTTGTGGCTTCAGCTTTGTCTGACACCAAACGGATGTCTTTCAGCTTGGTCCGCATGGTTTTCATGAAATATCTGTTCTCTAATCTCTTTCTGTTGTTTGCTCTGATTCGCTTTAACGCTGATTTGTGATTTGCCATTTTATAATGATTTAATTTTTTTATTTGCTTCTAAAATTCAGGGTGCAAAAATACAATTTTTTTCAATACAATTAATAGTATAGCAAAAAAACGTAAAAAATTATTATTAATA